>JALYHT010000113.1 GCA_030776225.1 Acidobacteriota bacterium | reverse complement strand
GTCCAGGTCAATATCCGCCCCGAAGGCCGCAATGCATTTTACAAATGGATTCACGACTCCATTGCCGCGGGCAAGCCCTATAACCAGATGGCTACCGAATTGATTGCGGCGCAGGGGAACAACTCGTTCGACCAGACCAACGGCCAGATCAACTATCTTGCTCTCGGCGTGGTTACCGGTGGTCCGACTCAGGACATTTTCGACTCGCAGACCGCGAACGTGGCAAACGTCTTTTTGGGGCTGGCGCACGTCAACTGCCTGCTTTGCCATAACGGCAATGGCCATCTGAACTCGCTCAGTCTCTGGGCCAGCCACACCACCCGCGCTCAGGCCTGGAGCTTGTCCGCGTTCATGGCGCATACCTGGACCCGAAGTATCAACCTGCCCGCCAACCCCACTACGGGCGCCACCTACAGCTACTGGTCGCTCGATTCGTACAAGACCGATTACAACCTGAACACCACTACCGGGAACCGTCCTGCGCGTCAGCCGATCGGCGCCGTCAAGACAATCACCCCGGCATACATTTTCACTGGCGCCCAGGCCGCCGCGGGCGAGGATTACCGGGTGGCGCTGGCGAAAAACGTGACGGGCGATTTTCAGTTCGCCCGGGCCGCCGTCAACTATATGTGGGCCGCCTTTTTTGGCGTGGGTATTGTCGATCCGCCCGATCAGTTCGACCCGTCCCGCCTCGATCCCGACAACCCTCCCCCGGCACCGTGGACACTCCAGCCTTCGAATGCGAATCTCCTCAACGGACTCGCCCGCTATTTCATCGAAAGTAATTACGACGTGAAAGCGCTGCAGCGTCTCATCGTCAACTCCGAAACTTATCAACTCTCTTCGGACTACAACGGCACGTGGAATCCAGCGTGGGACCAGTTGTTCGGTCGCAAGTTCGTTCGCCGGCTCTCGTCCGAAGAGGTGCATGATTCTGTAATAACCGCAATCGGTACCCTTCCCCTGTATACGGTCCCCGGTTTCACCAATGCATCCACCGTCTATGACGTAACCTCCCCCGGGTTCGGAAAAATCTCATATGCGATGCAGGCCCCGGATGTGGTCAATATGCCCGATGGCGGCGCGGTGAGCCAGTTCCTCGATACGTTCCTGCGCGGGAACCGCGACGATCAGCCCCGTAAAACCGAAGGCTCGATTCTGCAGGCGCTGGGCCTGATGAACGACAACTTCATCCAGAGCCGAATCCATGCCACCGGTACCGGCGCCACAGCCAGCTTTCTTGCCAATCTGCTTGCCGATTCCGACACAGTTCTCGTGAATACGCTGTTTATGGATGTTCTGTCCCGGACTCCCACGGCCGCTGAAATGACCCTCGCCACAACCGAACTCGAAACGGGCACGGGCGGGTCGAAGGCAACCGCGGCACAGCGCAAATCGAACGCCGAAGACCTGCTCTGGACGCTGTTTAATAAGGTCGATTTTGTCTTCAACTACTGAGGCCCTATGAATCAACAGGACAAGTTTGACCGTCTCCTCGCAAAATACCCGCATCCCGTGGCCAGCTTCTCGGCCCGGCCCCATCTCACGCGCCGCCGCTTCCTTAACATTGCGGGCACCGGGGTGACGGCGTCGTGGCTCGCTTCGAGGCTCCCCGCCACTACGGTCATAAATACCACTTCGGTGCAGATGCGGAACACCGCTCAGAACGTCATCTACATCCTGCTGGCCGGCGCTCCCAGCCACACCGATACGTTCGATCTGAAAGTCGTCAACGGCACCACGCCCGCCACTTTCAATCCCGCGACTGTCAATGGCATGCTGTTTCCAACGGGCCTGCTGCCGAAGCTTGCCGGGATGACCGCAGATTTCACCATTGTCAGATCCATGCAGGCCTGGGCCCTCGTTCATTCGCTGGCTCAGACATGGACCCAGATCGGCCGCAATCCTGCCGGCGTACTCGGCAACGTGTCGCCAAATATAGGCAGCGTGGTCGCAATTGAGAAAGAAGCCGAGCGCACTCCCTCCCAGGTCTTCCCGACGTTCCTGGCGCTGAATTCGAACGGCGCCGCGGGTCCGGGCTACTTCCCGGCGGAATATGCGCCTTTCAAGGTCACCCCTTCCACCACTGGTCTCAAGAACACGACCAACCCCGACGGGCAAAGCCGCTTCAACGCCCGCTGGGATTTCCTGCATCATCTCGACGATCCGTTACGCGTCGAGGCGCCCAATGGCCAGCCAATGGCCGACTACGACCAGTTCTACTCGGCCGCCAAAGGCATGATGTATAACCCGACCGTGACCGCGGCTTTTCAGTACTCCGCGGCCGAGTCGACACTTTACGGCAACAGCGCATTCGGCAATGCGTGCATTCTCGCGAAACAGGCGATCGCCGCAAACCAGGGCACGCGCTACATAGAAATCACCCTCGGCGGGTGGGATATGCACCAGAACATCTATGCCGCAAACCAGCTCCCGCAACTCGGCGCGCAGCTTGACAACGGCCTTTCGCAACTGTTGAGCGACCTGAAAGCTTCAGGCGACCTCGCCCACACGATGATCGTTATGGCCGGTGAATTTGGACGGACCACAGGCGCGCTTACCGCCGCCAAAGGGCGCGACCACCATCCCCAGCAGTTCGCCTTTTTCGCGGGCGGGGGCGTGAAGGGTGGAAAAATAATCGGCGCCACCGATGCAACCGGCGCCACCACAGTGGATCCAGGCTGGTCCCGCGGGCGCATTGTGAAGCCGGAAGACATCGAAGCCACCATCTATTCCGCGATGGGAATCAACTGGACCACAGTTCGCCATGACGATCCCCTGGGGCGCGGCTTCTACTACGTACCCAATTCCGACCAGGATATTTACGGGCCCATCGACGAACTCTGGAAGTAGCGCCGATGACCGAAGCCGCGAAAGTGATCCCTGCGGGCATTCTGCGCGGCCTACAATCTGGATATGCCCTTCGACGGTCTGCGCGTCCTCTCTCTCGAAAGCCGCCGCGAAGCCGAAATGGCTACCCTGATCCGTAAACAGGGAGGCGAACCCTTCGTCGCTCCTTCCATGCGCGAGGTTCCCCTCGAAGAACATGGCGAGGCCTTCAGCTTCGCCGAACGCCTGCTGCGAGGCGATTTCGATTGCGTCATTCTCCTCACGGGCGTAGGTACGCGCCTGCTCTGGAAAGCCCTTCTGACCCGTTACCCCGAACTCGACCTCCGGAGCGCGCTCCATGGCGTCACCCTTGTCGTACGCGGCCCTAAACCCTCGGCGGCGCTTCGCGAGCTTGGCTTTGCCCCCGACGTACAGGTTCCGGAACCCAATACCTGGCGCGATGTGCTGGCCACCATACGCGGCATTCCGAACACCCGGATCGCTCTCCAGGAGTACGGCGAGTCCAACGTTGAACTGATTGAAGGCCTGCGCGCGCTCGGCAAAGAAGTTACCCCGGTCCGAATCTACGGCTGGGACCTTCCCGAAGACACGGCACCTCTTCGCAAAGCTGCCGCGCGCCTGATCGCGGGCGGGTTCGATGTTGTCCTGTTCACCACTTCCACGCAACTGGTCAATCTGATGAGGATCGCGCGCGAGGAGGGAATCGAGCCGCAGGTTCTCGACGCGCTCAGGTCCGCCTTCATCGGCTCCATTGGGCCCACGACCAGCGAGACCCTGATCGATTACGGCCTCAAAGCCGATTTCGAGCCCAGCCATCCCAAAATGGGTCTGCTCGTAAACGAAGCTGGCGCCGTGGCCTCGGGCGTCCTCCGTGGCAGGCGATAATGAAAGATTGGCCACGGTGTCTTCTTCGCCCCTGAACGTACATCTCGATCAATATGACGGGCCGCTCGATCTATTGCTGGATCTGATCCGCCGCCAGCAAATCGACATACGGAACATTCCCATCGCGACCATTACCGCTCAGTACCTGGCGTATCTTGATAAAGCCCGTGAGCTGGACCTCGATATCGGAGCTGAATTCGTCTTCATGGCCGCCACGCTGATTCACATCAAGTCGCGCCTGCTCCTCCCCACCGATCCGGCTTTGCAGAAAGAAGGCGAAACCGCCGAAGATCCCCGTGAGGAACTCGTTCAGCGGCTGCTCGAACACCAGCGCTTCAAAGACGCCGCCGAGATGCT
Source organism: Acidobacteriota bacterium (assembly GCA_030776225.1). GTDB lineage: Bacteria > Acidobacteriota > Terriglobia > Bryobacterales > Bryobacteraceae > BOG-234. The sequence continues at coordinate 11,959 of JALYHT010000113.1, read as the reverse complement.
GCAGCAGAAGCGGATCATAGAGGAAAATGTCTGGTCGAATCCCCAGATCAAAGAATTCCTGACCGAAGACGACACGCCGGGCCTGGACGTCGGCCTCTTCGATCTGATCAAAGCTTTCGGGGAAGTTCTCGAACGGCTCAGGAGCCGCCCGGTCTACGAGATTAAAGAAGAAGAAGTGTCGGTGAGCGAAATGGTGCTCCATGTTCGCTCCCTTCTGGAAGCGACGAAGAAGGACACCCCGCTTTTCATTCTGCGCGTCATGGTACAGCAGCGCAGCCGCCGCGCGATGATTTGTCTCTTTCTCGCCGTACTCGAGATGGTTAAAACGCAGTCTGTCCAGATCCTGCAGCCTGAGTTGTTCGGTGAAATTGCGCTCGCGAAAGGCGATCGGTTCGACGAATCCGCCGCCGAAGTGTCCACTGCTGTCGAAGAGGAATATAAGTAAGGAAATGGAACAGGAATCTTTTTCCGCCGAAGAACTGCTTCCGGATGAACAGCCGGCGGAGCCGATCACCATGGAGGACGCGAAACTGAAAGCCGTCCTCGAAGCGATCGTCTATGTAACCGACGAGCCTCTGTCGCTCGAGCAGATTTGCGCCGCCATCGAACAGCCCGAAGCCCGGGTCATCGAGCTGCTTGAACAGCTCGCCGCCGATTACGAAAGACCCGAACGGGGTCTCAGCATTCGCGAAATCGCGGGCGGTTTTAAGATGACCACCAAGCCGGAGCACCACGAGGCTGTCCGGCGCTTTGTGCGGAATCTGAATCCTCCTCTGAAGCTCTCGTTACCCGCGCTCGAAACTCTTGCGGTGATTGCCTATAAGCAACCTATTACCGCCCCTGAAATCATGGAAATCAGAGGGGTGCAGGGGGCGGGTGTGCTCAAAACGCTGCTGGATCGTAAGCTGATCGGCAGTTCCGGGCGCAAACAGGTCATCGGTAAGCCGATTCTCTACAAGACCACCCGCGAGTTCCTCGTTCAGTTCGGCTTGCGGGATTTGCAGGAACTGCCCAGTCTTAAAGAATTTCAGGATCTGGCCAGTTCGGAAATTTCAGAGGATTCCGAAGCGCCGCAGGCCCCGGTCCTCGAGCGGCTGGCTGCGCAGCCGGCGGAAGACCTGGCATTACCGGCGGAAGACCAGGCATTGGCGGAGAACACCGAATAATGGAAGAGCGACTTCAGAAGATCATCTCCTCCGCGGGTATTGCCTCCCGCCGCAAGGCGGAAGTTCTGATTACCGAAGGCCGGGTGAGCGTCAACGGTCACATCGTTGCGGAGTTGGGGTCCAAAGCCGACCCCGAGTCGGACCACATCAAAGTAGACGGCAAACTAATCAGGCAACCCGAGCATCTTCTTTATATTGCGCTGTATAAACCCGACAGCGTTGTCAGCACGGCCAGCGATCCCGAAGGCCGAATGACGGTTATGGACTTCCTGCGCGGCGTTAAAGGCCGCGTGTATCCGGTCGGCCGTCTCGATTACCACAGCGAGGGCTTGATCCTGCTGACGAACGACGGCGAATTTGCGAATCTGATCACTGCCGCCAAAAGCCACGTTTCCAAGACTTATCTGGTGAAATCCAAAGGCCAGCTTTCGGAAGAAGCGGAGGAGCAGTTCCGTACCGGCATCCCGATCAGCGGACGCCGCACGGCGCCAGCCGGACTGCGATTACTGCGGCGCGGCGATAATCCCTGGTACGAAGTGAAACTGATCGAGGGACGCAACCAGCAGATCCGCATTATGTTCAAGCATCTGGGACATCTGGTCGAGAAACTACGCCGCGTCCGCATCGGAGCGGTGGAGCTCGGTTCTCTCAAACCCGGAGAATTTCGCCACCTCGCCCCCGAAGAAGTGCGAAAATTGATTCGGCTTGCAAATGACAGGCGAAACCCTTCTTCGTCAATCTAAGACCATCGCGGTGGTGGGCCTTTCCAGCCGGCGCTCCCGCCCGAGCTATGGAGTCTCCGAATATATGCAGTCGCGAGGCTACCGTATCATCCCCGTGAATCCCAACGAGAGCGAGATTCTGGGCGAGAAAGCCTATGCTTCTCTCGACGACATCCCCGAGCGGATCGATATCGTGAACATCTTCAGGCGTTCCGACCAGGTGCCGGAGGTAGTGGACGCGGCCATTCGCGTGGGCGCCAAAGCCGTCTGGATGCAGGAAGGGGTGGTCAACGAGGAGGCGGCGGAAAAAGCTCGCAGAGCCGGTCTGGACGTCGTCATGGACCGCTGCATTCTCAAGAGCATCGCCTGGATGCTCGAAAACAGAAGAGCTTCGCAGCATGTTCAATAGGTAAGTTTTCCGGGCAATTAAAGTTTTCCCATTGTTCTTCCGATTAATGAAGGGGAATGGGAAAAAGGTCCAGAGGGCGCGACGCAATTCCGCTGGCCATGGTGATGCGGCTGGGTGTCGTAACCTGGCTGCTCACCGGCATGGCTCACGCCCAGCAGGCGATGCATGCGCTCTGGTTCTGGGCAGGGCTGGTCGGTCTTTTGATCGCTACCGGTATGACGGCATCGCGTGAAAGGGAGCGGAGCTACCTGTTTCGCGAAAGCACGCTGAAGCAGGCTGTCAAAGAAAGAACCGTGGCTCTCGAGGCGGAAAGGCGCAAGGAGCAGGCTGGCCGCCGGATTCTCGAAATGTTGGTTTCAAATGAGGCCCTCGGCGCCGTCCTGGACGCTGTTCTGCGCTCCATCCGGCTTGAGTGCTCTCATGTGGCCTGCGCGATTCTGCTGAAGCGCGGTGACAGCTGCCACATCGCGGCCGCCGCCGGAGTGCCCGGCGAGTGGCTCACGGCTCTTCGGGTCGCCCGCGCGGTTCCTTTTGAAGTATGGCTGGAGCCGGTGTCCGGTCGAAAACCTTCTCTCGATCCAGCCTGGAAAATCTTTCAATCTCATGTGAGTGGCGCCGCACCCGGAATTGTTTTCTCGCGTCCCGTCCGGGCTACCGATGCGCAGCCTGGCGCGATCCTGTTTTTTTACCCCGCCGGAACCGAACCCAGGGAGGCGGATGAGGAGGCGCGAGAGACCGGAGAGCGCCTGGCGCGCCTTGCTGTAGAACAAAACCGCCTCTATGACAGTCTTCAGTATCAGGCCCAACACGACTCGCTGACGGGCCTGCCAAACCGCGCCCTTTTTGAAGAGCGGCTCGTCCGTTCAGTGCGGGAGGCGGAAATCACGGGGCAAATCTTTGCCGTTTTCTTTGTCGATCTCGATCTTTTCAAGCGCGTGAACGACACTTTCAGTCATCGCACGGGCGATCTGTTCCTTTGCGAGATCGCCATGCGGATGAAGAAGGCGTTGCGCCCGGACGATGTGGTGGCGCGAATCGGCGGGGATGAATTCACAATTGTGCTGAACAACCTGCGCGAAAAAGGGGAGGCTACAGAGGTTGCCGGCCGCGTTCTCGAGGCTGTCCGTCAACCCATGTTTATAGACGGGCATGAACTCGGGTCGAGCGCCAGTATCGGGATCGCTTTTTTCCCGGACGATGGCGCCGATGCCGAAATACTGCAAAGAGCCGCCGATGCGGCAATGTACTGCGCCAAGAATCTGGGACGGGACCGCGCGGAAGTGTTTTCAACGAGGAACGAACTCCTCGACCGCGCCCGCATGGATGAGGAGCTCCGGCTAGCGTTGCGCGAGAACTATTTCGTAATTCACTACCAGCCGAAAGTCACCGCGGACCGAAAATTTGCGGGCTTTGAAGCTCTTATCCGGATGGGTCACCCTGTACACGGCGAAATCGCTCCGCTCAGTTTCATCCCGGCGGCCGAAGCGAACGGCCTGATCGTTCCGATCGGAGCATGGGCGCTCGATGAGGTGTGCCGCCAGATTGCCGACTGGAACGGGCTCGGTCTGAGCCCGATCTCCGTGGCCGTTAACGTTTCACCCCTGCAGATCTGCCGGTCTGATTTTGCGAAATCGGTCGAGTGCTGCCTGCGACGCCACAACGTACCGCCTTCCAGCCTCGAAATCGAATTGACGGAGAGCCTGTTGATCAACGCCGCGGGGGTGGCGCAGGGGCAACTGCGCGAGCTGCGGAAACTCGGAGTGCAGTTATCCATCGACGATTTCGGCACGGGGTACTCTTCGCTCAGTTATCTTCATCGGCTTCCCGTGGATGGCATCAAACTCGATAAATCGTTTGTGCAGTCGATCGATACCGATCCACTGGCCCATCGACTGGTTCAGGCAATGATCGGGGTAGCGCAGGGCCTGGGGTTAACCGTGGTGGCGGAAGGCGTTGAGACCGAAGGGCAGCGCGAGGCGCTCCTCCAGGCCGGATGCTCACTCATGCAGGGCTTTCTGTTTTCGGCGCCTCACCCCGCTGCCGAAGTGGCTGAATTCCTGCGGCCCGCGCGGGCTGTAGCTGCCGAGCCCATTCCCGTGGACCATACCCTGCTGAGATTGTCGGCTTCAATCGCAACCGCTGCCGCGTTCGACGTCGGAGTTTCCGCCTGATTGCGGCCTGCTCAGCCGTTCGCAATCTGGCCCGGCGGTAGAATACCCCTTGAACTCCCACCAGCAAGTGACCGCGTTGATCACTGGGGCCGGACGTGGAATCGGCAAGCGCCTGGCGATCGGTTTCGCTCACGCAGGCATGCCTGTCGGACTTCTGGGCCGCAGTCAGAGTGAACTGGATGTCACCAAACTTGAAATTGAGCACGCCGGCGGCAGGGCTCACCGGTTTCGTGCCGATGTAAGAGATTTCGAACAGGTTACGGCTGCCGTCGATCGCATGACCGCTGTCTACGGACAGGTGCAGGTGCTCATCGCTAATGCCGCGGTGCTGGGCCCCATCGGCCCGTTCGCGGGACATCGTCCCCGCGACTGGGAGGAAATCTTTGACACCAACGTCATCGGCGTTATGAATGCCTGCCGAAGCGTGCTGCCCCAGATGACCCAGCGGCGAAGCGGAAAGATACTCGTAATTGTCGACAGTTCCGCCTCCAGTCCACGCCCAAACTTTGCTCCTTACAGCGCCAGCAAAGCGGCGGTGGTGCGATTTGTGGAAAGTGTTGCCGAGGAAGTCCGGAACCAGAACGTTCAGATCAACTGTTTTTCCCCCGGCGGCGCATATACCAGCATGACCGACGAGATTCTGGCGGCTGAGGAGCTGGCCGGACCCAAAGAGGTCGAAGATGCGGAGCAGATACGGCTTACCGGCGGAGTACCGCCCGAGAGACAAATACAGCTCGCATTGTTTCTTGCATCGGAGCGTTCCAATCACCTTACGGGCAAGTTGATTGAGGTGGCGGACGACTGGAAAAAACTGGAACGAGAGAACACGCGACCGGACGCCTGGACCTTGAGGCGTCATTTGAAATGAAGTTTTCCATTCCGGTCAGCCCCGCTCCGGTCAGCCCCGCCGCGGCAACCACCTGAGCGCCGCGATGCGAGGGATATTGCTGCTATTCGCCGCCGTTACGGTCGGCAGCGGATCGGCCTTCGGGTGGGGCTGCGAAGGCCATCAGATCATCGCCCTGATCGCACGGGCGCACCTCACCCCTGCCGCATCCATCGGCGTCGCCGGCTTGCTGCGCGAAAATCCCATAGACTCCGCCCTGAACCGGTTCTGCAAAGACCGTCCCGCCGATCCGATGGCGGATGTGTCTACCTGGGCCGACGACGTCAAAAATGTCGAAAGAACAGCCGAGTGGCACTTCATCGATATTCCGATTGCGGTTACGGCCGATCCGGCGCGCCCTCCCGACTTGATGAAATGGTGCCTCAATACCGACGGAAAGCCGGATTGCATTGTCAGCGCCATCGCGAACGAATGGGCTATTCTTCGTGACCGCGCCAGAAGCTCAGCCGATCGGGCAAAAGCTCTCCGCTACGTGATTCACCTCGTCGGAGATTTGACTCAGCCGCTCCATGCCGGCGACAATCGCGATCGTGGCGGAAACTGCACCGCCATCTATTTCTTCACTTGGAAGAAGCCCGAGAACCTGCACGCAATCTGGGATTACAAAATTATTGCGAAAGACCTCGCCGACCGGCAATCGCGGGAGGGCCAATATGCGGACGCCATCAATGCTGAGTTTGCGAACGAATGGCAGGCCGCAGGCGCCTTGACGGGCGCTTTAATAATGGATGTACCCGCATGGGCCTGGGGCAGTCATGCGCTCGCTGTGACCATGGCTTACGGCGCCCTCAGGCCTCGCATTCCTGTCGCGCCCCCGGAAGCCGGAACCGCGGATCAGGCGCTCTGCAATTCAGAACGCGACGCTGTTCAGTCCCTGCACATTGCTGTGGGCGAGGAATACGAGATTCAGATCCTGCCTGTGATTCGCGCACAGCTCGCGAAAGCCGGTTACCGTCTGGCCCATTTGCTGAACGAAACCTTCCAGTGACCGGATTGCCTGTTAATTCAGCGTCCGGAGAAGCGCCCTGGCCTCCCGAAATTGAGGGAAAAGCTTTTCGTGCGCTTTGAATTCCGGAGTATGGACACAGCGACGCGCGCCGCTGTGATCCACCGGATAGTGCAGGTGAAGCATTTCGTGATACATCACGTAATCCAGAGCCAGTCGGGGTATCCGCGGATCGTCGAAAATCCGGCTGATCACGATCATGTTGTGTGAAGGGTCGAAATGCCCCAGGCGAGTCCGGGAGCGGACGTGGCTCCAGCCCAACGCCGGGCGGGCCATCATCCCTCCGAAATACTTCGCGTTCAACTCTTCAAAAATCTGTTCGAGGTGGTGAACCGCGCCCGCGGGCCCGCTATGTGCCTTCCTGCCCCGCGCCTGTCTGACCAGACCGATCTGGCGGCGCATGTCTTTGCGGTTAAGATAGAGCCTGTACCGGTGCACGTACTGGGGCGCGGCAGGCCTGCGATAAAGTTTTCCCAGCAGGATATGAGCGAGCGCTTCGGTAACCGGAGCCGGAGCGTTTTCCAGAATGTCACTGATGCGAACCCGAATCGCCCCGCTGTCGAGCCTCACATCGCTGTTGGCGTTGGCGAAGTTTCTGTACTCCACATCGATCGGCGGCACGGGAGTGCGTGGCCGTATCTCTCGATGAACACGGCGAAACAGCTCGGCGGCCGATTCGAAAAACAGAGCGCTTTCGATATTGACGGGCCGCAGAAAACTGTCCTCGGTTCCGGCTTCATCGACCATAATATAAAGATTACTTACCTCTAACCGATGGCTGCTATCAAAGCTCAAATTACCTCTGTCGGGTGCTACGTGCCCCCCGGCGTTCTTACCAATGCCGACCTTGAAAAGATGGTCCAGACCAACGACGAGTGGATCATCGACCGTACGGGAATTTCCGAACGGCACATCGCCGGGCCCGACGTTGCAACTTCCGATCTTGCCACCTGCGCAGCCCGGGCCGCCCTCGCCAACCGGGGAATCGACGCGCGTGATCTCGATGCGATTCTGGTCTGCACCGTTACTCCCGACATGCTTTTCCCTTCCACCGCCTGTCTCGTGCAGCATAATCTCGGGGCGAAAAACGCCTGGGGTTTCGATCTGGTGGCGGCCTGCAGCGGGTTTGTCTACGGACTTGTGACGGGCGCGAGCTTCATCGCCGCGGGCACTCACAAAAAAGTGCTGGTGATCGGCGCGGATACCATGAGCCGCATCATCAACTACGAAGACCGCACGACCTGCGTGCTTTTCGGCGATGGCGCCGGCGCGATGCTTCTCGAACCGGGGCCACAGGGCAACGGCGACCAGGGCGCTCCCGGTTTTATCGACTTCAAAGGCGAGATCGACGGTTCGGGCGCTTCTTATCTGAAGATGCCGGCGGGCGGAAGCCGCATTCCGGCCAGCCTGGAAACCGTAGAGAAGAAGATGCATTTCGTGCATCAGGAAGGTGCGCAGGTTTTCAAGTATGCGGTCCTGAAAATGTATGAGGTCTGCACGGGTCTGCTTGCCCGGAACGGTCTGACGCCAGACGACCTGGACCTGCTGATCCCCCACCAGGCAAATCGCCGGATCATCAATGCCACTGCCGAGCGGCTGGGTCTGCCGATGGAAAAGGTGATGATGAACATCGGCCAATATGGAAACACCACCGCGGGTACCATTCCTCTGGCCACCCGAGATGCCATTACGCAGGGCCGCTTGCGCAAAGGCAATCTGGTGATGTTCGCGGCCGTAGGCGCGGGCTACACGGTGGGCGCGAGTCTGTGGCGCTGGGGCTTTTGAGTTGTCGGTACAGCCTGGCCGCCGCTGCTATCATTACAGCTTGACCGGGCGGTATTACTTCCCGCCGATACTCAAATCAATATTCGCAACGATACTCCGAGCGGAATTCCGCAACCCGCGCAACCACTCGGGCGTCTTAGAAAACTGGACTGAATGAAGAGCTTCCCGATACTTTTGGGCCTGTTAACGGCGGCCAGCACCCTGAGCGCGCAACAGTACACGATTTTCACAGCAGCCGGTATTGGTACCGCACAAGGATATTTCGGAGACACAGGTCCGGCTACCAGCGCACAACTCGATTTCCCGTTGCGGGTGACAGTGGATTCGAAGGGTAACTACTATTTCGTCGATTTTCTGACCCAGGTGATCCGCGAGGTCTCCAACGGATATATCAAGACCATCGCGGGCAACGGCACCTATGGCTTCCAGGGCGATAACGGTTCGGCGGTTCAGGCCGAGATCTCCGATGTGCATGGGATCGCAGTAGGCCCGAACGGCCACGTATATATAGCCGATACGCATAATGCGCGGGTTCGCGAAATCGTGCCCGGCGGCAATATCTATACGCTCGCGGGAAACGGAACCGTCGGGTATACCGGCGATGGCGCCGCAGCCACGAAGGCCGAGTTGAGTGTGCCTTCCGGTGTTGCGGTCGATTCGGCCGGCAATGTTTATATTGCCGATTACGGTAATGCCGCGGTTCGGAAGGTCGACAGTAAAGGCAATATTTCGACAATTGCCGGCACTGGCTCCTGGGGCTATTCCGGTGACGGCGGCCCGGCGAACAAAGCGGCTCTCGCCGGCCCTTACGCTCTCACTTTCGATCCGTCCGGAAACCTCTATATTTCGGACCTCGGCAATACCAATATTCGGGAGATTACCACCGACGGAAACATCCACACCGTGCTGTCCAATGTTTCCGCCGAAAGCATTGCCGTGGATGCGGCGGGAAGTATTTACTTTCCGAGCTATCAGTCGTCCACAGTACAGAAAGTTCTGGCCAACGGCACAAAGTTTACGATTGCAGGTACCGGCTCTCCGGGGTTCTCCGGCGACAAGGGGCCGGGTACCAGGGCGCAGCTGAACCAACCCTACGGTCTCGCCCTCGATGGATCGGGGGATGTTTATGTGGCGGATAGCGGGAATCAGGTGATTCGGCTGCTTATCCCCGTGGCATCCACGATTACAGTCGTGAGTGCGGCAAGCGGCTCCGGGTCCACCATTTCGCCAGGTGAAATCATTACCGTATTCGGGACGGGAATCGGACCCGACACGCCCGCTGTGGCGGCGCCCGGCATGAACGGCTTCTTCGGAACCCTGTTGGCGGGGACTACGGTTTCAGTGGGTGGAGTCTATGCGCCGATGATCTATGCCTCATCCTCGCAGGTGTCGGCCATTGTGCCCTACGCAGCCATTGCCGGTACATCGGAGGACGTGGTTGTCAGTTACCAGGGACAGTCGTCTACAGCGAGCGCGGTCCCGGTCGTGGCTACGGCGCCCGGTCTTTTTACGTATAACGCTTCGGGCAGCGGGCCTGTCGCCGCCGTGAATCAGAATGGGACTATAAACAGCGCCACCTCTCCCGCTCCGCTCGGATCTATAGTCGCTTTCTATCTCACGGGTGAGGGCGCGACGAGCCCGGCCGGCATTGATGGAAAGCCTGCCACTGCGCCGTATCCGACACCGCTCGGCGCCTCTGCCGCATGGATTGCCGGTCAGCCCGCGGTGGTCACATATGCGGGCGGAGCCCCGGGTCTTGTGGCTGGGCTTATGCAAATGAACGTGCAAATCCCGTCCGGCGTGGCGCAGAATTTTACCGGCACGACCGCGCTTCCAGTTTCAATCCAGCTCGGTAACCAAATGACGCAGCCGAACGTGACCGTTTACGTCAAGCGCTGACTCCGCCCGATTATACATCCCGATAAAGCGATCTCCTTAACAGGATCCACCCGCCGAGAGGCGGTAAAGCCACCATCCAGCAGACCGGTGTGAACCCAACATGGTCCACGAGGCTGCCGATAACCGGCGATATTCCTGTCTGCAGCAACCCGTAGGCAAAGACCAGGGCTGAAATCGCCGTCCCGGCATGTTCGCCGCCCCAGATATCCACGGGAATGGTGTAAAGATTTACGCTGCCCAGGGTAACCGCGAAATAGCTTGCCGAGATAGCGGCCATCGCACACAAAGGCGTGGGGCTGAGGGGCGCCAGCACTGTCAGCAGGCACCCCACGGCACTGATGAGCGTTCCAAAAACCCGCGCTTTCACGGCGGGCGCGCCGCGCTCAATGGCGCGCTTTGAAATCCAGCCTCCCGCGAACCCGCCCAGCGTGGCGGCGATTGGGGGCACCCACGCATACCAGGACGCGTTTTGGGTTGTCAGCCCGTATTTCGCGGTGAGAAATACAGTGGTCCAGTTCGACCACAGCGTGTAGATGCCCATCCACAGAATATTGGCTCCCGCCAACAGCAGCAGCCGTTTGTCTTTCAGAAGCCGCCACATGCCGGGATTTCCCTGCGGCGGAACTTCTTCATAAGGCCGCACGCGCGCCCGAACCAGCATCCAGACCGGAATCCACGCCAACCCCAATGCTGCGCAAATGAAGAAAGGGCTCCGCCACCCTGCGACCGCGCCTACCAGCAACGGCGCGCCCACCCCCGCGATGCTGAGACCAATCTGCGTCATGGCCGCTCCCACAGCACGGTTTTTGGGGGCCAGATAGATCGCGTTGAGTTTGCCTGCGGCCGGCACGCCAGCCGATTCCCAGATACCCAGAAAAACGCGCGCCAGTACCAGTTGCCAGAGACTGCGGCTCCAGCCCGTCAGGGCAGTGGCCAGAGACCAAAGCGCGACTACCCACACAATACCCGCTTCGACGCCTATGCGGTCCAGAAGCCATCCGACAAAAGGAGACGCCAATGTATATGCAACGGAAAAGGCGGATAAAAGCCATCCGTAATCCGTGTTGTTTAAATGAAACTCCGCCTTAATGCGCGGCGCGGCGGCGGAAAGGGTGAGGCGATCCAGATAATTCCATGCTGAAGAGAGCGCGAATACGGATACAGCGGTCCAGCGGGCGGTTTCCGATGTGGTCTGGCGGTGAGGGCTTTTCGAGCGGGATTCGCGAGGCTGAGCGGAAGGACGCAAGGGGAAACATGAGTGTACCCTGCGCCCAAACAAAAAACCCCTCCTGCTGCAACCCTGTACGCGGAGGATAACGCGTCGATTTTTTTGGCCAGAAACTCCCGAAAGCGTCTGACCTCGATCACGTCATCCTGGTCGCTCGGTATTGCAGCAGAGGGCAGGTTGAGTTACTTCAACGATTCGGGATTAGGATAGCAAACATCTCTCCACAAAGTCCCAATTTCAACTCCTTGATTCTAAAAGTAAACGTATGTACGAGAACCCACGGTTCGTAGGGATCTGAGCAGACAGTGTGTCGGAATGACTCACTTTCGTACAAGGGAAGCTTTCTTGCTCAGGGACTCCGGCATTGCCACCCCTGATGGGCCCAACGGGCAATAATAATGAGGGCAATATAATTCCGGCCCGTTAAAAACTGCTGCCAATATGGCTCGATATATTAAGCCGCGAATTTATCGGCGACGCGATGCTCGCCGCCGGAGATGTGATGGCTTTTTGATAGTCGCCAGGAGCTTTTTAAAACCCCAGGAAGTACGATGGCAAAGAAGGTCGCAAGGTCCACGAATATCCGGATGAGGATACATTTCCCGCGTAATAATCGGCTTGAGGATCGTCGCGAGCGTAAACTGTAACGGTGGGGCGCATCCGGGT
>JALYHT010000112.1 GCA_030776225.1 Acidobacteriota bacterium | reverse complement strand
CATCCGCGCCGATGCGCGATCGAAATACGAAATGGTCGAAAATGTCGTGGACAACCTGCGCGCCGGCGGCGTGGACGATGTCGGTCTGCTCACCGAGCAGATTCCCGACAACAATCTGCCAAAGAAGCCTAAGACATAGCAAAAATGAAACGGGCGGGCGGAATCGCCTGCTGCATATCGCCTGCCACAGCAGGTCGGGAAAATTTTAAGGAGCTAATTTATGGGAATGGCAGTCGGCGGGGGAAGCGGTCCGCAGTCCAATATCAACATGACCCCCATGATCGATATTCTGCTGGTTTTGCTGATTATCTTCATGGCGATCTCGCCCGTGTCCCCTCACGGATTAGATGCGCTGGCGCCCCAGCCACCGCCTCCGAACGTGAAGGTGCCGGATAGTAACGACCGCACTGTGGTCATCGTCATCGATGCCCAGGGCAACCTGAAGATCAATCAATCGGATGCCACGTGGGAGAAGCTGGGCGATCAACTGGTCGACATCTTCAAGACGCGCGCCGAGAAAGTGGTTTTCGTGAAGGGCGATAAGGATCTCGAATTTCAAAAGGTGGCCAACGCGATTGACATCGCGCACGGCGCGGGCATCGATAAAGTGGGCCTGATGACCCCGAAGGTGGAGGAAGGCAAGTAAATGCCTGAGATTTGGACACCGCAGACCCCCGGGATCGCCTCAGCCCGATGGACGCCAGGCAGGACAGCCGCGGTTGCCGGTTTGATTGCGCTTGCGCTCTTGAGCGTGGGCTGCAACAAGCTGAAGGCGCGCGACAACCTGAACAAGGGCGTAAATGCTTTTAAGGCGGGCCAGTATACAGCCGCGGCGGACGCTTTCAAGACCGCGATCGATCTCGATCCCGATCTTCCGTCGGCGCGTTTGTATCTCGCCACTGCCTACATGACGCAGTATGTACCCGGTTCCGAAGCGCCCGAGAACAAGCGTAACGCCGATTCGGCGCTGCAACAGTTCCAGACGGCGCTCGGCTCGAACCTCGACGACAAGAACAAACTGATCGCCATGCAGTCGCTCGCGAACCTTTACTACAACATGAAGGATTATCCGAAAGCGATCGAGTGGAATAAGAAGGTCATCGCGGCCGATCCGAAGAACAAGGAAGCCTACTACACGCTCGGTGTGATCGCATGGAGCCAGTTTGTGCCTTCATGGCGCGAAGCGCGCTCCGCTCAGGGCCTGAAGCCCGAAGATCCGGGACCTCTGAAAAACGCAAAGCCCGCGAAGGTAAAGAAGGGCGCCGCGCCCGAACCCGACCTGAAAGCGGAGCTGAAAGCGAAATACTGGCAGCAACTCACCGACGGTATTGACGACGAGAAAAAAGCGCTCGAGATCGATCCGGATTACGAAAACGCCATGTCGTACATGAACCTGCTGATTCGCTATCGGGCCGATCTGAACGATACGAAGGAACAGTTCATGGCCGATTCCAAAGAAGCCGATTCCTGGATCCAGAAGGCCATGGACACGATGAAGAAAAAGGCCGCCAAAAAATCGCACGCCGCCGAACAGACGGAATAGCGACCATCGAACGTGAGGTCTGAAGGGGCGAGCGCAATGCTCGCCCCTTTTCCCTTGTAAGGGCCCCATTCTCATGGTTCGTTTAAAATAAAGGGCCGTTTAGAATAGAGGTGTGCCCCCTCTGTCCGGGTCCGATGCCGCGGTAGAAGCTTCCGTCGATGCCGCGCAGGCGCAGGAGTTCGCGTCACTCATCGCGTCCCTGAAAGAGGCGCGTCCCAAAGAGGACTCCTCCCAGATTGAAAAAGCCTACACGTTCGCCGCACGGTATCACGCGGGTCAGAAACGCGCATCGGGCGATCCCTACATGTGCCACCCCCTGGCCGTGTCGCAAATACTGGTCGACATGCGGATGGACGCGGTCTCAATCGAAACGGGGCTGCTGCACGATATCGTCGAAGACACCAGCGTCACAACGGCGGATATCCAGAAAAACTTCGGCGACGAAGTGGCTAAGTGCGTCGACGGAGTTACCAAATTAAGCAAGATCGATTTCTTCTCCGCGGAAGACCGGCAGGCGGAAAGTTACCGCAAGATGCTGCTGGCGATGGTCAACGATATCCGCGTGATCATCGTAAAGCTGGCCGACCGGCTCCACAACATGCGCACGCTCGAAAGCCTGAGCGCCGAGCGCCGGGAACGCATCGCCCGGGAGACGCTGGAGATTTATGCGCCCATCGCGCACCGGCTCGGGATGGGCAAAGTACGCGGTGAACTGGAAGACCTTTCCTTCCGCCATCTCGATTCCGAAGCTTTCTCCGAAATTTCGAATTCGATTGAAACCCAGCGAACCTCAAACGAACAATATCTGGAGCGGATGCGCCGGACCGTGGAAGCGGAACTGCGGCGGGAGGGGATCCCGGCGCGCGTCGAAGCGCGCGTGAAGCGCGCCTATTCCATCTATCAGAAGCTGAAGCGTCAGAAAATTTCGATCGATCAGGTATACGATCTGCTCGCGTTGCGCATCATTACCGACTCGGTGAAGAACTGTTACGGCGCGCTGGGCGTGATCCATAACGAATGGTCCCCTGTGCCGGGCCGCATCAAAGACTTCATTGCGATTCCACGCCCGAACCTCTATCAGTCTCTGCACACTTCAGTGGTGGGGCCGGAAGGCAAGCACTTCGAAATTCAGATTCGCACCGAGGAGATGCACCGCATCGCGGAGGAAGGCATCGCGGCGCACTGGAAGTACAAAGAAGGCAAGCGCGGAGTCAAGGACGACCAGCGCGTGGCATGGCTGCGGCAGCTTGTCGAATGGCAGCAGGAGATGCGCGATCCCGGCGAGTTCATGTCCACGCTCAAAGTGGACCTCTACCCGGAAGAAGTTTATTGCTTTACGCCCAAAGGCCGGGTCATCGTGCTGCCGTCGGGATCGTGCCCCATCGACTTCGCGTACGCCGTACATTCCGAGGTCGGCAACACTTGTACCGGGGCCAGGATTAACGGCCGCATCGTGCCGCTGCGATATGTATTGCGCAACGGCGATATCGTGGATGTGCTCACGCAGACCGGGCACGGGCCGAGCAAAGACTGGCTTTCCATTGTCAGGACTTCGCGGGCGAAGAACAAAATCAAGCACATCATCAACGAGAACGAACGCGAGCGCGCCATCGAGATAGGTCAGAAATATCTTGAGAAAGAAGCGCGGCGTCTCGGCGTGCAGCTTAGCCGTATACAGAGGGACGACCTGGAGCGCGTGGCCACCGAATACGGCCTCTGCAAGGTCGAAGACTTGTATGCCAGCCTCGGGTACGGAAAATTTTCGGCGCGGCAGGTGCTGCAAAAATCGGTGGCGGAACAGTCGGTGGAAGAAGCGGTTCCGCCCGCTCCGTCTGCTGAGCCCACCCCCGCGCAATCCCGCGAGCAGTACCGGCGGAAGGATGACGATGCGGTCATTAAGGTACACGGCGTCGACGACGTGATGGTGTACCGGGCCAAGTGCTGCAATCCGATCAAGGGCGAGGTGATTCTCGGCTACGTGACGCGCGGCAAGGGCATTGCGGTGCATTCGCGGACCTGTCCGAACGTGAACAATCTCCTCTACGACGCCGAGCGCAAAATCGAAGTGGAATGGGCGCGCGACGCGAGCGATTCGTTCCCTGTGCGCATCGTGGTGCATACCGATGACAGGCCTGGCCTGCTGCACCAGCTGACCAGCGTGCTCTCCGACGAGAAGACCAACGTGCGCAGTCTCGAAGCGAAGACGGAAGTGGACTCCCGAAGCGACGCCGCGCTGGTCGAAATGACAGTCGATGTGCGCGACAAGAAACAACTGGAGAAGCTCTGTTCCGCCATGCGGCGAATTTCAGGCGTACGCGATGTCGAACGTCTCGCAAGTCAATAGCTTTCTTCTATCCCGCATTATTCATACCTGCATTATTCATACATGACAAGCCAGTTAACAGATCCGGAACACATTGCAGTTTCAAAGTCGAAAGGCATCGATATCGACTGGAAAGACGGCCATCGCAGTTCGTACGCCGTGGAATATCTGCGCGACTGGTGCCCCTGCGCCACCTGCGCCGGCACGCATGGAACGGAACCGCGGCCGAAGCGATCCGGGGACGCGCCCGCCCCGCCCGCCAATCCATTTCAGATGTACAAGGCTAAAGACAGGATGGTCGGCATTGAGCCCGTGGGAAACTACGCGCTGCGTATCGAGTGGAACGACGGGCACAATACCGGGATATACTCGTACGACCATCTGCGCAGTATCTGCCCCTGTCCCGCCTGTCAGGCGGCAAAAGCGCCGGTCTGACGCTCTATGTCCAGAAAAATCGCGGTGGTTGAAGACGAAGCGGAACTGGCTTCCCTCATCGAATACAATCTGACGCGCGACGGCTTCGACGTGAAGCTTCTGAGCGGCGCCGGCCCGACCGTGCGCGATCTGGAAGCGTGGGAACCCGATTTGATTCTTCTCGACGTCATGCTGCCTGGCCAGGACGGCTTCGATATCTGCAGGAAGCTTCGCCAGATACGGACGCTGCGGCGGACGCCGGTGCTGTTTCTGACGGCGCGCGCCGATGAAGTGGATCGGGTGCTCGGCCTCGAAATCGGCGGCGACGATTACATCACGAAGCCTTTCAGCCCCCGCGAACTGGTGGCGAGGGTGAAGGCGCATCTGCGCCGGCAGGAGACGGACGGGACTCCGGAAGCGCCGCTCAGCACGGGAAACTTTCGGCTCGACCGGGCCGCCCGGCGGCTGTACCAGGGCGATAAAGAGATCGAGCTGACGTCCACGGAACTCAGGCTGTTCGAATTTTTTCTGACACACCAGGGCACGGCATGGTCGCGGGAGCAGTTGCTGCGCGAAGTGTGGGGTGAACAGCATTTCGTTACGCCCCGCACGGTTGACGTCCACATACGGCGTCTGCGTGAGCAGGTGGAAGAGAAGCCCGACGAGCCGGTACTGCTGGTAACGGTGCGCGGATTCGGTTACCGGTTTGAAGTGAAGTGAAGTGAAGTGAAGTGAAGTGAAGTGAAGAGCGCCGGCTTCACCGACCGTTCACCGGGCCTTAACCCTGTTGTAATGTGAATCCCGGTACTCTGGAATTGCCGTGATAAAACGAATCGCCATCATCGAAGACGACGCCGATCTCTTCGCTCTGCTGAAATACAACCTCGAAAAAGAGGGATTTCTCGTTACCGGTTCGCAAACCGGGCGCGGGGCGCTCGATCTGTGCCGGCGCGTGCATCCGGACCTGATCCTGCTGGATGTGATGCTGCCGGATTCCGACGGCCTGGACATCTGCAAAGGGATTCGCAATGACTCCGAACTGGCGCAGACGCCTGTAATCTTCCTGACGGCGCGGGCCTCTGAAACCGACCGCATCGTAGGGCTCGAACTGGGCGCGAACGATTACATCGTCAAACCGTTTTTCATCCGCGAACTGATGGCCCGCATCCGGCTGCAGTTCCGCACCCAGGCCGCGCCCTCGCGGCTGCTCAAGGCCGGAGGTCTCGAACTCGACCGCGGCAGCTGCCAGGTGAAACTCTTCGGGACCACTCTGGTGCTCACCGCCACCGAATTTCGTCTGCTGGGCTTTCTCATGAGCCGGCCCGCCGTGGTCTTCAGCCGCGAGCAACTGCTGAACGCCGTGTGGGGGCAGGACCGCGCCATCACGGACCGCACCGTGGACGTTTACATTCTGCGGCTGCGGCAGAAAATCGAAACAGATGCCTCCACCCCCCGCTTCATCCATTCTGTCCGCGGGTTTGGTTATTCGTTTGAACCGCGCCAGCAGGCAGCCGCCCTCGAAGCCGCCGGAGGCTGAATACAGGGCCGGAAGACCGGTCCGCCTAAAGCGGTACGCTGTGTTACGCTTACCCACGTGGCCACTGACCTGATTGAGATTCAGCCCCACGAGCCATCGCCGGAGGCACTGGATCGGGCCGCTGCCGCGATTAAACGCGGTCGCGTGGTAGCCGTCCCCACCGACGCACTTTATGCCCTGGTTGCAGACCCGTTCAGCGTGCGGGCGGTACGCCAGGTTTATCAGGCCAAAGGGCGCGAGATCCACCGAGCGCTGCCGATGCTGGTGCGGGATTCATTGATGGTGGAAGAACTGGCGCGGGACATTTCGCCATGGTTCAGAATTCTCGCGCGGAAGTTCTGGCCCGGCGCGCTGACCATCATCCTGCCGGCCTCGGCCAGGGTGCCGCTGCGCGCTACCGGCAATACAGGGCGGCTGGCGGTTCGGCAGGCGCGCTGTAAAGTCACAGACGAACTGATCGCGCGTCTGAATCAGCCGATCATTGCGACCAGCGCGAATATCTCAGGAAGGCCGACGTGCCGCAGCGGGATCGAGGTCTTCGGCAGCATGGACGGCAGCGTGGATCTCGTGCTGGATGGCGGCGCCTGCGAGGGCGTAGGCGCAAGCACGGTGGATATTACCGAGACCGACTGGCGCATGATCAGGGAGGGAGCAATCCGGCAGAAGGAAATTGCGGATTGTCTCGACAACTCCGAATCAGCCGCCTTTTGATCGTAAAGCTCCCTCGCCACTCCCCGGTCAGAGAGTTTCGGGCGCGGACCCGAGTTTCACTGTCACTTTCATGGTGCGGCTGCCGCGGAAAATCGTGAGCACGATGTTGTCGCCCGCGTGTTTCTGGCTGATGACTTTGTTGAGAGCGTTCTGACCGTCAACCGGGATTCCGTCGATCGCGATGATGAGATCGCCGCCGACTCCGAGCCTGTACATTCCGACAATCACAGAACGCGTAGCGCCGCGCAGACCGGCTGCTTCCGCGGGCGAACCATCATCCACGCTTTCAATCAGCAGCCCGCCGGAAGCGGGCATGTTCAGCGCTTCCGCCAGGTCGCCCTGCACAAACAGAGTCTGAGACACGCCCAGCGTAGGGTGCGAAATGTGGCCGGTGGTGCGGTATTCTTCCAGTTTTTCTTTCGCGCGGTTGATGGGCATGGCAAAGCCGATTCCGATGCTTCCCGCTTCGCCGCTCGCCGTCTGCGAGCCGTAAATCGCGGTGTTGATCCCAATGACATTGCCGCTCGAATCGAGCAGCGGACCGCCGCTGTTGCCGGGGTTGATCGCCGCGTCCGTCTGGATCAGGCCTTCGAGAGGATTGCCGTCTTCATTCTGAAGACTGCGCCCGAGCGAGCTGACGATGCCGGTGGTGAGCGTCCCTTCGAGCCCGAAAGGATTGCCGATGGCCAGCACCTTCTGGCCGACCACCAGATTGTCGGAATTGCCCAGGCGTACGAACGGCAGCTTGTGATCTGCGTGAATCTTCAGAATCGCGAGATCGCTGCGGCGGTCGATACCGACGACGGTCGCGGGGTATTGCTTCTTATCCGAAAGCGTGACCGTGAGGTTTCGCGAGCCGTTGACGACGTGATTGTTCGTCACGATCTCACCTTCCTCGTTGATGATGAAGCCCGAGCCGATGCCTTTCTGCGGAAACACCTGGAAAAAGAAATCCCGCTGGTAGACGATGCTCGTGATATTTACGGTGGCCAGCCGGTTCGTCTTATAGATATCGATATTGTTCTGCTCGTCCGCGCCGAAGCCGGAACCGTGGGCAGTCACCGGGTCGGACCAGAGGCGTCCGCTGGTGGAAATCGGTTGCACCAGCCGGCCCAGGCTGAGGTTTCGCAGATTCCATTCGCCGTGCGAAGTAACAAACCAGAATCCCGCCACCAGAAGTAAGGTTAGAATGAGCGCGCGTGGTCTCATGACGATCTCCTCAAAGCCTCCGATTTTAACTCACGGCAGATAGCTTCAGTTTGCCGCAACGTGTCTGCGCGTTCGCCGCCGGCGTCGACAATGTAATCCGCAAAAGCTTTTTTTTTCTCAAGAGGCATCTGGCGTTCCAGACGGGCGAGAGTATTCGCCCGCGACGCTCCGGGACGAAGCATGGCGCGCTCAATCTGCTGCTCACGTTCGCAACTGACAACTATTATTTTATCGACTTCCCGGTAAGCGCCCGATTCGATGAGGATCGCGGCCACGTATACAATCACCCCATGCGGGTCGCGCGCTTCGATGGCTGCGAACTCCTGGCGGGCGCGAGCGCGCACCGCGGGATGAACAATGGCGTTCAGGCGTTCCAGTTCGGCTGGGTCTCCGAAGACCTTCGCGGCAAGCAGCGCCCGGTCGATTTGTTTCCCCTCGCCAACGATATCCGGACCGAACGCGTCGATGACAGCGTCATATGCGTCGCCTCCAGGCGCTATGACTTCATGTCCCAGCTGATCGGCTTCGATGACGTGGCAGCCCAGCTCCCTCAGGCATTCCGCCACGAGACTCTTGCCGCAGGCCATGCCGCCGGTGAGTCCGACCTTGAGCATCGGTTTTTACGAGAGCCCTGTGCGGCGTTCGGCGGCGTCGATCGTATTACTCATCAGCATCGCGATCGTGAGCGGGCCGACGCCGCCTGGCACGGGGGTGTAAGCGGAGGCCTGGCGCGCCATGTCGCCGGGGTGAACATCGCCCACCAGCAGGCTGCCGCGCCGTTCGAAATCGGCCATCCGGGCGGGATCGAAAATGCGATCGGCTTCGGTTTTCGTATCGACTCTGTTGATCCCCACGTCCACCACGACGGCGCCTGGTTTTATGTAATCCGCGGTGACCATTGCGGCTCGTCCAATGGCTGCGACCAGAATATCGGCTCTGCGGCAGACGCCCGGAAGATCGCGCGTGCGGGAATGGCAAACCGTTACTGTTGCATTCTCCTGGAGCAGGAGCATCGCCATCGGCTTGCCGACGATGTCGCTGCGCCCGATCACGACGGCGTCTTTACCGGCGATAGAAATGTCGTAACGCTTCAGAATCTGGATCACCCCCGCGGGAGTGCAGGGCCGGACCCGGGGGCGTCCGCTTGAAAGCAGGCCCACGTTGAAGGGATGAAAGCCATCGACGTCCTTCTCCGGGTCGACCGCGAGCAGAATGCGCCGTGAATCGATATGCGCGGGCAAAGGCAATTGCACCAGAATGCCGTCGATATCGGGGGCATCGTTAAGCCCCCCCACCAGCAACAGCAGATCTTCCGTCGAAATATCGGCCGGCGGCCGGATCGTCTCGCCGCGAATGCCTATTTCTTCAGCGGTTTTCGTTTTATTGCGGACGTAAACGTGAGAGGCGGGATCGTCGCCGACAAGCACGACAGCCAGTCCGGGAGCGCGTTTGGCGTGCTTTACAATGCGTTCAACCCGCGGCCGGCACTCCGCTTTTATCTGGTCACGAACATGGTTTCCATCCAGAATCCGGGTCACCAGACCAATGTACAGGATGCACTTGCGACGCGGCTTAGCGCTGACTTCGGACCGGAAAGCGTAAGTGCAGCACGCGTTCACGCTGCCGTTCTTCATTCAGATTCCGAACGCGCGCCAGCAGAAGATCTTCGAGAGACACCATTCCCACCAGGTTTTCGCCGTCGTTTCCGACCACAGGCATGCGAGTAAAGCCGGTCTCCGCCATTCGGTAAACCACAGCTCGCAACGGCTCGTCCGCATACGCCACTATCGGTTTGTGAAGGATGCTGCCGAGAGAGTCCCTCCCGCCCTCGGATTGCGTCAGGGTGCGCAACTGCCTCCGGGTGACCACCCCGACCACGCGCCGCGCATCGTCAACCACCGGAAACAAATGCCGGCCGCGCTCGTCCGGAGCGCGAAGAACGACGTTTCGCAATTCGTCGATGGTGGCGTTCGAGGGCAACGCAACCACGCGGGTACGCATCACTTCACGGACAAAAATGATCTCGAGCGGGTCCGTCGCGTACTCGCGGGTGATATGGAAACCGCGCCGCGCCACCTTTTCAGTCAAAATCGACCGCTTCAACAGAAGAACGGAGGTGGCGTACGCGAGCATGGCAGCCACAAGCAGGGGCAGCAGCACATTTACATCCTGCGTCAACTCGAAAGCGAACAGGATGGCGGTGAAAGGTGCGCCCATAGTGCTTGCGAGGATGGCGCCCATGCTGACCAGCGGCCAGAAGCCGGCGCCTTCATGCGGCAGGAACATGCCTTCAATTCCACCCAGCGCGGCGCCCATCATGAGTAAAGGAGCGAGCACGCCTCCCGAGGTTCCGGACCCGAGGGAGATGATCCAGATGGCCGATTTCACCAACAGAACGCCCGCGATCACCGTGCGCGGCACGTCGCCCTGGAGCAGCGATTGAACCGTGTCGTAACCCACGCCCAGCGCCTGCGGGAAGATCAGGCCGCCCAAACCCACGAAAAACCCGCCAATCGCCGGCCACCACATCCAGTGGATGGGGAGTTTCCTGAACGCGTCTTCGGCAGCGTAAATGCCCAATGTGAGAACGCACGATAAGCAGCCCGCGAGCAGGCCTGCGATGATGCACCCGGCGATTCCCTCCGGCCCGATAAAGACAGAGTGCTGAGGTACAGGAAACAGCGGGCCGAGACCGAGGATGTACCGGCGCGCCGTGCCTGCTGTGGCGCTGGCCAAAGCCACCGGGATGGCGCTGCGGGGTTTCCATTCAAAGAGCAGAAGCTCCACTGCAAGCAGTACCGCGGTCACCGGAGTTGCGAATGTTGCAGCCATGCCGGCCGCCGCTCCCGCAACGAGAAGTGTTTTGCGCTCGGCGGCGGTGAGATGGAAGAGTTGCGCGACAATGGAGCCGATCGCCCCGCCTGTCATGATAATGGGACCTTCCGCGCCGAACGGACCGCCCGAGCCTATCGAAATGGCCGAGGAAACTGGCTTCAGCACGGCGAGCCGGGGCTGCACCTTACTGCCGTGGATGAGAATGGATTCCAGCGCTTCGGGAATGCCGTGGCCGCGAATACGGTCGGAACCGTAACGCGCCATCAGTCCGATGACAAGCCCGCCGGCAACCGGAACCAGTACAGCCCACCAGCCCAGATGATTGTCCGCGGGCGATACCAAAACGGTGCTCGCGCGCCCATAGTAAAAAACATTCGTAAAGAAGGCGATGAGCCGCAGCAGCGCCCAGGCTACGAACGTGCTGATGAAGCCGATGCCCACTGCGAGCAGTGAAATTGCGATTACTCGGGGTGAGGTTGTGAAATCGCCCAGTTTCGCGGCATTGCCGCGGGGATGACTCATTGCGCCGCGGCCTTTCTGCTGTGCCGAAGCACCGTGTTCAGGGTGCGAGCAAGTTCGGGGCCGGAGCGCTCGAGCTCCGTACGGTGCGTCAGCGCAAGACGGCGAAGTGTGCGAAGCCCCGCTGCGGTCAGCCTGATCCAGACTTCACGTTTATCTTCCGAACCGTGCGTGCGCGTAACCGCTCCGGTGGCTTCGAGGCGGTTTACCAGTTCGACAGCGCTGTGGTGTTGAATAAACAGCCGGCCTGCGATTTCGCGGATTGTCGGTTTGACGCCTTCGGGAAGACCCTGTACCGCGAGCATCAGTTGGTACTGCTGCGGTTCAATATGGTGTTCCCTGGCGGTGGCTTCGCTAAAGGACAGGAACTGGCGAATCTGCCGGCGAAACTCGGCGAGATCGCGGTACTGCTCGGGAGAGAGATCCGGATCGGTCACGTATTTATATCGTATCACGATATAAATTTAAGTGGTTCAGCCGAAGATTACGGCCAGATCGCTGAAACTGTTGACCACGATAAGGCGGCTGGCCGAGTGGTTGATCTCTTCGCGTTCAAGAGTCCAGGTGCGTTCGTGCGGCACAAAAACCGCGCGCAGCCCCGCGGCGAGTGCCGGGTTGATGTCGGATTTCGGGCTGTTGCCGATCATCCACGTGCGTTCCTTATCGAAGCCTCGAACTGCGGCCAGCTGCGTATAAGCGGCTTTGTTTTTTTCTTTGACGACTTCGCAATGCGCGAAAAATGGACGCAGGCCGGAGAGATCGATCTTGCGATTCTGTTCCACCGGATCGCCTTTGGTAAAAAGCGTGAGCTCGTGGTTTTCCGCCAGCAGGGGCAGCGTTTCGGCCACTCCCTTCATCAGTTCCACTTCCTGTTCCAGAATGCGGTGCGCGAACGCGGTCACGCGCTTCAGATCGTGCTCATCTATCGCCCGCTCGGCCAGATGCAGGAAACACTGGCTGAGATTGCGTCCGAAGTTCAGCGCGCCATAGCCGTGAATGCGGTTGTTCTCGATTTCGATTTCATCCAGGATGCTGCGGACTTCATCGGGCGTGAGTGAGGAATGATTGAGATATTCGCAGAACTCGTCAAACGCCTGCTCGAAATAGACGTTATTCTCCCAAAGCGTGTCGTCGGCGTCGAAGATGAGGTGCTGGCGCATGCCTAGTAAGGTACCTGAGTGCGCGGCGCAAGATGGAACGGGATCTCCACCAGAACATCCACTTCGATGGGCTCTCCATGCCGCGTGGCGGGAGTGAACTCCCACTTCGCCAGTGCTTCGGCGGCGCTCTGATTCAAACGGCCGTCCGGACCGCGCAGCAGCTCGACCGTAGTCACCCGTCCATCTTTGCCGATGACACAGGCCAGTTGCACCCTGCCTTCCACATGGTCCGCGGCGGCGGACGCGATGTATTTCGGATCCACTTTGCGATGCGCGATCGGCGGCGTGATCGGAGCGAGCCCTGTCTCGCGGGCCGTGCGATCCGAATACCACATCAGCCAGCTGCCCGAATAACTGGTCAGATTCGGCATCTGGATCGCCATCATGTAGACATCCCGCCTGTCGAAACGGCGGTCGGGGGCGTTTGAAACTTTGATCGCGCCACGGCTCGCCTGTTCGGAAGACGCTGCCTCGCGCGGCGGTCCGCCGAGACGCGCGGCCGCGCGCAGAGTCGTGCTTGACGTGGGCGCCGCGAAAACCTGCGCGATCAGATCCGGTTTTGCATCTTTCCCCCCGGCTACGTAGAGATCCGGAACATTCAGTCCTTTACCTTCGCCCGCCGAGTCCGCGCCGTCCGGACGTAGTTTCGGACCGGCGGAAAATTGTCCAGGGCTCGAAGCGGTGGGCAGGGTCGCGGTTTTATTGGCGGGATTCAGCCCGGCCACGGCCAGATTAAGTTCGCGCGAATTGGCGGCGGCCAGGAAGTCGTTGGGAATGGTGATGGAATCTGCCCCCAGCGCCGGTGGCGATTCGACGGCAATTTGCTTCGTGTTGGCAGCCGGGATCTTCAAAGGCGGCGCCGTGAACGGTTTCGCCATTTTAGGCGCGTCTCCGAGCCCGACCGGATCGACAAGCCGGGGCTGGAGTTGCGGCGCGTCCGCCGGCATCTCTATTTTTGACACGACCTGCGGAACGACTCCGGGAAGCACAAAAGGGCGCGCAATTTGAGGAAGACGGATGGCGAGCACGTTGGGCATCTCAACGGGTCTCGTCTGTTTCAATTCCGGAGCATCTGTCCAGACCATCTGCGTTTGCTTCGGAGCGTCTTTGCGCGAAGCCACAATCTGTTGCGGGGCTTTCACGGCTGCGCGAAGAGGCTTGTGCTCGGTTATGGCGCGCAGCGGCGTGACGTCGGGAAGCACATTGTTGAATCTCAACCAGACGAGTTTGTCTTCTTTACCCTCGATGGCCTGTTTGTATTCCGATTTCGACGGCTCCGGCAGCTTGATTTCCGGCGCTTCCATCAGAGCAAAGAACGCGGCAGCATGCAGAACCAGCGATATGGCGAGCGGACCAGGTCGCCGCCCGGTCCGCGTCGCTCCCTCCATGTAGAGGTTCAAAGACATGGTTTATTCGGCTACACGCTTATGGCCGTGACCGTTCATGCCAGCCGTGCGCTGCATCTTCGCCGCGTATTGGCGCCGCTCGATGTAAACGCCCGCGAACTCGATGAACGTCTGCAGCCTCTCCACTTCAGAGCGGCTTCGCTGGATCATATCGCGGAAACCGAGATCGTCAATGGCTTCTGCGAGCTGAAAGCTCAACAAAGGGTGATCTTCGGGCGGCACTTTCTCGTCGCCTGTCTGGCCGAATGCGCCGATCGCTTTCCGGCGCAGTTCGGCAGGCGCGGGCTCGTCGCTTTCGTCGTTAAAATATTCCACAGCGCCGCGCAGATATGCTTTTTCTTCGTTGAGAGACTGAATCGTGAAGCGGCGCTGTCCGCGTGTCATCACATCGAAGCGGCCATCGGGGTACTGCTTCAGCACGGATTCCACCACCACAGTGCAGCCGGAGTTCACGATCCCCCCGTTGTTCGCGAGTACGATTCCGAACTCCGTTCCGGCCGCCGCGGCTTCGCCCACCATCTCCCTGTAGCGCTCCTCGAATATGTGGAGTGGCGTCGCGCTGCCGGGGAAAACCACGAGTCGCAGCGGAAACAACGGCAGTAGTCTGCCTGCATTGGGTCCCCGTTCCATAGTGCTATTATTGCGTTTCCCCGATCCGCATGGATTCTTTGAAGGGCAAGGTCGTCATCGTGACAGGCGCATCTGAAGGTATAGGCGCCAGGCTTGCCGCGCTGCTGCGGAACCGGGGCGCGCAGCTTTCGCTTGTTGCCCGAAATGCGGAGAAACTTGCCGCCGTGGCGCGGCCCGGCGATGTAATCATTCCTGGCGATCTGACCGACAGCGCCGTACGCCACGAGCTTATCGCAAAGACACTGGAGCGCCGCGGCAAAATCGACGTGCTCATTAATAATGCGGGCCGGGGATCGTACTACACCGCATGCTCCACCCCCATGGAAGAAGCGCGCGCCCTGTTCGAATTGAACCTTTTTGCCCCGCTTGAACTGGCGCAACTCGCAGCGCCGCACCTGCGGGAAACGCGCGGGTCGATCGTAAACGTCAGTTCCATTGCGGGGCAGATCAGTTTGCCCTGGCTGCCTGTGTATTCCGCGAGCAAGTTCGCCCTGGCTGCCATCACATCGGCGCAACGCGCCGAATTGCGGCGGGCCGGCGTGAACGTTATGGGCGTTTTCCCCGGCTATGTCGATACCGATTTCCAGACGAATGCGGGGGGCAGGCGACCGCCGGAGAGGGTAATCCAGGGCAAATTTTTCGCCGTCTCGGCGGCTGATTGCGCGGCGGCGATTGTAGACGGTATCGTGCGCCGAAAGCGAATCGTGGTGACGCCCCGCAGCGGGTGGGCGCTGGTGATTGCGAACCGGCTGTTTCCTGCGTTTGTCGAATCGCGTCTGGAGCGAGTATGAGGGGCGGGCCCACCCATGGATAACCGCCTCAAACGCGCCCCGGGTATCTATCTGGCGGGCTTCATGGGCTGCGGCAAGAGCACCGTTGCGCAGCAACTGGCGGACCGGCTCGGGTGGAACTTTATCGACCTCGATACGGAGATTGAAACCGCGGAGAACGACAGCATCGCCAATATTTTCGCGCGCCGGGGGGAAAGCGAATTCCGGAGCATCGAGTCCGCCATGCTGAAGAGCGTGATGCGCCGAATAGAGCGCGGCGTTCCCACGGTTGTCGCTCTGGGTGGCGGTGCTTTTGCCCAGCGGACAAACACGGAGCTTCTCGAAGGGCACGGCATTTCCGTCTGGCTCGATTGTACGCTGGAAACCGTCGAGGCCAGAGTGGTCGATGTCGGAACACGGCCGCTGGCGCGCGATAAGGAAGCCTTCCGCCGCCTTTACGAAGAGCGGCGGGCGGCTTACGGGCAAGCCAACTACAGAATCGACGCGGATTGCGATGTGGCGCGCGCGGTCGACTTGATTCTGGAATTGCCCTGCTGGAAATAGCCGATGCCGAAACAGACCATGAGGCACAATCTGCGGCGAGATGCGAAGGCGATTCTGATGGCAGCCCTCGCGGCCGCGGATCCTGCAGCCGCCGTGGACAACGTCCTGCGAGGGCGCGCCGATCTGAATCGATACGAGCGGATATTCGTGGTCGGGGCGGGGAAGGCCGGCGGTACAATGGCGCTCGCCGCGGAGCGGTTTCTCGGTCGCCGTATCGCCGCGGGTTGTGTGAACGTCAAGGATGGCGATTCAGCCAGAACCAGAAAAATCGAACTGCGCCCCTGCGGCCATCCGGTGCCGGATGAGCGCGGCTGGCAGGGGGCGAAACGCATCGCGGACATTTGCCGCGATGCGGGAGAAAACGATCTGGTCGTCTGTCTGCTTTCGGGCGGCGCCTCGGCTCTGACGCCTTATCCGGCGCCGCCGATCACCTTGGCGGAGAAGCAGGAGACCACACGGCTGCTGCTGGCCTCAGGCGCGAACATCCGCGAGATCAACGCAGTCCGAAAGCACATTTCGGCAATCAAAGGCGGCCAGCTGGCGCGGCTCGCTGCGCCGGCCCACGTGCTGAGCCTGATTCTTTCGGACGTCGTGGGGGACCATCTGGATGCCATCGCCTCCGGTCCCACTGCGCCGGATGCCTCGACATTCGGGAGCGCCTTTGCGGTGCTCGAAAAATATGAGCTGCGGGATCGCGTGCCCCGCAGAGTTCGCGAACGCCTGAAGAACGGCGCGCAGGAAACTCCCAAAGCCGCCGACCCGCTGTTCGCGTACGTCGAGAACATAATCGTCGGGAGTAATCAGAAGTCGCTTGAATCGGCCGCGCATGCGGCCAAAGATATGGGTTACAAGACGCTGATCCTGTCGAGCTCCATCGAAGGGGAAACGAAAGACATCGCGCGGATGCACGCGGCGGTGGCGCGCCAGATACGTGAGCATGGCCAGCCCGTGCGTCCGCCTGTCTGCGTCATCTCAGGCGGCGAAACCACCGTTACCATGCGGAACGGAGACGCGGGGAAAGGCGGCAGGAACCAGGAATTCGCGCTGGTCGCGGCGCTGGAGATCGCCGGGCTGGAAGATGTGCTGATTCTAAGCGCGGGCACGGATGGCAGCGATGGCCCCACCGATGCAGCCGGGGCCATGGCGGACGGAACCTCAGTTAACCGGTCCACTCAGAGCGCGGCCGAGGCGCTGGAAGACCACAACGCGTACCCGTTTTTCGCGGAACTGGGAGATCTGGTCACCACAGGCTCCACCGGGACTAATGTCATGGATCTGCATCTGATCCTTGTCAAATAGGCCAGAGTGAAATAGGTCAGAGTTCGAGAAACGATCGCCATGCCGCCAGCGCTTTCCTGTTATGAGCCTTCAGCGCCGCCCTTCCCTGTCGCGGAGCCCAGCGGCTCTCAAGCAGCCTGAGCCCGGCCCGCGCGATGGCATGCGCATCGTCAACCGCCGCCTTCCAGCGGCCGGGCGCCCATTCGATCGCATCTGAGACAACGCTGGGAACGCCTTCAGCGACCCCGTCGGCCGTCACCACGTTGAAGCTTTCCGTGTAACTCGGCTGCAGCAGCAGATGCATGTGCCGCACCGTCTGGCGGAACTGCGGCCATGTCTGCCACCCGTTTTCAATAAGGCGAACGTGGTGCAGGCCGTTGAACATCTGGCGGACCGCATCTACCACCGCGCCCGCGCCTTCATTGCGCCCGGATGAAACCCAGAACTCGAGATCCGCGCGTTTGGCGTTGGCTATTTCGAGCGCCGCGCCGGCCGAGGTCAGCAGATTCTTCAGAACTCGTGTTGCGCCGAACGCTCCGATGCGCAGGGTGCCGCCCGCATACCGTTCACGTTTTGGATTCGCAGAGTCGAGGTGATAAATGTTCGGCAGGTGCGTGCAGGGTATTCCATACGCCGTGTAAACCCAGTCGGAGAGACGGTCGCAATTGGCAGCCATGTGGAAATTCCAGGTAGTGCGCTGCAGATCGAGGCCTTCCCGCACCAGACGCATCGCGCTGGGGTCTGCCTGCAGAAATCCAAGGTTCGAGTGACAGGTCACCGCGAACTGGGTATCTTTGAACTCGGCGCACAGCAGCGCCAGTTCGTGGGTCTGAATCCATGGCGCTGAAATCACTACGTGAGTGGGGGTGGCGGTGGGCTGATTTGCCCGCAGCCGCGTACCCAGTTCCGCCGGGCTGACAATGGGCCAGACGTCCGCATCGATACCGTGGCTGCGAAGAGTCTTGGCCGTGTTCAGTGCGGTTACGCCGAGACCGATGTGGCTGATAGCGCGATTGGCGGCGAAATTCTTGTAAGCGAGTGCTACTTGCATAAGGTTTTCCGACCCGACGATAATCCCCAGGTGCCGGGTTCGAAGTCAGCGGGTTCCGCAAGTGCTTGAATCGCCAAAGAAAATTCCGGGCTGGAAACCGTGACCCGGCCACCACGCCCGAAACTTGAAACATCAGGAGTAAAGTCAATGAAGCCTTTTTAATGGCTGTTTAAGGGTTGGTTCATGTACCTTTCGGTATGATTCGTAAGAACCAAATAAGTTCAAAAAATCTAAGGGAGTAACTGCATGAAAAAGCTTCTCGTATTCACCATCGGCCTCGGCCTCGCGCTCGGCTCCGTTTCGTTCGCTCAGGACACCACTGCGACCACCACCAAAAAGGTGAAGAAGGCCAAAAAGAAGAAGGCCACCACCACCGAAACCACAGCTACAACCAAATAGTTTTCATTTGATTGTTTCAAGTTAAACAAATTCCAGGGAGAATTATAAAAATGAAAAAGCTTCTCGTAGTAGCTCTCGGTCTCGGCATCGCTCTCGGCACTGTTTCGTTCGCGCAGGACACCACGTCCACCACGAAGACGGACACCACCAAGAAGATGAGCAAGAAAAAGAAGTCGAACAAGACGACCACCGATACCACCAGCACCACCAAATAGTTTCCCGGGCTGATTTTCCCGGGAAGCCGGGGAAATCAGCCCTTCGTTTCTTCCTCTTCCTGTTCCGTCCCGCACTACCTTTTTACCTGCCCTCCCCACCTATGCGATGCTTAGCAGCATGAGAGAACCTCAGGTCGTAGAAGCGGAACTGGTGGAAATCGCCGCCTTGGCGGACGACGAGACAAGATTCAACCGAATCCTTGTCTGGTGCGCGGCCCATCCGGATGAGATACCCACGGCGATGCACATTCTTCTTGGCAGCAAGTCTGCCACGTCTTCGCAGGGCGCGTAAAATCAGCGGGTCAGCCGGTCGTATACAAAGCCCGCGCCAGCGCCGCTCGCGGCGCCGATTGCCGCTCCTTTGCCGCCCCCGGCGATAGCGCCAATCGCAGCACCGGCAACCGCCGTTCCCGCCACAATTTCAATGGAATGCCTCTTGGAGCGCCGATGATGGCGTTCCCGATAATCTCGGTATTCGGGTTCCTGTTCGTTCGCATAGTCGGGGCTCGTTTGTTCGGCGCTCGTTTGTGCGAATGTCGCCTGGGGCTGACGCAGGTATGCGGGGCGTTGGATGATGGGATAGTAGCCGTCGCCGGTAGTAGCCTCTGGCGATCCCGCCGAATAGGTCGCGTTCAAAGCGTCTGTATAAGCAGGACGTGTCGCCACCGCTGCACTGTTCGATTCGTGCATCCAGGCGGCCGCGCCCACCGTCGCCAGCAATATGAAAATCGCGGCGGCCAGAAAGCTTTTCCGATCATTCAAAGCCATGGTTATATCTCCCGGGTTTTCCCTGCGAGTAGATGGCCAAAAGGATTGGTTGCTAACCTGCAATACTCTGGCCGGAGCACCTTGTTACATATGAGAAACATCACAGCCTTGTGTCTGGCGGTTTTTGGAAGTCTTTCTCTCGTCGCCTGCAACGCCACGAATGGCGGGCTGCACCCTGTAATGGTGAACGGGCGATACGGTTATATCGATCCCACGGGAAAACTTACAATAGCCGGACAATTCGATGCGGCGGGAGAATTTTCCGAGGGCATGGCCCCCGTGGCCATGGGCGGAAAATGGGGCTACATCGACCGCTCAGGCAAGCTTGTGATCACGCCCCAGTTCGATCTGGCGGATCGGTTCTCTGGCGGGCTGGCATTAGTCGGCAATGCGGGGAGGCTCGGTTATCTGAACAAAAACGGGCAGTTTGGGGTAGCGCCGTCTTACTCCGGAGCCGGCAGTTTCGGGGATAATCTCGCTCCGGTGCTGGTGAGCAATCGCTGGGGTTATATCGATCCGAAGGGCGCCATCAAAATTATGCCGCAGTTCGATCAGGCCAGCAGTTTCTCCGAAGGCATGGCCGCGGTTCGCCTGGGAACTCAAACCGGCTATATCGATCGTTCGGGCAAGTTCGCGATCAATCCGCAATTCGCCGTGGCGGGCGATTTCCACGATGGCAGGGCCGTGGTGCAGTCGGGCAGCGGCTACGGCTACGTGGATAAAAAAGGAAACTTCGTCATTCAGCCCCAATTCAACGCCGCGGGCGATTTCAATGACGGGCTGGCGCTGGTCGCGGTGGGGAGGCAATTCGGTTTCATCCGCAAGGACGGAAAATTCGCCATCAACCCGCAGTTCGACAAGGCTGGCGCGTTTAATGGCGGGCTGGCTCCCGTGTGGCTGGGTGGCCGGGAAGGGTACATCAATAAGGACGGTAAATACGTCTGGAACCCCACTGCATAGGCAGAGGCGGTAGAATAGTAAACACACCTTGAAAGTCGGTTTCATCAGCCTCGGCTGCCCCAAAAATCTTGTCGACAGCGAAGTCATGATGGGTCACCTTGCGTCCCACGGGCACGAGTTGACTACCCATCCGGATCAGGCCGACGTCATTGTCGTCAATACTTGTAGTTTTATCGACCCGGCCAAGAAGGAATCCGTAGATACGATTCTGGAAATGGCCGAGTACAAAAAGGTCGGGCGGGCGCAGCGCCTGGTCGTGGCCGGGTGCCTCGTGGAGCGCTATCGCGGCGACATCCGGAAAGATCTCCCCGAAGTTGACGCGATCATTGGAACCAACGAGATAGAGGGTATCGTAGCGGCTTGTGAAGGATTACAAAACAAAGCCAATCCGGCCCCGGAGCCCTATCTCTACCACGATCTCACCCCCAGAGTGCTGGCCACGCCGCGCCATTTCGCCTACATGAAGATTGCGGAGGGCTGCGATCATCCCTGTACTTTCTGCGTGATACCGCAGTACCGCGGGAATTTCCGCAGCCGGCGCTTCGAATCGGTGATTTCCGAAGCCACCCGCCTTTTCGCTCAGGGAGTCCGGGAAATCAATCTGATCGGGCAGGACACCACTTGCTACGGCGAGGATTTCGGCCTTAAGGACGGCCTCGCTATGTTGTTGACCCGATTGGCGCAAATCGAGACGCCGCAGCCGAAATGGGTTCGTTTTTTATACGCATACCCCAACAGGGTTACGCAAAAACTGCTCGACACAATTGCGGAACACCGGGATCTGGTGAAGTATATCGACATGCCGTTGCAGCATGCCAGCGCGCCGGTTCTGAAGCGAATGAAGCGGGGCGCTTCGGGAGACATTTTCCTGAAGCTGATCGAGCGGATTCGCCGTACCATCCCTGGGGTTGCGATTCGTACGAGTTTCATTGCCGGCTTTCCCGGTGAGACCGAGGCCGATTTCGAACAGCTCTGCCAGTTTGTGCAGGCCGCCCAACTGGACCGGCTCGGCGTGTTTTCTTACTCGGACGAAGATTCGAGTCAGAGCTACGCGCTGGATGGCAAAGTAGACGGCCGAACCATCGCGAACCGGAAGCGGCGCCTGATGGCCATCCAGCGCCGGATTTCCCGCGCCAAAAACCGCACCATGGTCGGGCAGGAAGTTCCCGTGCTGGTGGAAGGACCCTCAACCGATACCGACCTGCTTTGGCAGGCCCGGATGTCTACGCAGGCTCCCGAAATCGACGGGACGGTATTGATAAACGATTTCGAGGGCGCCGAGCCCGCACCCGGCCAAATGCGCCTTCTGCGTATTACCGAAGCGCACGATTACGATCTGATTGGCACGCTCCTCGCCCCGACCGAGCCGGATGCAATTCCGTTTCGGCCAGCTGCCCCGCTGCTGGTCAACATTGCCGCCGCGCCTGGTTTCGTAATCCCGAACCAGATTCCAGCCCGATGAGCCCGACGCCCAGGTCCATCCATTGTCCTGTCTGTAAGAAACCGGTGAAGCTTACGCATACCGAGGCTCCGTTTTGCAGCACGCGGTGCCGCGAGATCGATCTCGGGAACTGGGCCATGGAAAAGTATGTGATCTCGACGCCGGCCCATCCCCAGCCTGACCGCGAGCCCGATGACGAGTAAGGCGGCGTGGACGTTCGCCACGTGGTTTGGTTGTGGCTTCTCGCCCAAAGCGCCGGGCACGGTGGGTTCGCTCGCGGCCATTTTGATCGCCTGGCCGCTTTCGCATCTGGGCTTTGAAAAGGTTCATTTTCTTATCCTTTCCCTCGTCGCTCTTTACCCCGCGATATGGGCTTCCGGAATTGTGGCGGCTCAATCGGGGCGGAAAGACCCGCAAATAGTCGTGGTCGATGAGGTTCTGGGGCAATGGCTCACGCTGGCGGGCGCCCTGCGGTTCGACTGGATAACCTTCGCGCTGGCATTCGGACTGTTTCGGCTGTTCGACATCTGGAAACCCGCTCCCATACGCCTCATAGAGCGGATCCCGGGCGGCGCCGGAATCGTGCTCGACGACATGATGGCTGGCGCCTACGCGGCGCTTGTCTTATTTACAGTGGGATGGTTCAATCATCATTAGTCCGGCCTTTTTATAAATTCATGGCAACTCGCAAAGATACTAACGGCAGACCTGTGATTTCGCAAGTTCAGCCCGGGGCCGCAATTACCGGCGGCGAACTCTACATCCGCGGCAAGGGTCTCGCCAATACGCAACGTCCGCACGTGACCATTGGGGA
>JALYHT010000111.1 GCA_030776225.1 Acidobacteriota bacterium | reverse complement strand
GCAATTTTCTCTTTGTGGCGATCGCGGCGGCAGTCTATGCCCAGGGGTCGGGCGCGGTCCGCGGAACCGTGAAAGATCCGAGCCGTGGGGCGGTTACCGCCGCTAAAGTGACGTTGAAGGAGATGCACACCGATTGGATGCAGCGCGCCCAAACCGACTCGACTGGCGCGATTATTATCAACGGTGTTCCCCTCGGAGAATATACACTGACCGTCGAGCATGAAGGGTTTGCGCCAAACAAGCAGGCTTTGCAGGTTCTCACCGGCAGCGCATCGACCCTCGAAATCGTTTTGAAGATCGGTGCGGCGACAAGCGAACTGACAGTAACGGAGACCCTGAGCGACGTGCTGGCAGCCGATGCATCCGCCGCTCCGACCGTGGTTTCCGGCGATCAGATTCGGGAAGGGCTGCCGGGAGCCGAGCAAATGAGCAGCCTGCGGTTCATTACCGAGACCGCGCCAGGCGCCTTCGTCTTACACGACCATCTCCACGTCAGAGGAGGCCACCAGATCGACTGGGTCCTTAATGGCGTCCCAATTCCCAACACAAACATGTCCAGCAACGTCGGCCGAACTCTCGACCCGAAGGACATCGAGGAAGTCGAAATCAGCCAGGGCGGGTATGGTGCTCAGAGCGGTGATCGCACCTTCGCGCAAATCAACATCTTAACGCGGTCCGGTTTCGAATTTAGCAACGAAGGCGATCTGACCCTGACCTACGGAAGCTTCCATCAAACCAACGATCAGCTTAATTTCGGTGGTCATAG
Organism: Acidobacteriota bacterium; assembly: GCA_030776225.1. Classification (GTDB taxonomy): domain Bacteria; phylum Acidobacteriota; class Terriglobia; order Bryobacterales; family Bryobacteraceae; genus BOG-234. Next base: position 10,819 of record JALYHT010000111.1, on the reverse strand, counting down.
CAGGAAGTTCGCCTACTACGTCAGCGCAACAGGCAATCGAACCGACCTGGGCCTGGAGCCGCCAACGCGGGAGATCGACCACGCGACAGGAAGCGGAGAAGGGCTGTTCACCTCCATGAATTACCGTCTCAACGAGAAGAATCAGTTCGCATGGACAGCCAGCGCCCGAAAGGATCGCTTTCAGATCCCCGTGGATCCGAACGATAAAGATCCCACGTCCGATACCTATTTCGGCACGCGCGATATCGATCAGGAGCGCGACACGTTTGGCACGTTTTCCTGGAGCCACACGTTCACGCCGAGTACCCTCCTGACTGTTTCTCCGTTCTACCGTAACAGCAACGCCCAATACAACGGCAGCGCAAACGATCGCCTGGTAGCCAATTCCCGCAACACTTCGAACTATGCCGGCGCGCAGGTGGAATTGAAGTACGTGCATGGCCGCCATAACCTGACAACGGGCGTTTATTCCTTCTACCAGCGCAACAATCTCCTTTTCAGCCTGAGGGACAACACACAGACCCCCTCCCAGTTCGCTTCCGTAGATGCCATTCCCACCGGCGGACTCGCGGCCGAATACGTGAACGACCAGTTCAAAGCTTCGAAGTGGCTTACTCTCAATGGCGGGGTGCGCGTAACGCACTTCGCGGGCGTGGCCAGCGAGAATGCCGTCAACCCGAGAGTGGGGGCAACCATCGAGATCCCGAAGATCCACTGGGTTCTGCGAGGCTTCTACGGCACGTACTATCAAGCTCCGCCACTTTATACAGTGGGTGGCGCCGTGCTTGAGCTCGCTGCGGCAACGGGCACCTTCGGATTTAAGCCGCTCCGGGGCGAGCGGGACATTCAAAGGGAGTTCGGGTTGACTATCCCGTTTCACGGATGGGTCCTCGATACGACTCACTTCCAGACCAGTTCCCGGAATTTCCTGGATCACGATGTCCTGGGCGCTTCGAATATCCTGCTTCCCCTGACTACGCCGAACGCCCGTATCTGGGGCGTTCAGGCGAGCCTTCGCTCGCCGCTGATTGCCCGGCGACTGCGCCTCCACGCGGCGTTTGCGGATATGACGGCCCAATATCGCGGACAACCCACTGGCGGTTTGCTGGAAGGCGGGAAACACCCCGACGACGGGACGGACTGCGCGGTTTCGTACTGCTATCTCGATCACGACCAGCGAGTCAACATCACCACTGGCTTTCAGATTCGGGCGCCCTGGCAGATGAATCTTTCCGGGAATGTGGTTTACGGCTCCGGTGTTCTGGCGGGTGACGGTCCAAATCACCTTCCCTCGCACGTCATCGGCGACGTCTACCTCAGCAAATCCTTCGCGGAACGCTGGCTACTCGGCGTGACGGTGCTGAACGTTTCAAATTCCCGGTTCCCGTTCAGCCTGGACAGCAGCTTTGCGGGAAGCCATTTCAATAATCCGCGCGAAATCTACGGCTCGGTGCGATACCACTTCCATTTCTGAGCGGGCGTAAACAGCAAAGTCCGTACTGCTTCGGGATCTCTCACAGTACACTGAGAGTTTCCTATGCCAGATAACAGTTTCGACGTGGTATCCCAGATCGAGATGCCGGAGGTGAACAATGCCATCCAGCAGGCGATGAAGGAGATCACGACGCGTTACGACCTGAAGGATTCAAAATCCGTCATCGAGCTGAACGAGAAAGATAAGAAAGTCACGCTCAGCAGCTCGGACGATTTCAAGCTGAAAGCGGCCACGGAAATCTTTCAGGCCAAGCTGATCAAACGCGGCGTGCCCGTGAAGAACCTGACTTACGGGCCAGTCAACCCGGCCGCAGGTTCGTCGGTGAAGCAGGAAGTCACGCTGACCTCGGGGATTCCGACCGAGAAGGCGAAAGATATCGTAAAAAAAATCAAGGAGAGCAAGCTTAAATTGCAGGCGGCAATCCAGGGGGATCTGGTGCGCATCAGCGGCAAAGACCGCGATACCCTGCAGCAGGCCATCGCGCTTCTGAGAGGCGAGGACTTCGGGATTGAGCTGCAGTTCATTAACTTCCGGACGAATTAGGAGAGCCGCTCACTTGGCGAGAAAGATCGAATCTCTTCTGCTGGACGGTCCGGCTGGGAAGCTGGAAGCGCTGCTCGAAGAACCCGACAACGGGGAGCCGCGCGAGGCCTGTCTGGTGTGCCATCCGCACCCGCTTTTCGGCGGCACCATGCACAATAAGGTGGTTTACAGGATCGCCCGCGCGATGCGAGCGACCGGCGCGGTGGTGCTGCGTTTCAACTTTCGCGGCGTGGGGCGCAGCGAAGGCGCGCATGACCATGGGCCCGGCGAAATGGAAGACGCGCGTACAGCGCTGCGTTTCCTGCGGGAGCGATATCCGGACCTGCCGTTTTCGATGGCGGGGTTTTCATTCGGCTCGCGAATCGTCATGAAGCTGGGTTGCTCCATGGCCGGACAGGGAGGCGGGGAGGCTCCGGTGCGGTTGATCGGGGCCGGATTTCCGACAAAGCGCGGCACGTTCGAATACCTCGCCCAGTGCGGGGCGCCGAAGTACTTCATACACAGCACGGTGGACGAGCACGGTCCGAAGGAAGAGCTTGAGGCCGCATTTGCCTGGTTTGCGGAACCGAAGTCGCTGCGGTTTATCCAGGCCGCCGACCATTTTTTCGCCGGGGCTCTCGATGAGTTTGAAGAGGCGATCCGCGCGATAGCAGAATCGCCGCGCACACCTACTCCACTCTGAAATCGGCGCGTTCGGTGGCGGTCTGGTTGCCGATCGTATCGCGGGCGGCGATCACCAGTTTATAAGTGCCGGGCCGCATGTTCGATTGGAGGGTCAGATTGAAGACCGCGGGAATCCAGGGCTGGGGGTAGAAGGCCTGACTTTTTTCGACTGCGGCGTTTTCCTGCGAGAAAAGATGCGTGCCGTCGGGCGAGAGGACGGTTACATCGTATGAAACATCGATCGAATTCTGTTCGCCGTATTTGTACCCCACGGCGTCGAAGCGCACCCACACGATATCCCCCGCGCGGTAGGCCGCCAATTTCAGCGACGTTTCCTCTTCCTGCGCGCGGTAAAAAGCGAGATTACGGATCGTCAGAACTTCGGCTGGCGCCACGCCTTTGCCACCGACCGTGAATGCCAGTTCATCGGCAGCGGATTGGCGGGCCTGCTGGTCCGCCACGTCGAACTTAATTTTGTACTGGCCGGGCGGCGCAAAGGAAGGGATCTGGATCTGCAGCCGCAGTTTGGGTTTCCAGCTCTTATCTTCTTCGCTGATGGAAGTCCCGACCACCTCTTCATCGCCTGGAATAATAAGCGTGCCTTTGGGATCGGAAACCGCCACATGGCCGGTAAGCTGCACTTTGCCGGCAGCCCCCACTTTATAGTTTTCAACCTGAAAGCTGAAGAACAGAATGTCTCCGGGCTGAAAAACCGCCGCGTTTTCAGCAGGAGGGCCATCTTCCGAATGGGAAATTGCGGGGCGCGCAATCTTTAAGGTCTGGGCGCAGGTCGGGATTGCCAGAGCCAGGAGCGCGATGAGAGCGGCTGCAGGCATGTCGGGCACCGCCTATTTTTTGGGCAAAGGGGCGGGCTGATCGAGGGGAGAACCGGCGAGCCCGCTCGTCACTCCACCGCCCGTCACCCCACCAGACGACACACGCACGAAACTGACAGGAACATCGATCGCGATCTCTTTTTCATCCAGTGCGTCGTTGAGCCGCAACCGGTAGTGCTTCATGGGAGCATCGAACACCACGTTGCCCTGCTCGGTTTGAGCGGCGCCTACTTTGCGGACAACGCCAAGCCAGTTGGGGACGCCAGAGCCGTCGGCCAGTTCGGGGTAGGTCTGTCCGGAATCATCGACGAGAGTCATGGCAGGAATGGGCTGATCTTCGGAACCGGAATTGGAGACGCTGACTTTGATTAGGTAGAACCGATCTTTGGGCGTTCGGGGCCGGGAAGGATCGTCCCCAAGTTGCTGCACGCTTTCCGCGTCGGTGAGGTTGTATAACAGAGAACCGGCACTGGCTTTATCGCCTGCCGCGTAAATCGTGGGGGTGCTTTTCGGCGCAAGGCTGGAGCATCCTGTGAAACCGAGAGACAAAAATGAGATGACCGCAATTCCCCTGCGCATGTGCAGCATCAGTTTCTCACATCCGGCGGTGTGGGGAAAAGCTTGACTCCGTGGGCCTATTTCTTATGATCACGCAGCATTTTCTCGAATTTGCGGCGCTGGTTTTCCTTGAGAATCTGGAGGATGCGGCTGTTGCCGTCCGCGAGAACGTCGTCGTAATAGCGGGAGAAATCGTCGAGAATGGAGGTGAGCTGCACGGTCTGCTGGTCGGAGAGATTCAGTTGTTCCTTCCATTCCCGGACGGACATGGAGAGGCCCGCAGCTGCCGGAGGTTTCCCGTGGAGATGGGCATGGCCGCTGAAGCTCATGCCAACAGCCCCTAATACTACGCCACACAGAAAAACCAGCACAAAGGAAACGATGGCGATTCGTTCGTTGGGTCTGGGGAGTGCGGCGGTAGCCATGTGCAAGCGGAGTCCGTGGGGAGCGATTACTGGCGATAGGTTGCGAGGGTAACCAGCATGCGATCGCGATCGGAGCTCGCGGCGTGGGTGGTAACGGGGTCGTGCAGCGCCATGATAGACGCCGCATCGGTTCCGCTAAAGGAAGACTCGCGGGTGACGAGGAAGCTGCCCAGCCCGGCCAGCAGAAGCAGAGAGGCGAACGCGATTCGCCGAAAGAAAGCAGCGCCGGGTGAAAAGAGGCCCCAGACTTCTTTCTGTTGCTTCTCTACGATTTCGTTTCGAACACGAGCGTAGAAGCCGAGCCCTGGTTCCGGAATGGCATTTTCGCTTGAGAGCGCATTGTTAAAGGTAGCGGGGTTAAAGGTAGCGGGCTCAAATTTCAGTTCCCGTAAAACCATGGAGAGTTCTTCCATTTGGGCGATTTCGGCCCGGCAGGGGCCGCAGGCATCGAGGTGCGCATAGAATTGGCGCGAGGCATTTTTGTAGAGGCCGCCGCCGCTCAGGTGCGCTTCCAACTCGTCAAATACAATTTCGTGCATCATAGTAGCCTGCTTTTCATGCGGCCGCCGTTCGGGACAGCTGACTGCATCGCCTGAATCAGAGTTTTGCGGGCGCCGCCGGGGCGCGGTCCAGCCGCTGGGCCGCTTTGACAAGTTTCTGGCGGGCGCGAAACAATTTAACCTTAATGGTATTTTCGTTCATCTTCAACATGCCGGAGAGTTCTTCTACCGAATAACCCTCGACTTCTTTGAGCATGAGGAGCTGTTTCTCCTCATTGGAGACCTTATCCATGAGCTTGACCACATAATCGCGGCGGGCGAGGGACGAATCGGCACGGGCGCCACGGTCGAAGGCGGGTTCGCTGTTTTCCACGCGGCGGACCTCGTCTTCGCTCATGTCACTTTCATAAACGAGTTTTCGGACCTTTTTCTTACGAAGGTAGTCGAAGCATTCGTTGACGGTTATTTTATAGATCCAGGTGATGAGCGAACTGCGGAAGTCGAAATTTCGCAGAGAGAAGTAGACCTTCGCAAATACCTGCTGTGCAATATCTTCCACGTCGTTCCGTTGGCGAACAATGCCGTGGATGATGGAAAAAACTTTGGATTGGTAACGCTCGACGATCTGGCTGTATGCAGATTCATCACCGGCTTGAGCACGCCGCACAAGCGCACCTTCTGGAGTGTTCTCGTAATCCACTCTGGCTCGGACGATTTCCTTTTTTCCAAATGCCGGGAGGGGGAGAGCCTCGCTCAGTGTTCCCATACAGACGAACGGACGCACCTTCCATCCCCGCGGTTTCAGCAACATGAAGATAGCAGATAGAGGGCCACCCCCTTTGAGAAGTTTTGTATACTGGGAGTCGCGAGAGGATAAAATGGTAAATCTGAGCGAGACAGCGATTTCAAAGGTAAAGGAAATCCTCGACACCCAGGAGCCGAAACCAGCCGGACTTCGAATATCCGTGGTGGGCGGTGGTTGCTCCGGTTTCAGCTATTCGATGGCGTTTGAGAACGCGCCCAACATGCTGGACAAAACCTATACGTATGATGGACTGAAGGTGTTTGTCGACCAGGCGAGCATGCTGTACCTAGACGGCGCTGAGGTCGATTACGTCGAATCTCTCGAGGGGTCCGGGTTTAAGTTCAACAATCCACAGGTGAAATCAACCTGCGGATGCGGCAGCTCTTTCAACGTCTAGATTCAAGTCCGGCAAATCACTGAAAGCGGCTCTCGTGTGAGAGCCGCTTTTTATTTGGTACCGGCGTACCAGTACCAGTTCATCGCCATCGGGCACATTCCTGATTGCTCTGGCTGGATTATTCCTGATAACATTCCATTGAGCCAACAAGAGGGTGGGAGTAATACAGATCCCACTGGTATCCCGTAAGGGAGAGAGGTAGTTACCACACAATGACAATATTTCGGAGAATCGCTATCGGGGCGTCTATGACACTTGCGCTTGCAGGTCTGTCATACGGCGACATTATTCAGACTTTTGTTGTGCCCGGAAGCGGGTACAATAACACGATCTGGAGCAATACTTACAACATCGCCACTTTTAATACAGCTTTGGGAACACTGAACAGCGTGACGATTTCGATCGTGGACAATCTAAAAGGCAGCGTCACGGTCACCAACAATTCAGGCAGTTCCGGCAATTACAACGCTCAGCTTTCATCCGAGACATGGTTCAGCACCAACTCCAGTCTGCTGACACAGAACGGGAATACCTTTATCGCCAGTGATCCAGGTGCTCCATCAGTGTTTTATGATGCGGTCGATACTCAGACCAGCGCAACTTTTTCAATTGCGAATGGAAATGGTGGCCAAGTCACCAAGAATTTGACTGGCACCGATTCAACCGGCGGGTTCGTCGATCCGACGACCTTCACGGATCAATACAACAATCAGGTGTTTACTCTGAGCCAATTCCAGAGTAATGGGGCCGGCGTTTTGCAGATCTACGAATTGGTGGCTGGCAAGACTGGCTATCTCGGACCCGCTCCCGCGTCTTCCGCCGGCACACCCACATCGAACACGACTTTGATCGTTGACTATAACTACACGCCTGCGCAGCCGACGAGCAGCACTCCGGAGCCCGCAACCATGGCGCTTATGGGGAGCGCACTGGTTGGGCTGAGCCTGCTTGGCAAGCGTTTCAAAAGGAAATAGCTTCGATCCGATCTCTTTGATTCAGAGCTCTCTGATAGCGTTGTATTCTCCTTGCAGGGCCGGCATCCGCTGGCCCTGCGTTTTTGTTTGGCTTCACTTGGCGTCCCGCCAGTTGGCTCCCGCCCCCGCTTCCACAATCAGAGGGACAGCCAGGTTGTAAACACCTTCCATTTCCCGCTTCACAAGCTGCTCTATTTCATCTGCTTCGTTTTCCGGCGCTTCCAGCACCAACTCATCGTGAACCTGCAGCAGCAGCCTGGCTGCGCGGTTTTCGAGCGCGCGGTCAATGCGTACCATCGCCAGTTTAATCAGATCGGCCGCAGTGCCCTGAATCGGGGAGTTTACAGCGGTCCGTTCGGCAAACCCCCGCGCGTTGGCATTTCGGCTGTTCATGTCGGGAATGGGGCGCTCGCGCCCCAGAAGAGTTCGGGCGATGCCGGTGGCGCGGGTGTGCGCGATGGTTTCATCGATGAAGCGCTTCACGCCTGCGTAGCGCGCAAAATACGCATGGATATAGGCCTCGGCTTCTTTGCGCGAAATCCCCAGATTGGCGGCCAGACCGAAGGAGCTGATGCCGTAAACGATGCCGAAGTTCACAGCCTTGGCGCTATTGCGGGCTTCCCTGGTGACCAGCATCGGAGGGACACCCATCACTTCCGCCGCGGTGCGGGTATGGATATCTTCGCCCGTGCGGAAAGCGTCGAGCAGAACGGGGTCCTGCGACATGTGGGCGAGCAGGCGCAGTTCGATTTGGGAATAATCGGCGACCAGCAGTTTCCAACCGTCGCGAGGGATGAATGCGGCCCGGATTTCGCGGCCCAGTTCGGTTTTGATCGGGATGTTCTGGAGGTTGGGGTTTGAAGACGACAACCGCCCGGTGGCGGCCCCGGTCTGGTTGAAGCTGGTGTGGATGCGGCCTGTAACGGGGTCCATCAGCGCGGGCAGGGAATCGACGTAGGTGCCCTTCAGTTTTGATAGCTGACGGAATTCGAGAACCTTCCGGACGATAGGATGCTCCGGAGCAAGCGCTTCGAGAACGTCCACGGCGGTGGAGACGGTTTTGCCTTTGCCGTAGCGAACCGGGGCGGGCAAACCCATCTCCTCGAAGAGAACCTTGCCGAGCTGCTGGGGAGAAGCGATATTAAATTCCCTGCCGGCGATCGAGTGAATCTCCGAGGTAAGGCGCGAAATACCGCCCTCCATCAGTTCGGAAAGGCGGGCAAGCTCAGCGGTATCGATGCGGATGCCGGTGCGTTCCATGCGGGCGAGGACCGCCGTCAACGGCAACTCCACCTCTTCGTAAAGCTTCAGGAAGCCTCTGCGTTCGATTTCGGGCCGCAGCCGCTCATTGAGCTCGTGGACGAAGCTGGCGCGTTCGTCGGCGCGGGGTCCCGCCCGAAGTTCCAGACGGCGTTCGACGAGGGGTTCGAGACCACAACTGGCGGGGTCGGCGTCGATAAGAAATGCGTATTGCGAAATATCGTCGCGCAGCCCGCGGTGTTCGATGCGGTGCTCCTCAAGGGTGAGGATCAGGGACTTCAGATCTGTGGCGGCTTTCGGGAGTGCGGCATTCCCGAAGGCCGCCCGCAGTTCCCCGAGACGAGCCATTGGCAGGCTGCGGGCTTCGCCGGGGCGGCAGGCCAGGCCAAGCTCGCTGCGATCTGTGGAGAAAGCGATGGAGAGAGAGGCGCCAGCGGGAATGCGCCCGATAAAAGCGTCGACCGCGGCGGCGTCTTCGAGCGGAGCAAAATCCCGCGGTCGCGTGTCTTCGGATGGCCCGAGCTCCTTGAGATGCGAGAAGAATTCCAGTTCTTTGTAGAGCGGTTTCAGGGCCTCGATGTCGGGCTCCTGAACACAAAGAGCTTCGAGCTCGAAGGGAATCGGAACATCGCAATGGATGGTGGCGAGTTGGAGGCTGAGCAGAATGCGATCACGATTGTTCTGGAGGCTTTCGCGCGACATCTTCTTCGTAACTTCCGCCGCGCGGTCCAGGGCGGCAGTGACGGAACCGAACTGAGCGATGATGTCGCGCGCCCCTTTTTCTCCGATGCCGGGCGCCCCGGGAATGTTATCCACGGCATCGCCCTTCAGGGCCAGCAGATCGGCTACCTGGCGCGGCTCGACGCCCATGAACTCCAGCACTTTGGCCGGGTCGTACCACGTGTCGTCTTTGGCGGGATTCAGCATGGAGACGCGGTCGGTCACTAGCTGGAGCATGTCCTTATCGCTCGACACGATGACTACCTCACAGCCGGCTTCGGCGGCTTTGCGGCTGAGCGTGCCGATCACGTCGTCGGCTTCGTAGCCTTGATACTGGATGATGGGAATCCGCAGCGCGTTGAGAAGACGCTCGATGCAGGGGATCTGGGCGATCAGGTCCGGGGGCGTTTCGCTGCGGTTGGCTTTATATTCCGCAAAGGCCTCCTCGCGGAAGGTCTTGCCAGGGCTTTCGAAAATAGCCGCCATGTAGCAGGGCGCGAAGGTTTTCGAGAGCTTCCGCAGCATGTTGTGAAAAATGAGAACCGCTTCGGTCGGAAGCCCGGTGGTGGTGCGCATGGGGGGCGCATTCATGCGCGCGCGGGCGTGATACGCGCGGAAGATGAAGCCGTAGGAATCGATAAGGAAGATGCGGGGTGCGGGCACTGCGGTTTATTGTATTGCCTGCGGCGTGCGGAATGCCCCGCGCGCGGAGCACCGGGCGGCGACGCATCAGGTAATATGATCTACGCCACCATGAATCGCCGCGAATTTGTGAAACTCTCCGCCGCCGTCTCCACGGCCCCCCTCAGCGCGTTCGCCGCGGAGGAATCTGCCGTTCAGGGGCCGCATGTCAAACTTCGCATCAGCCCCGTGTCCATTGACATCGGCCCCGGCAAGACCATAAAGACAGTAGGCTACAACGGCTCTGTGCCGGGGCCAGTTTTGCGGTTCAGCGAAGGCAAGCCCGTCACGGTGGACGTCTACAACGACACCGATGTTCCCGAAGTCGTTCACTGGCATGGCCAGGCGATCGCCCCGAAGGTGGATGGCTCCATCGAGGAAGGAACGGTTCCGGTCCCGCCACATGGCCATCGGCAGTACCGCTTTAGCCCAGGCCCGGCGGGCACGCGGTGGTACCACACGCACACGATGGCGCACGCCGACCTGACGCGGGCCGGCTTCTCCGGCCAGTTCGGCATCGCGATCATCGAGCCCGCCCGGCACGAGGGCGCTTACGATCAGGAGATCTGCATCGCGGTCCACCAATGGGAACCGGCGCTCGGGACGATGGGGCCACCCGATAACGGCTGGGAGATTATGTACAGCAGCGCCACATTCAACGGAAAGATGCTGGGCGCGGGCGATCCTCTCCGGGTGCGCGAGGGGCAGCGCGTCCTGTTCCGGCTTTTGAACGCCAGCGCCACGGATGAAATCCGGCTGGCTCTGCCCGGCCACCAGTTTCGCGTGATCGCCATGGACGGAAATCCGGTGCCTCGGCCCCAGATCGTGGACGTTCTTTATCTCGATATCGGCGAGCGTGTCGATGCGCTTGTGGAGATGAAGAATCCCGGGGTGTGGGTGTTCGGCGCGGTGTCGGATGAGTTTCGAAAAATGGGCATGGGCGTGGTTGTGGAATATGCGAA
>JALYHT010000110.1 GCA_030776225.1 Acidobacteriota bacterium | reverse complement strand
ACGTAGATGTGGACGCCGGAACCCTGAATCTGAACGTTGCAGCCGATGAGATCGCGCGCCGGCTCTCGGCATGGAAGGCCCCGGCGCGTCGTTACAAAACAGGCGTATTCGCGAAGTATGTCGCGCTGGTGGGTTCCGCGTCGGAAGGCGCGGTGACTTCCGGAGCGTGAAACTTCTTTTCATCGGGGATATTTTCGGCCACGCCGGGCGCCGGATCGTCGCGGACCACCTGGCAGATATACGCGCAAGCCAGGGAATCGATGTCGTGATCGCCAACGGGGAAAATTCCGCGGCCGGCTTCGGGATTACGCCCGCTGTGGCGGATGAGCTTTTTCGATGCGGAATCGATGTGATGACGTCCGGCAATCACATTTGGGACAAACGCGACATTTACGAATACTTCAACCGCAATCAACGCTTGATCCGCCCCGCGAATTATCCGGCGGGTTGCCCTGGCGCAGGGCTGTATATTCACGAAACCGCGGCGGGCGCGCGCTGCGCGGTGATCAATTTGCAGGGACGCGTCTACATGGCGAATACGGATTGTCCGTTTCGCAAGGCGGACGAAATTCTGAGCGCCCTGCCTGGCGACGTCAAAGTGCGGTTCGTCGATTTTCACGCGGAAGTTACCAGCGAGAAGATGGCCATGGGCTGGTATCTGAATGGCCGCGTATCGGCGATGGTCGGCACTCATACCCACATTCCTACGGCGGATACCAGGATACTGTCGGGCGGCACAGCTTACCAGACCGACTGCGGGATGACAGGGCCTTACGACTCGATCATCGGAGTCGAGAAGGAACCCGTGCTGAACAGATTTTTGACCGCGCTGCCCGTGCGCATGGAAGCCGCGAAGGGGTCGGTGGAACTCCATTCGGTGATCGTCGAAGTAGATGAGCAGACGGGCAAGGCGCTGAACGTCAGGCGGCACACAGTACGCGGCGACTGATTATTTCTGTTTCACGTAGATAATGACGGGCCGGTTCAGGCCTCCGCCGCCGCTCGCCACATTGTTCTGAATGACCACCACCTGCGTCGGGTTCGTGGCGGTACTGATCACAGTATCGGGAATCAATACGTTGATTTGCCAGACCCCCGCCAGAGTCGGGGCAAGACCCGAATATTTGATATTCCCGGCCGGAACAGCCCCCGTGCCCATAATCAGGGTCGGCGTGGATGCGGTCTGCAGCTGGGCGTTGGAGACGTTTCCATCGGGCGGCGCGCCAGAGATGAAACCCTGCCCGGTGCCGAAAAGCGTAATCACCGTCCCCTGCGCCGCGGGATGGGCCGCGGTGTTTAATGTGTTGTCCTGGTTGAGCGCGGCGGCGGCCCCGCTTCCGTTGCCAGCCTGAGTGAAGAGGCCCGGGAGAGTCTGAGTCATGGTGACCGTGGTATCGCCCAGAATGCGCCCGCTCGCCACATCGATGACCTGCAGGTCGGCATAACCGCTTTGCGGCGCGCTCATGGGAACCTCAAAGTTAATCTGGTTCGGGCCGGCGTAGAATAGCGGCGCCGGTGCGCCGTTGAACAGCACGCTTACGCCATTCAACTGCGTAGGCAAAGGCAGAGTGGCCGCCTGCGCGGCCTGTCCGCCGAACTGGCCTGGATTCCCCTGGCTATAAAGGGCCGCGATCATACCGGGAGCAAGACCCCCGGCATTCAGGAAATTGGCGGCATTAATAGGGGAGAGACCGGGGTAGAAGATTCCGACGCGGTGCGCTGCGTCGGCCAACAACAGATTGCCCCAGGCGTCTTCGGCCACGGCCAGCGGGCCTGCATTATCGGTAAGCGTCGCGTTCGGGGCTCCGTTGGCCACGACAAGCTGGTTGAAAGCCGGGTAGCGAACGGCTCCGGTCGAGGCATCCGCCACCCAGATTTCGCCCGTGGACGAGCTGACATAGATGCCACGCGGGTTGCGAATCCCATTAGTGAGAAACTGGGCGGCGGCCTGACCGGGATTCGCTGCGGGGACATTGTCGAAGATATCGATCCGCGCGTTTCCGGTATCGGCGACATACAGTCGATCGTCCGAATCTGTCGCAATATGGCGCGGGGCGTTCATTTGGGGGCTGCCCGATCCACTTCCGCTGGAATTGAAGTCGGGTTGTCCGAGGACCGTGCCCGCCGTCATACCCGACCGCAGATTCCCGGACGGACCCTCGAAGTAGAGCACCCGGTTGAGCGCGATATCGGAAACCAGCAGACCGCCAGCCTGAGTGAATGCCAGGCCGTAGGGTTGCGACATGGTTCGCGATGTAGGATCCACAATTTTGGAGTTTGAAAAGCCGCTCTGGCCAAGGACAAGATCGGCCTGCTCCATCCCGTCCGGCGCATAGTTCACAAACGGCTGGGGAAAACGAAGCACGCGGCCATTGCCGCGGTCCGCGACGTAGAGGTTGCCCGAGGGATCTACCGTCAAACCGGTGGGCAAATAAAGGCCTGAGGCATTCGTCTGGCTGGCGCTGTTATTCGGATAATTCACCAGCACCTGCTGAAAGTCGGGCTGGCCGATGACGATGTCCGCCTTCCCGCCCGTGGTCAGGTTTCGCAGGTCGTTGAACCCCAGAATCCGGTTGTTGTAGGTATCCGCCACATAAAGATGCGGTGGATTCGAGGTGAGATCCACTGCCAGGCCCGCATCGAACGATTGCGTTCCGAAGTCGAATTCTTTTCCCTCCACCAGATTGGGCGCATTCAGCGTCAGCAGGTCTTGCCCCAGAACTCTGCTGGCCGGTCCGAAAGTGGCGTTGGGCAACGAGCCGCTCTGCGGCATTACGATAACGCGGTTGTTGCCGGCGTCCGCGACATAAAGCTCGGCTCCGAAAAAAACGGCGGCGGCAGGCCGGGAAAACCGGTCGGGTCCAGCGGTGGGCTGACCGCGATTAGCGAAGTTGCCGGCAAAATCGGGCTGGCCTGCGACTTCGAGAGCTGCCTGATATGTCGCGCCGGGAGTCCATTGCTCGACAGGCGGGAACACCAGAATCCTGTTGTTGGCGGGATCGACAGCGCCGATGGAAGTACCTATTGCGAAAAGTCCGCCGGGCGAGGCGCCGAGTTCCACGGCATTGACAGCGGCGGGCGCCGGGGTATCCGTATCCACGCCGAGCAGGCCCGAGGCACGCTGACCGGAGGCGAATGGCGGGGCCCACATCAAAATCCGGCCATGGCCGGAGGTGGTTGACTCTGCCACGAACAGACGGCCCGCTGCGTCGAAAGTAAGGCCGGAGGGCGTGGAAAAAGAGGTCAGTGACAGGGAGGCGTTTTTGGCCGGCGGATTGTAAGTTCCCGTGAGGAAATCGTCCTGACCGAGCACAATGTCGGCCGGGGGACCGGAGGAAGCCTGCGCTCCAAGAACGCTGGAGTTGAATCGAAGAACCCTGTTGTTACCGGCGTCGGAGACCCACAAATTTCCGGAGGCGTCAAAGGTCAGGAAGGCCTGCAACAGTACAGTGGATGAAACAAAGGAGAGGGAGGCAGCCGAGACGCTTCCTCCCTGATTGGTATCGCCCGATGAGAACGAAGTCTGGCCAAGTACGAAATCGGGCAGAATCTGGCCGGCCTGGCTGAACGGCTGCGGAAAACGCAGGATTCGGTTATTTCCCGTATCGACCACATAGACGTTTCCCTTCGAATCGACAGCTACGCCCGTTGGCGAGTGCAGCCCGGTGGTCAGCGCATGTCCGGGGCCTTGGGAAAAGGTGCTTATGAAGTCCGCCTGACCGAGAACGACGTCAGCCGGTTGGCCATTGGCGAAGGTCGTGGCACTGCGAAATCCCAGCACGCGATTGTTGGCGGTGTCGCTCACGTAGAGAGCGGGCGGGTTGGTGGAAGTATCGAGGGCAATGCCCTCCGGCACATAGAGTTCGCGTCCTTCCACCAGATTGGGATTGAAACTGGAGACCTGAATGGAATCCTGCCCCAGTACCCGGGTGGGCTGAGGGTTGAGCTTTGTCTGGGCTGAGGAGGTATTTAAGCAGGAAAAGTACAGCACTAAGGCCAGAACAGTAAGTTTCATTTAAGGGGCAACCAGCCGGGCCAGTCGATTCACTGGGCGAAATACCACGTTTGTCTATCATCTCATTTGACTGTTCTAAACGACTGAAAATTGAGCCCGCCGCCGTGGGATAGACTGGATTTTGATCGTTTCCGCAGTCAGTTACCTCAACACCTGGCCCCTGGTTTGGGGCTTTCTCCACGGACCCCAGCGGGGCATTTTCGATTTTCGCTTCGATTTGCCCGTTCATTGCGCCGCGGCGCTGCGCGATGGCACGGCCGATCTGGGGCTGATCCCCTGCGCGGAACTCGACCGTCTCGGGCTTGATTTTCTGCCGGAACTGGGGATCGCCTGTAATGGTCCCGTCCGCAGTATCCTGCTGATTTCAAAGCGGCCCTTCAACAAAATATCGAGACTGGCAGTCGATTCCAGTTCGCGGACTTCGGTCGCGCTCGCGCGTATCCTCCTCAGAGAACGCTATGGATGCCAGCCGGAGATTACCCCGCTCGCCCCCCTGCTGGAAGATATGCTGATCGAGAATGATGCGGCCCTGTTGATCGGAGATCCGGCATTGCGCCTTGAACCCGCTGCGCTGCCGTATGAGGTGCTGGATCTCGGGGCGGAATGGCTGGCGTGGAGCGGACTCCCCATGGTGTTTGCGGTTTGGGCGGGCCGCTCGGAATATCTGACTTCCGAAGCAGCCGCGGCTTTTCGGGGTTCGTGGGAGTGGGGCCGCCAGCATGTGAATGAGATGGTGGAGTGCGCTGGGCGCGAGCGCGGCTTCGAGACGAAACTGGCGCGCGAATATTTCACGCGATTCATCGAGTATCCCCTTGGGGCAAAACACCTTGCCGGCCTGGCTCTGTTTCGAAAAATGGTGATGGCGCTGGATAGCTGTTCGGTGGGCGTTTGAGCCCGTGTTAAGGGATAGTGTAAGATTGAAAAATCCGTCCTGCCTTACTCCTCAGTAGCTCAACGGTAGAGCATTCGGCTGTTAACCGAAGGGTTGTAGGTTCGAATCCTACCTGAGGAGCCAAATTCTGTAGCTGCTATCTCTTGCGTGTGTTTGGTTGACAGAATAGCCCCGCCTGAAGTGCCCAACTGGCGGCCATTTGAGGCTTTCGGCTCTCTCCGTTTTTTCTGACGTTCGACTTGCCCCGCCAAGTTTACCCCTCCCCGGTTTTACCGAAGGCCGTTTCTCGCCGTCTCCAATACCGTCTCCAGGCAGTGGTTAACGAAAATGCGAAATTTGTGTTGCCGATCCGCATGATCTCGAATTCCCGGCGTATATAGTTAGCGACACCCGAAATAATTCCACCAGACAGCCTTCGACCGCCAAGCGGAGATCGTTGTGGGTGGTCTCAACCCAGGAGACCACCATGCCCGCCCACGATCCGGCGCTCGACGAAGCCGTTCGCGAAATCGCCAATCTTCTCGCCACCGCCCACCTGCGACTCCGGTTTCCGGACCGGCCAAACCGACTTGACTCTCCGGAGACGCCGAGTGACTCATGTGACTGCGGGTTAACAACATGAGAGAAGAGACGGCAAAAACCACCACGTTGCACGAAGAGATTGAAGGCCTCCGGCGCCTGACCGCCGTAAGGCTGAGAGAGAAGTATCTGGAAGTATTCGGCGAGGAGAGCCGCTCCGGGCACAAGCAATTCCTGTTCCGCCGAATCGCCTGGCGCATCCAGGCGAATGCACTGGGCGGGCTCTCCGAACGCGCCAGGCAGCGAGCGTTGGAGATCGCGGACGACGCCGACCTCCGGATTCGCGCGCCGAAGAATTTCCTGCAGATGCCGCTGGACGAAACGCGCACATCGGAATCGAGGTGTTTGGCGTCTGCCGATCCGCGGCTCCCACTGGATGGCTCGGATCTGAAGCGCCACTTCCGGGGCAAAGACATCGTCGTTCGGGTTCGCGAAGAGGGATTTGAGCATGGCGGCAGGCTGTACCCTTCCTTGAGCGCGGCCGTGCGGGCGGCAACGGGCACCCGCTGGAACGGTTTCGCCTTCTTCGCGTTGGGCAACAAGCCGGGGAGCAAACGTGGCGAGTATCAGCAATAGCCCGACGAAAGTGATCCGCTGCGCGATCTACACGCGGAAATCGACGGAGGAGGGGTTGGAGCAGAACTTCAACTCCCTTGACGCCCAGCGCGATGCAGGCGAGGCCTACGTTCGCAGCCAGAACGGGGAAGGCTGGACGGTGCTGCCAACGCTCTACGACGACGGCGGCTTTACCGGTGCCAACATGGAGCGGCCCGCCATGCGGCGATTGCTGGCCGACTCGCAGGCTGGTGCGGTTGACTGCGTGGTGGTCTACAAGGTCGACCGCCTCAGCCGGAACATTCGGGACTTCGCGAAGATCATGGAGGTTTTCGACAAACACGGGACGACCTTCGTTTCCGTCACTCAACAGTTCAATACGACGACGTCCCTTGGACGCCTCACGCTGAACATCCTCCTTTCGTTCGCACAGTTCGAACGGGAGATCATTTCGGAGCGGACGAAGGACAAGCAGTCGGCCGCGAAGAAGCGGGGCAAGTGGACCGGCGGGCACCTGATTCTCGGCTACGATCTCGATTCGGAGAACGGTCGGCTGGTGATCAACGCCGAAGAGGCGGAACAGGTTCGCTCAATCTTCCACTGGTATCGCGAAGGCGAGTCGGTGTTCAGCATCACGGCGAAAGTCTGCCGGTTGGGTTGGCGCAACAAGCAATGGACCACGCGGGCTGACAAGGTTTACGGAGGCCAGCCGTTGCGCCGCTCGCATCTCTACAATCTGCTCGCCAATATCCTCTACACCGGCCAGCTTCGAGTTGACCAGGCGCTTTATCCAGGCGAACACGAGGCCATCATCGACCGGGAGACGTTCGATCTGGTTCAGGCCCGGATCAAGGAGAACTCCGTTTGCGGCGAGAAACGCGGGCGCACGAGGACGGAGTCACTCCTTCGTGGCTTGCTTTACTGCTCCGGATGCGGCTCGGCGATGTACCAGACGTACGCGTCCAGCAACGACCGCCGCTATCGATACTACGTTTGCGCGCGCTCACAGCAGCCGACCGACAACTCCTGTGTGGCTCGTTCTGTCTCAGCACCCGCGGTAGAGGACGCCATAGTCGCCAGCGTGCAGCGCGTGAGCCTAGATCCGAAGGTGTTGGCGGCTGCGGCGCAATTGATACGCCAGCGGCTAAACGACGATATCGTCCGGCTCCGGGAGGAACTGAGTGGTGTTCAGGTCCGGGTGAAAAACGGCAAGTCGCAGGTGTCGCGTCTGCGCGAGCCGGCGGATGAACGAAAGGCAGAACTCACGGACCAAATCGGCACGGGTGAGGCCCGCGTGGTCGAACTCAAGCGCGAGATCATGCTCCGGGAACGTGAGCGCATGGAGGGCGATATTCGCAAGACGATGGAGCCTTTCGAGGCGTTGTGGAAGGCAATGAACATGCGGGAGCAGGGGCTCCTGCTGCGGCAAATGATCGAGAAGGTCGGTTATGAGGGCCGTACGGGCAAGGTTACCGTCAGCTTCAAGTCGGCCAGCATCAGGCAGTTATGCGAGGAGTGAGAAATCGATGAGCACAGTAGACGTCCAGGTCACGGTTAAACTTAGGGGTCGGGCAAAGCTGCCTCAGGAGCCAGCCGCCCCCCGCATGCCGCGGATTACCAGGTTGATGGCACTCGCCATCAAGTTCCAAGACATGGTGGACCGGGGCGAAGTTCGCGACTACGCCGACCTCGCGCGGCTCGGCTACGTGACGCGGGCTCGGATCACGCAGATCATGAATCTGTTGAATCTGGCTCCAGCCATCCAAGAATGCCTTCTCCTTTCCGCGCCTTCAACGGCAAAGCTCGGTGAGCGGCACCTCCGAGGAATTGTCAACTTTCCCAAGTGGACAGACCAGCACAAGGGTTGGGCCAACCTGCAATTCCCGACCGCAGGACGCCAATCAAGTTCAAGGCCTTGCGTTCGCTGAATTGCATCAACCCCTTGGCAACCGCTGTTGCCGACTCTTGCCCCAAAGGTCTTTGCGACAGATCTACGGTGCGGTCAAATGCTGGAGGCTGCGCGATGATGATTCCAGGAAAGACGCTATGGCTGATACCCGGACGCCGGAACAACGCCGACGGATCATGCAATCGGTCAAGACCCGCGACACCGGCCCAGAAATGACGGTGCGTCGGATTCTCCATCGGCTCGGCTACCGCTACCGCCTGAATGTCAAGAAACTTCCAGGACGACCAGACATCGTTTTTTCGGGCAGGATGAAAGCGATCTTCGTGCACGGGTGCTTCTGGCACGGGCACGATTGCCGAAAAGGGATGGCACCGAAGTCGCGACTGGATTACTGGACGCCAAAATTGAACGCCAACCGGGTCCGCGACGCCGCGCAGTTGACAGCACTAGAAGCATTTGGCTGGTCGGTGCTGACGGTGTGGCAGTGCGAGATCAAAGATCCAGATGTTCTCAGTACTAAGGTTGTGAGGTTCCTTGAGGGCTCGGTAGGCGTTGAAGGAACGTCGATCCGTTAAGCTATCTGTTGACGGAACATATGCGGCCTTCAGCAATCGACCTCTTCGCGGGGGCGGGCGGTCTCAGTCTCGGGTTTGAACAAGCCGGCTTCGAAGTATGCGCCGCCGTGGAGATCGACCCGGTTCACGCCGCCGCCCATCGATTCAATTTCCCGAACTGCGCCGTCATTCCCCGCTCGGTCGTGGGTCTGAGCGGGGACGATATCCGGAAGTCTGCAGGGATTGGTGGGCGTAGCGTCGATTGCGTGTTCGGAGGCCCGCCCTGCCAGGGCTTCTCCCTAATCGGACATCGGGCACTTGAAGATCCCCGGAACAGCCTGGTGCTCGAGTTTGTGCGGATCGTAAAGGAACTGAGCGCGCGCACTTTCGTTTTTGAGAACGTTAAGGGCCTGACGATTGGCAGGCACAAGGAATTTTTGCGCGAATTGGTGGCCACCTTCGATGCCGCAGGATATAACGTTCGGATGCCTTGGCACGTTCTGGATGCCGCTCACTACGGCGTACCGCAACATCGCGAACGGTTGATCTTGATGGGGGCCAAGAAGGGGACGCGGTTACCCGATTACCCCGTGCCGCGCACCAATCCGGCCGACGCAAAGCGCCAGATCCCGGGTCTTCCGACTGGACCCACGGCCAAGGACGCACTCGGCGATCTCCCAGATGC
>JALYHT010000109.1 GCA_030776225.1 Acidobacteriota bacterium | reverse complement strand
AAACGCGGGCAGTCGCGTGATTACGGAAGCGCGGCCGGTCGCGTACCGGGGGCCAATGCGCGAGTATTACCGGCGCCACAACGGCGGAGCGGTCGCGGTTCCCACGCCGACGCCGACGGTGGTTATGGAATCGGGCTGGTCATACAAATTCCTGCTGGCCTTTTTGATGCTGCTGTACGCGAATACGCCTTTTCTGCTGCCTCAGCTTGAAGTATTGCGGCCCGCCAAAATAGTTGCCGTTATGGCCCTGATCGCGTTGCTGAGCGAAACCGTTTTCGGCAGCCGGTCCTTCGACTTCGCCATGCCCGAAGGCATCTGGCTGATCGTTTTTATGGGCGCCGCCGCACTCTCCTGCATTACCGCCCTGTGGCCCGGATTCGCGTTCACCGCAGTGAACGAGATGCTGAAGATGGCCCTCGTTTTTTTCTTTCTGGTGAACTGTCTGACGAGCGAGAAGAAGGTGCGGGGCGTCATGTGGGTCATGATGATCGGCGGCTTATTTCCGGCCCTGGGAACGCTGCACAACTACAAGATTCAGAACCTCAACGAAGGGCGTGCGGCGTGGGTAGGGATTTTTGCCAATCCCAACGAAGTCGCTTACAGCTTGGTAGTGCTGCTCCCGCTGGCAGCTTATCTCGCTTATAAGTCCGGCTGGTTGGCGCGCGTTTTTCTGGCGGGTATCTCGCTGCTGTTCATCGCGGCCACGTTCGTAACGTTCTCCCGCGGCGGTTTGATCGGCATGGTTGCGGTCGTGGAGTTTTTTGCCCTTCGAAAGAAGAAGATATGGCTCCAGATCGCGATAGGCGTGATGGTTGCCGGGGGCGCCATCCTGGCGCAACACTACTGGTCGCGCGGTCAGGATTTTTCGTCATTGAATAACGATCTCAGTTTTCAGCAGCGCATCATCACATCTCAGGCGGGGATCAGGATGTTGATCGACCACCCCGCTCTCGGAGTGGGGATCGCGTGCTCGGTGGTGGCATGGCCGCTTTATGCGCCGCAGGGCGTTTATACGCGGGGCGCATTGATTACGCATAACACTTTCGTCCAGGTATTCGGGGAAACGGGTCTGCTTGGCGGCATTCCTTTTTTGTTTTTTCTCGGGACAGGGCTCAGGAGCCTGCGCAGGAATACGGCCGGGACCGCAGTGAACGATCTCGGGATGGCCATCGAAGCCGCGATATGGGGATTTGTGGTGTGCGGCATGTCCGGTGGTTACGTGGTGACCTGGTTTCCTTACATCCTCTACGGGCTGGCGGCGGCCGCGGGCAGAATCCCTGGCTCTCTGAATTTCTGTGCGGCGAATAACCGGGAGGCCGCATGACCGCAACTGCTCCGGCGCCGTCGGGCGCCAACTCCGTCCTGAAGCCGGCCATGCTGCTGATGTGCGGCAGGACGCTCGCGTTCATCGCGACGTTCTTTATACCTGTGGTGCTGGCGCGAATCTTCGACCCCGCGCAGTTCGGCACTTATAAACAACTTTTTCTTATCCATTCGACGGCTTACTTCATTGCTCAGGTCGGCATGGCTTCCAGCCTTTATTACTTCCTGCCGCAGGCCGGCGAAACAGCGGGAAAGTACGTCGCCAACTCTGTTGTATTTCTGGGACTCGCAGGCTGTGCCGGATTCGCCCTGCTGGCCATAGCCGCCCCCTGGGTAGCGAAATGGATGAGCAATCCAGCCCTGGCGGGATACCTTTGGTGGACCGGCTTATATCTGGCGCTGATGATGTTTTCGGCGTCTCTCGAAATTGTGCTGATTTCGCAGGGTAAATATCTGTGGGCGTCAATATCCTATGCCGTTTCGGACCTCGGGCGCGCCGCTGCGCTGATTGCGCCCGTGCTGATCTTCCGCAATCTTGAAAGTCTTCTGATCGCCTCTGTAGTGGTAGCGGCTCTGAGACTCATCGCCGCTGTGGGTTACTTCCACTCCACATTTGGCCGCACGTTTCGGCCGGATGGCCCTGTGCTGCGAAAGCAGCTCGCCTATGCTCTGCCGTTTGGCGCGGCTGTGCTGGTAGAGATCTTCTATGGGAGCCTGCCGCAGTACGTCGTGTCTTTCTTGGCGAATCCGGCTACGTTTGCGGTGTTCGCGGTCGGGTGCCTCCAGATCCCGCTGGTGGATTTCGCCGCTTCCCCGACCAGCGACGTAATGATGGTCAAAATGCAGGAGAATCTGGCCCGGGGCCATCTCGCAACCGTGCTCGAAATCTGGCACGATACTTTCTGGAAGCTGGCATTACTCTTCTTCCCGCTGGTGGCGCTTGTAATCGTGGAGGGCCGCGACATCATTCTGGCGCTGTTCACAGCGAAGTATGCAGCCAGCATCCCGCTGTTCCGGATCTGGTCTTTGCTGATCCTTATGGCGACGCTTCAGCTTGACGGCGTTCTGCGAGTCTACGCCGAGACCCGATACATTCTGATGCTGAATCTGATGCGGCTCGCGATCGTGGGAATTCTGATCGCTCCGTCGATGAAGTACTTCGGTCTGCTTGGACCCGTGGGCGTTATCGTGCTGGCTACCGTCGCGTTCAAAACCGGCGCTCTGATCCGGGTTGTGCGCCTGTTTCAGACGCCGTGGGCGGAATTCCTGCCGTGGCGCAGGACAGCGATTCTCGGTGGAGCGGCTGTCGCCGCATCTTTGGCGGCAGCGATGTTCAAAACAGCGGTATCGCTGCGCCCTTTGCTGTCGTTGCTCAGCGCATCGACGATCTACAGTGTCGTTTACATCGCCCTTGTCTGGCGTCTCGGTCTGATCACCGACAACGAAAAAACGGCCCTTACCGGCTGGCTCTCGCGCCGGTTGTTCAGGCGAGCCGCGCCTGCAGCCCGTGCCGAGGACATTACTACCACCGCCAAAAGAGAGGACGCGCGCGAGCTATGTGCGGAATCGCCGGCATCGTCAGTTTAGGCGACAGGCCTGTTTTCGAACAGGAGGTTCGCGACATGAACGCGGTGATCGCACATCGCGGACCGGATGACGATGGCTACTATCTCGCCGAAGGCGTCGGCCTGGGTATGCGGCGCCTCAGCATCATCGACGTTGAGGGCGGCCACCAGCCGGTCTGCAACGAAGACCGCACCGTATGGGTTGTATTCAACGGCGAAATCTATAACTTCCAGGAACTGCGCGCCGATCTGATGCGCCGCGGCCATGTTTGTCCGACAAGGACCGACACTGAAGTCATCGTTCATCTGTATGAGGAATACGGCGCAGACTGCGTCGATCGCCTGCGTGGCATGTTTGGCTTTGCCCTGTGGGATTCGAAGCGTAAGCTGCTGTTGATCGCGCGCGACCGTCTCGGCATCAAGCCGCTCTACTACGCGGAATCCGGCGGGCGGCTTCTCTTTGGCTCGGAGCTGAAGTCGCTGCTGCAGACCGGCGATATCGAGCGCAACCTGAACTGGGCTTCAGTCGCGCACTATTTCAGCTTTCTTACGACACCGAATGCGGAATCCATTATCGACGGCGTCAAAAAACTCGAGCCGGGCTGCCGGTTGATCGCGCGGCCCGGACATGGCGTTACAGTCGAACGTTACTGGAGAGCCCAGTTCACGCCCGATTACGGCCACGGCGAAGATTACTTCGTTGAGGGTGTCAGGGAGCGGCTGCACGAATCGGTAAAGCTTCACATGGTGAGCGATGTACCTGTGGGTTCGTTCCTCAGCGGAGGGATCGATTCGAGCGCCGTCGTTGCCAATGCCGCGCGCCTGACTCCGGATCCGCTACAGACGTTTTCCATCGGTTTCGGCGAAGCGGAATACAACGAACTCGAGCACGCGCGTACCGTGGCGAAAGCCTTCGGTACCGATCATCGCGAGCTGGTACTGGGCCCGGACGCGCTGGAAGCCGTGGAGAATCTCGCGTGGCACCTCGATGAGCCTTTCGCCGACAGTTCCGCGATACCGACGTACATGGTTTCAAAGCTTGCCGCGCAGCATGTGAAAGTCGTACTGTCGGGCGATGGTGGCGATGAATTGTTCGCAGGCTACGACAAATATCTTGTGGAACAGCGCGAACGGAACGGACGAACCATCCCGGCTGCCGCCCGGAAGCTCATGGGGAACGTAAGCCGTATGATGCCCGGCGGGCTCAGGGGCCGTAATTTCCTGCACCACCATTCATTGACCGGATCGGAACGGTATCTCGACGCCATCACGCTTTTTCGCAGCCAGGATATACGCAACCTTCTGAGCCCTGACGTGGCTCCGCTGGTGGCAGCCCATCAGCCGTGGGTGTCAAAGGCCGAATACATGGAATCCAGCTCCTCCAACTGGCTTTCGCGCCTGCAGGCGCTGGATATCGATAACTACCTGCCGATGGACATCCTCACCAAAGTGGACCGGATGAGCATGGCCCATTCGATCGAAACGCGCGTTCCGCTGCTCGATCACAAACTCGTGGAATTCGCCGCCACGATCCCTCCAGAAATGAACCTGAAAGGCGGCGTCACCAAATACATTCTTAAGCAGGCTATGCGGGGCATTCTTCCGGATGCCATTATCGATCGCCCCAAGCGCGGCTTCGCTGTGCCTCTCCAGTATTGGTTTCGGGGCAAACTGGGACCTTACGTCAGAGACTTGCTCCTCGGAGAAAGCGGACGCCGCCGCGGTCTCTTCAATCTCAACTACGTGGAAAGTATGGTAGACCGGCATGACAAAGGCCAGAACCTCGATCTTCAGCTATGGGCTCTTATCTCCTTTGAGGTCTGGGCAAGGACCTTCCTTGATGGAAGTTCTCCCCGCGTCAGACGCGCGGCTGCCTGATAGCCGACCCATGGCTCGCGCGACGCCGGAGAGAATCCGGGTTCTGAATATCCTCACGAATTTTCACATCGGCGGCACGGAGCGGCAGGTGACGAACCTGGCGCTGAAACTGAACAGCGCTCGCTTTGAGCTGCACCTGGCCTGTCTTCGCAACTCCGGCGAGTTGCTTGAAGAACTGAAGACTCTCGATATACCGCGGCCTGAGTTTCGCATAGGAAGCCTTTACAGCTTCAGAACATTCCTGCAGGCGGTCAAACTAATTCGCTACCTGCGAAGAAACCGAATTCAGATGGTGCATAGCTATGGCACTTACCCGAACATTTTCACGGTGCCCGCCGCATGGCTGGCCGGCGTCCCCGTAATCATTGCTTCGATCCGGGACAGGGGCGATATCCTCTCTCCGTGGCAGCGCCGGCTTCAGAAGGCAGTCTGCCGCCTGGCGGATTGCGTTCTCGTGAATGCCTCAACGATCCGCGACACTCTGATCGACCAGGGATACCGTGGCGAGAACATCCGGGTGATTCCGAACGGCGTGATGCCCTCGAACCGCGTCAGTTGCCGGGAGCGTGGCGAATTGCGCGCTGAACTGGGGTTGCCGCCCGGCGCTCCGGTGGTGCTTGTCTTCTCGCGATTGAACCGGATGAAAGGCGTGGAATATTTCCTGGAAGCCGCCGTGTCGGTTCTGAAAACCTTCCCGGAGGTCAAGCTTGTTATCGCGGGCGATGGCGCAAACCGCGTCGAACTGGAACAATACGCAGCGCAACTGGGCATCGCAGCGAGCGTAGTCTTTACCGGCTTTCGTACCGACCTTCCCGATCTGCTTCGCGAAGCCGACGTTTCGGTGCTGCCTTCCCTGAGTGAAGGGCTTTCGAATTCCCTGCTCGAAGCGATGTCGGCGGGAGTGCCTGTCATAGCGACCAACGTGGGGGGCAACCCTGAAATCGTGGAGGATGGAACTTCCGGTCTGCTGGTGCCGGTGCGCGACGCGAACGCGCTGGCCGCGGCTATGATCCGGATGTTGGCGGATCCGGAACTGCGCAGAAACCTGGGCACGGCGGGACGCAGGCGTATCGCTTCTGAATTCTCCATGGAGAGATCGCTCGAATCGGTGGAACATCTCTACGAAAATCTGACGCGTGAGGATGCGGCATCGTGAAGACGTTGCTGGTGGGCCCGTATCCGCC
>JALYHT010000108.1 GCA_030776225.1 Acidobacteriota bacterium | reverse complement strand
AGTCTGCACATCAATCGGCATGCTCGTCGACATACCGTTTACATAGACTTCGTTTGTATCCAGACCCTCAGGCTCCAGAAATATCTGATGCGTCTGCTTGTCCGGGAATTTTACGAACTTATCTTCTATAGAAGGACAATACCGGGGACCCACACCCTCAATCTGCCCGCTGTAAAGCGGCGATCTCGTGACGCTCTCCAGTATGATTCGCTTCGTTTCGTCAGTGGTTCGGGCAATGTAGCACTGGATCTGTGCCCTGTCGATCTTTTCAGTCAGAAATGAAAAAGGCGTGGGATCGGCATCCCCATGCTGGGGCTCAAACCGGGACCAATCGATCGTGCGTCCATCCAGCCGCGGCGGAGTGCCCGTTTTGAGGCGGGTCCACCCCAGGCCAAGGGCCCTCACCTGGTCTGCCAGCACTTGGGAAGAGGGTTCCCCATTGCGTCCGCAGTTGAACCTCTGTTCGCCGATGTGGGCCAGACCGTTCAGAAAAGTTCCGGTGGTAATGATGACCGCCTCGCACCGGATGCTCCGCCCGTCCACCAGTTGAACCCCTCGAACGCGCCCGGCCTCAATAATGAGGGCCGCGACTTCCGCCTGCTTGATGTGCAGATTCGGTTCCTGCTCGAGAACCTCTTTCATCCGCAGCCGGTATTGCTTTTTGTCGCACTGCGCCCGTGGTGACCAGACGGCCGGCCCGCGGCTGGTATTCAGCAGCCGGAACTGAATTCCGACCGCATCGGTAACTTCACCCATCACCCCGCCCAGCGCATCGATCTCTCGCACCAGGTGGCCCTTCGCAATACCCCCGATCGCCGGATTGCACGACATCTGCGCAATCAGATCAGCGTTCATGGTGATCATGGCCGTACGCATTCCGAGGCGTGCGGCAGCGCGCGCCGCCTCGCAGCCGGCATGGCCCGCACCCACAACTACGACCTCGTATTGCAAAGATTTCACTCGTTATATTGTAGTCTGGTGTTGAAACATGAAAACACTGGTGATAGGTGGCGGCGGGCGTGAGCATGCCCTCGCCTGGAAACTTCAGAGATCGCCGTCGGTTGCCGAAGTTCATGCCGCGCCCGGCAACCCAGGCATAGCTGGCATAGCGGAGTGTCACGAGACAACGGATTATGTCCAATTAGCGCGGGCTCTGCACATCGACCTGACCGTTGTCGGGCCTGAAGTTCCCCTTGTTGCCGGTGTAGTGGACCAATTCCGGGCCCGGGGCATGGCCGTAGTCGGTCCAAGTGCAGCCAACGCGACGCTCGAAGCCAGCAAAATCCACTCAAAACGCTTCATGGCGAAGCTCGGCATCCCAACCGCTGCTTTCCAGACTGTCGAAAATGCCGCGCAGATCAAGCGGAATTTCCGCTACCCGGTCGTTGTCAAAACGGACGGTCTCGCCGGGGGTAAAGGCGTAATCATCGCCGCCAACCAGACCGAATTCGATGCCGCCCTCGCGACGCTGCCGTTCCCGCTGGTCATAGAAGAGTTCCTTGTAGGCGAGGAAGTCAGCTTTATCGTGCTCTGCGACGGCAAACACGCCGTCCCCCTTGAGCCTTCGCAGGACCACAAACGCGTCTTCGATAACGATGAAGGGCCCAACACCGGCGGCATGGGAGCCTACTCGGATTCGAAGATCCTGCCCGCATCAGTGCGCGATAAAGTTCTGGACACAATCATTGAGCCGGTGGTCCGCACCACCGGGTTCACAGGCTTCCTGTACGCCGGTCTCATGATGACGCCCGACGGACCGAGCGTTCTCGAATTCAACGTTCGGCTCGGCGACCCCGAAACGCAGCCCCTGATGATGCGTTTGACGAGCGATTGGGGAGAAGCCCTTCTCGCCGCCGCCAAAGGCTCTTTGACCCCCGACCTGATTCAATGGTCGCCCGATCCCGCGACCTGCGTGGTCATGGCTTCGCAGGGGTATCCAGGCGCCAACCGCACAGGCGACCCGATCAGCGGCATAGACACGGTGGAAGGCGCCGTGGTGTTTCACGCCGGAACCAAACAGGTCGCCGGGGATCTTGTGACAGCGGGTGGCCGCGTGCTTGGCGTGAGCGCGACGGGCAGCGATCTTGCGTCCAGCATAAAGACGGCTTATCACGCAGTGGAAAAGATTCGTTTCGACGGGATGCACTACCGCAAAGACATAGGCAGCAAGGGCCTGCGACGGTACAATAATTCTTAATCGGGCCCGTAGCTCAGTTGGATAGAGCGGCCGCCTCCTAAGCGACAGGTCGGCAGTTCGAATCTGCCCGGGCCCACCAGTTCAGACTTGCGCGGCAATCGTCTTCAGGTTTTCGAGCACGGCATCGGGAACATGCAGATTGTTGCGCTTGCCTGTTCCCAGCGCGATGGAAGGCTTGTTCGCGCCGTGGAAGTCCGACCCGCCCGTAACTCCCAGACTGAACTTTTCCGCGAGAGACCTGTAATAAGACACGTTTTCCGGACTGTGATCGCTGTGGTAGACCTCTACCGCGCGCAGCCCCATTCCCGCCAGGTCTTCGATGTACTCGGCCAGTTTGTCCCAGTTGTTCTTCGCGACCCTTACTGGATGCGCCAGCGACGGCACGCCGCCCGCTTTCAGTATTCGCTCCAGCGCCTCGTCCATCGCCACTTCCTGCCGCTGCACAAAGCCGCGCGCCGATTCGTCGAGGTAAAGATCGAAGGCGTTCTGGAGGTCGGTCGCATAGCCCTTATCGACCAGCACGCGCGCGAAATGAGGCCGCCCGGTCAATGTCCGGCCCGCGGTCTCCACTTCCGCCAGCGTGATATCGACGCCCAGCGTCTGCAGCTTCGCGATCAAACGGTTGTTGCGGTCCCGCCGCATGGCCAGCATGAAGGCCAGCCACTTTCTCAATTCTTCGGAAGGCGGCGCAAGCGGAAAATACCCCAGCAGATGTACCGATTGCCCCTGATACCGCGTGGAGAGCTCAATCCCGCAGATCAATTCGAGGCCCGCTTCTTTTGCCGGCGTCGCAGCGGCGTCGTAACCGTCGAATGTATCGTGATCCGTGACTGCGAGCGCCGTCAGCCCGGCGCCCACCGCTTCGGAGACTAATTCGGCTGGTGTGAATGTACCGTCCGATCGGTCGGTGTGGCTATGGAGATCGATCAACCGATCCACCCTTCTGTTTCGAGCACACTCCAGATTTTATCGATACTCTCTGCGATGGATTCCCGATCGGAACGAATCGCGACCTGGGGGTTCATCGGCGCCTCATATGGATCGGAGATACCCGTGAAGTGCTCAATCTCGCCCGCGAGCGCCTTTTTGTACAGGCCTTTCGTGTCGCGCGCAGTCAGCACATCGATGGGACATTCGACATAAACCTCGATGAACCGCCCAATCCGGCCTTTCACCTCTTCGCGCGCCGCCCGATAAGGCGAGATGGCCGCGACGATAGCGATCACGCCGTTGCGCGAGAGCAGCTCTGCCACGAAACCGATGCGCCGAATATTAGTGTCGCGGTCTTCGCGGGTGAAACCGAGGCCACGCGAAAGATGAGTGCGAACGATGTCGCCATCCAGCAACTCCACCCGGGCATTGCGGGCCCGCAAACGTGCCGCGAGGCCCTCGGCAAGAGTGCTCTTGCCCGCGCCTGACATTCCGGTGAGCCAGATCGCGCAGCCCGCATGCTTCATGCGTGGTGTTTGAGCACGTCGCGCAGCAGGACGTCGACCACGCGTTCAGCCTTGCCATCGGCGCTGAAGTGCAGCCCGCATTCCTTCACCGCTTCGGGGGACTCCCACCACCAGCGCCCCGCCCGTTCGTCTTCGCCGGCCACAACGGGACGCGTGCACGGGTCGCAGCCGATGCTCGTATAACCCGCTTCGTAGAGTGGATGTTCGGGCAGCCCGTTCTCGCGCGTATACCGGACGACGTCTTCCGTGGTCCATTCAATGAGAGGGCTGATTTTGACGGAAGGGCCCGAGCGGTCGAAAGCCTCGATCCCGGCGCGCGATTTGGCCTGCGCCCGGCGCAGGCCGGTGAAGAAAGCCGCCAGACCGCTGAGGCCGCGCGCCAGCGGTCGCGACTTCCGGATTTCGCAGCAC
>JALYHT010000107.1 GCA_030776225.1 Acidobacteriota bacterium | reverse complement strand
GCCCAGTAGTATCCGGCCCCGAAAAAGTAACCGAAGAGGGTGCTGTGCCCCGCTTCCGGCGGCAGAAATCCGCTCTTGCGAGGTTCTTTCTTCAAAGGGCGGTAGAAGTACGGGAAATAAAACAGCGGGAAATTGTGCAGTCGAAAAACGGCGCCGTGAGTGATGGCCCGGTCGTCGGGGATGATATCGAAGAGGCTGCCGTGCATGGTCCACCACGGATGCGGGATGTGGCAATCCGTGATGATGCCGTCATGCAGGTAGTAGCGGTTCTCGATCTTTTCGGCGTACTGGCCTTCGAAATAGAACGGCTCCTGCGTGGTAAGCACGCCCGGACGCGCAACCACCCGGGTCTTCGTGTAGCCCTTGACGTTATAAAACGTGCCGCGCTCGGTCTCACGGTTGTATTCGGCCCGGTCGCAATAGATGATTTCGTCGTGCACGTAGTTGCGGTAAACCACGTTGCCGCGGGCTTTGAAAATTTTGGTGTTCTCGTCATAGTCCGCGTCGTCGGCCTTAAAAGTGGCATTGAACAACTCGATGACCACGTGGCCGTGCAAATGATACACGCCGGCTTCCGACTCCTGAAAATCGAAAGCGAGATTGTATGCGCCGCGCTCCGGGGGATCGATGCGCGGGATCCTGACGTTGAAGTCGGGCCTTTCCACAGTGGGCTGGTCCTGCGGAGGGGGTGCCGGAGGCAAGCTCGGCTTACTGCTTAATTGAGGTAACGCATTTTGCGCGGCGCTCAACGCCAGCAGTATTAAAATGCTGTGCGATCTGAGAATTTTCCCGTGACAAGCAACATTGTTTATGTTACTCAGAGTGGTAGGGTATTTGCGTCGCAACGGCTTCAATTGGCAACCGTAGCACGACATAAGTTGTGTGGCAAGTTGTGACTGAAATGCTGTGGCCCGAAACGTCTGCGGGAAGAAGAGCACAGGAATAAGGAAACAGATGCGCTGCAAGCACTGCGATTTCGCAAATGGTGAAGACGACCATCGCTGTCTGCGATGCGGCCGGAGAATCGCGGGCGTGGTGATCGCGGCGCCTCCCGGCTATTCCGGAGCCAATGCGCTCGCGCCTTCGCTGATGCTGAGCGAGGACACGGCCGATTTCGAAGCCGTCACTTTCTCTGTAAAGACTCCGCAGCTCCCCGTGCAGCCGGCTCTGTTTGCCAGTCCCGCGAAGAATATCATCCCGTTCGATCGGCGCGAAAGAGATTCTGCGCCGAAAGCGGAAGTGCCGCCCCGGCAGCTAAACCAGTCAATACAGCAGCGAATCCAGGTACGAAAAACGCCTTCGCCTGACACCCAGGGATTGCTCGACTTTGTCCCGGCTTCGACGCAGAAGGCGCGGAAACTTAAGACGGATGTGGACGCGCAGGTCTTCTGCGATCAACCGGTCGCAACGCCGGCCCATCGTCTTGTGGCCTCGGCCATCGACGGCTCATTGATCCTCTTCGGCTTCGGCGTGCTGGTTTCAATGTTTGAAGCTCTGGGCGGGAGCTTTGGCTCGGGAAAAGTGCAGTGGATCGGACTCGGGGCCGCGCTTGGATTGGTTTCAATGCTGTACGGCCTGATCTGGGCCATCGCCGGCAGAGAAACCGCGGGCATGCATTTCGCCGATCTCCAGTTGATTACCTTCGACGGTTTTGAACTGGATCCGCGCACGCGGGCACTGCGATTCGCTTCCACCTGGCTCAGCTTTTGTTCGGGGGGCCTCGGGCTTTTGTGGGCGGTGGCGGATGAGGAGAGCCTCACCTGGCACGACCACATTTCAAAGACGTTTCCAACGATCCGCGAAGTATCCGGTACCTTTGTTAAGCAACGCCGGTGACCCGGTTCCTGTACCAAAAATAACATCGCGGCCTGGGGTTTAGCGCGGGTGATTGGGTAATCCCCTGGAAATGGCGCAAAAACTGCATCGCGGAGTACGTGCGCAATCTAGTCGTCATCCCCTTCATGCTTCTTTTATCACAAAATGGCTGGGCATCCAGCATAGAATGCGTCTCGAGTTCCGTCACTGCCGTGGCAAACACCAGTTGCAGCATCGGCGGCATTCTTTATACTTTCGGAAATGCGGCCATTCAGAACCCCGACGGCATTACTGACCTTTCTACCGACAATATTCTTTTCATCCCCGATGTGGCCCGCAGTGGGTTCGTTTTGTCCGGCACAATTTCCGGGACGAATGGAACCGGCGGTCGCGACGGGCTTGATCTTGCAGTGAGATATTCCACACTGGACGGGGAAGGCTGGACTACGGGCATAACGACCGGGTTTACAGGTTCCACCAGTGGCGGCAATGGGAACAGCACGGCCTTTACTCAATTCTTTCAATACGACGCCGCGAACTCCGACAACTTCCTGGTCTCCGATCCCGGCCTTGCCGATGACGCGACAAGCTGCGGCATCGCCGCGGGCTCCTCGGGTACGTTTTCCTGCACCCGCGATTACCCCGCTGGTATGGTGTCTTCGACAACGGCGCTTTCCGGACTGACTTACGGGATTGTGGATGATAGCGGAACTTCGACCATCTCTTCAGCCGATTTTTTCGTCACCGGTACGGAGCCGCCGAGCAATGTGCCGGAGCCAAGCGGGAAGATCCTGGTTGCCGCGGGAGTCGGATTGATGGCTGTAGGGTTTTTCAGACGCCGAACTGTCTGAGTTCTGGTGATAGGCCAGCGCTATCCACTCTTAGGAAATTCCTATTTGACTGACGCGCCAACCTTCAATAGACTAGTCTCGCGCTGGAGCATATGTTGAGGACGAAGGTTTTAATCGCACATTTGATCTGGGGAACACTCGCGCTGGCGGCGGAAAGTGCCTCGCCGGCTGCCGCTCCCGCGGTGACGTTTAACAAAGACGTTCTGCCGATTTTACAGAAAAACTGCCAGGGCTGCCATCGTCCTGGCCAGATCGCGCCGATGTCTTTCCTCAGTTACGAGAGCACCCGGCCATGGGCCAGGGCCATGAAAACCGCCGTCGTATCGAAAACGATGCCGCCGTGGGGCGCCGACCCCAGGATTGGTCACTTTAACAATGACCGCTCGCTGAAGCAGAGTGATGTTGAGATCATCGCCAAATGGGCCGATACCGGCGCCGCGCCGGGCGACCCGAAGGACGCCCCCGCCGCGATCAATTGGCCGCCCGATGGCTGGCAAATCAAACCCGACGTTGTGGTGCAGGGCCCGCGGCTGGACGTTCCCGCTTCCGGGTTGATTGAGTGGACCTGGGTCGTCATTCCGAGTCCGTTCAAGGAAGACACCTGGGTCACTTCGGTCGAGCTTCGCCCGAGCAACCCCACCGTGACGCATCACAGTTGCCTTGTCATGGGGCCGCACAAGCCCGGCACAGAGTACGGCAAGCCCTTCTGGCAGAACAAACGGCGGGATGCCAACGGCGACGAAATCGATGACAGGAAAGGGTTGGCGGGAACAAGCGCGGGTGTTTTGCAGCAAGGGCCGAATACTGTAGGTGGCGTGTTCGCCGGGACGAACGGGATCGAAGAATGTTATGAACCTGGCAGGCCTCCCGCGGATTTCCGTCCGTACCATGCCGCTAAACTGATTCGGGCCGGCACCGATATCGCCATCAACTATCACTTCACTCCGAATGGCACCGCCGTCAAGGGCGCCAACCTGGCGATTGGGTTTACCGTGGCGAAGGAACCGCCACAGTATCGCTATCTTGCGATGTCCTCGTCGGCGCCGCAGGATCACGCTCATTTTGCTATCCCGCCTAATGATCCGAACTGGGAAAGTCCCCCGGTAGATGTCGAATTTTCCAGGGACGTAACCATAGTCGGATTAATGCCGCACATGCACGTGCGCGGCAAGCAAATGAGCTTTGAACTGACGTACCCCGACGGCAGGAAGGAAATGATTCTGGACGTTCCGAAGTACGATTTCAGTTGGCAGATTTGGTACGACACCTGGATCAAGGTGCCGAAAGGGACTAAGATGCACGTTGTTGCGCACTATGACAACTCGCCCAACAACAAGTACAATCCCAATCCCAATAAGACGGTTTATTATGGCGACATGACGTGGGACGAAATGATGGCTCCCGCCTATGGTTTGGTTGTAGAGGATAAGGCTGTCGATCAGAAGATGGTTCTGAAGTCGGGAACCTCCTTCTGAGAGTCTTCTGCCACATTCTCGCGGCATAAATAACATCGGAGTGGAATAGCTGCAACCCGCTGACCGGACATTCAGAATCCATTCATTTCGATTACCAGAGACCTTATGATCAAAACGACATTTTTTCTGGCTGCGATGACATTGGGATCGATCGTATGCATTGGCCGCCGAAATCAGCACCGCGGAAACCAGCACGCCCAGCGTCACTTTTAATAAGCAAATACTTCCCATCCTTCAGGAGCATTGTCAAGGTTGTCACCGGCCGGGGCAGATCGCGCGTCCCTGGGCCAAGCCATGAAGGCCGCCGTCGACCACCCTTCAGGTCGCGTTTACGATCTCGAATACGCCCCCGCCCCGCCAGTATGATCACTGAGCGCAATCGCCGTCGGATCCCAAAAGCTATCCGGAGGGGAAATCCGAGACCGTTTTGAATGTCCCTCACTACGATTTCAACTGGCAGCTCGGCTACCAATTAGCCACGCCGATCAGGATACCTACCCGAGGACGTCGATCCGGCCAAGGGCCTCCCGGAGACCTTCTTCCCCGAACGCATCAATAGCCCAGGCCTGAACCGCGTAGAGACTCCGGCGTAATTCCTCGAAGGCATCAGCCGACACGCGTCCGGAAGCCACCGCTGCGCTCACGCTGATCGTTCGGGCCCGCAACCATGCGAAGTATTCCGGATCGAGTCG
Source organism: Acidobacteriota bacterium (assembly GCA_030776225.1). GTDB lineage: Bacteria > Acidobacteriota > Terriglobia > Bryobacterales > Bryobacteraceae > BOG-234. The sequence goes on along the minus strand of JALYHT010000107.1, from coordinate 5,115 downwards.
ACGGAAGCATCGATCATCGATCTGGCAGTCTCGCGCAATGAACGAGGGGTCACGCGGCCACCACATCTTCAGGTCCGTCGAAACCCACACGGTTTCAATCGGGGTGCATTTTGCGGGGACCTGCGGGGACTCTGCGGGGACTGAATTTGGAGAGTCCCCGCACCTTAACTTATTGTTGTTCAGTGGCATAGAAGGATTTGCGGGGACTGCGGGGACTCTTTTCTACCTTTCGCGCATATGGATAATTGCAACGCACATGAAAAATGGGCAGCGCATGGTGCGTGCACTACGCGCCCATAGAGATCCCGACTTCGTTTTTCAGTCCCCGCAGTCCCCGCAAATCCGTCTAAATAATTGAAGGTAAGTGGTTTAACCTGCGGGGACTCGATTTTTGAGTCCCCGCAAAAGTGCGGGGACTGCGGGGACTCGACCCTACGCATCGGCCACCACTTTCCATCTGGCGACCTTGCTGTGGGTGTCTCCGGTGCAGCGTTCCACCCGGATCTGACGTTTGCCGAAGCGTCGTCCGCGGCGCTGATTGAAGGCGACGCCAAGCCGCTGCTTGAATGGACCTTCGCGGTCCATCGAGCGCGTCAGATCAATTGGTAACACATTCCGCAGTTCCTCGGCACGCTCGGTCAGCACCGATTGCCGTATCAGTTCCTGGTACGTTTTCTCGTTCAGACGTTCCCAGAATTCAGCAATCGTGAATGGCGACGCGTGGAACGCATCTTCCACTGTGTCGAGAAACGTCTCCCAATCGGAGCGCTCGACGTCGGACTGTTCGAACAGCTTGTCGCTGTTGCCGAGAAAACCTTCCACCTGGGCGTACTGGAGAATTCCCGAGACGACTTCGGTCCATCGTTCGAAGCTGCCGACAGGCGGCACCGACGACTTCGGCTGACCGGCCGCAAACCACGCCCTTGCCAGCGTCAGTAGAGCGATGAGCAGGTCGCGGCGGCGCGACAACACGTAATCCTTGAGCCGATCGTGTTTGAAGCCGGTGCGCCGGAAGGGATCCGAACACCCGGCGTCCATGCGGACCCAGTAGCACCGGCGCCCCATGTCGCCGGCGACCTGCAGGTTATTGCCGGTGGCGATCCACGAACAACGGACCGGCACCGAAACCGTCTGCGATTTTCCGAGCAGCCGGTCGCGATGCGTTTCGCTGGTGATGACTTTGCAGAGTTCGCCCCAATCGACTGTGGCCGTGACGTTGTCGATGATCGCGAGCGGCCGCGCTTCGATCAGAATGCTGGTCAGTTGCTTCCGCCATTCCTCGGGTTCCGTTGGGGCCGACATGAGTTCCGCGGCCCGACCGGTAAGAATCAGCGAGATGACTTCCGCGAGCAGCGTCTTACCCGTTCCCTGCGTCGTGGCGTCGAATAGAGCCAGTGGCACCGGCCCGCTGATAATGTGGCGGCACACGGAGGTGACCATCGCACCCACCGCATTGGCGTAACTCGCCTGATCGACGAAGGGGAAATCCCCGATCGCGTCCCGGATAGTGTCGAGAACAACCTCGATATGGTCGCGGCAGGGCTGGTCCGGCACATCGATGTCTTCAAGGCCGGCGGACGGGACAAGAAAGAGCCGACTGGCGGCGTCATACCCTGCGGCAATACTCATCCGGCGAAAGTCCGGCGAGGACGAAGGCCGCCCTGATCCGCCCGATGCTACGTTCCAGTTCCAACCGTGAAAGTCCGGTCTGCCGGCGAACGGCCTGGATCGAAAAGTTGGAAACCAGGTGCGAGAGAGTCTGCAGTTCCTCCGGCAAACTGGCGAGTACGCGTCGGACATCGATGCCCAGTTCGAGCGCCGGACCGAGATCCTCAGCGATTGCTTCCAGCGCAAGCTCGTCTGCCGCGTCATCAGAGGTACCTGTGTCCGCAACCGTCCTGCGCTCGAAATCCGAGCGTCGTGTTTGTTGCGTGGCGAGTACGAAGGCGCGGTTACGAACGACGCCATGCACGAAACCTTTCCAGTTGCCGCGCGCCGGATCGAACTTTGGCAGGCGCTTCAGACAGTCGAGGGCCATCTCCTGCCGCAGGTCATCCCATTCGTCGCCACCGAAACCAAAGTTGGTTTTCAGGAGGCTGGCTCGAAGGCCGGACTGTTGCAGCAGATAGGGTGTGAACTCTGCCGGAGGCACCGCGATGGCCGCCATCATCGCCGCACCCCTCTCAAAGGGCGTTCGACCACCATGCGCCAGGGAATCCCGTGACGGACGTCAATGCGATCAATCGAACCGTCGTCGAGAAGATCCAGTTGCGCGAATAGGCGAGTGACCTCGGCGCGCAACTCGACATCGGCAATGGTGAATTCCGGTCGAAGTTCCGGTTCGGAATCGAGCTTTACTTCCACCAGAACCGTCGGCGGCGGATTGAAGACCGGCTCACCGCTCCGAATCTCCAGACATTCGAGGGCGCCGAAATTCATGGACTGAAGCAGTCGCACCAGCGTCTGCCGCAGCGCGGAGAGTTGTGAAAACCGGGTGGCTTGTGTCATGGCTGGCATCACTCACCCATCCCCGCGCGGTTGCGGACGAGGAACTCTTCGACGGCGGCATGGACCCGCGGCGGCTGCGCGACCGAGGGTTCGAAATCGTCGCGGCGGGAGTTGCCCTTGAGGTCGCGGAGCAGGCGGACCCGGATTCGGTCGAGCCGCTTCATGAGCGTCCAGGTCAGATCGTCGTCAAGGTGGTGGATGACGGCGACGCCGCCAATGAGCAGGGCGACATCATCGAAGGCATCTCTGACGGTGCCCTCCGTGCCGGTTCTGGCGCGGGCTGGCTCCGTCAGGTTTTGGTTGGTGGCGGCTTTGGTAGCAGAAGGGGGCGAATTCATCGTTTCCTCTGCTACGGTCAGGGTGAAAAGTCACCCAACCAGGCCGGTCGAGAGGACTGCTCAGACTATGTAGCTGAAAACAATGAAACTATGGGTTGAAGATTTTTCGGCTGCTCGGCCAAGAACACGGTGACATGGGACTTTCGCGAGGATGAGGGATGAGGCGAGGCCGGAAATAACCCGCGCCCGGCGCTGATCGCGCGGCATCGTTGTCGCCAAGTAACTTGAGGGTGCGATGGAAGGCTTAGCGAACAGGAAAATTCCGGATTATCTGCCCGAGATCGCTAATCGGAGATTTCAATTTCGGCTTCGACTTCAACCTGTTCGATTTCAGCCTGCAACTCGATGACTGCAGACCGGAGCGGCTCATAAATTGCGATCTCCTGTCCGATGACTTCGAGGGTGACAGCGAGCGTGTAGCGCGCCACCGAATCAGGGTCAAGGCTCCATCCCTTATGTCCTACGACCGCGATGCAAAAGTGATCTGGCAGGGTGTTCGATTTGACCACCGCCCAATCCTTTTGCACTGTGCCACTGCTCCGCCGGAAATCTCGTATCAGGCCCCAATTCGGCATCTCATGCAGTGTCCATGGAAGGACGGAACCGGTTAGCGGGGTTGCGTCGAGTTCTTCTTCCTTGAGAGCCCGCGCCCGAAAGTCTTGAAGACCTTCGCCCAGCTTGCTGCTTTTCCAGTCCACCCATGTCGAGAGATATCGCCGTAAATTGCGGCGGGTGCGCCTGGGCACAGCTACCCACGACAGGGTCACATCGATCCGGATGTCGAACTCATCGGCTTGCTGGCGTAACTCCGGTGGAATCGGCACCTGATACATGTGACACTCACGCGCGCCTATGGACACGTCACCCCTCGTGATTAACGTGGTGCGATGATCTGTGTTGCTGGTTGCACGAGCGGTGTCGGGAAGCCCGTAACCAATGGAAGAGAGAATCTCGGACACTCTGGCCATGAGCGCCAGTTCGCCACCAGAGGCAGCAGAAAAAGTATGAGTGCGTAATTGCTGAAGTAGTTCTTCGGCCCAACCGGGCCAACGGGCCGATTGCACGATCAAAGCTCGATACAGTAACGCGGGCTCGTCCGGCAGAAGCCGCTGCAATTCTGCGGCGAGGCGGGCCACCTTCGGTACCGCGAAGGATGTACCGGCTTCATCGCGGTCGAAAGCTGGTCCTGGCGGGAACATCGTTGATCGGACAAGTTCCGGACACGCAGCGGGCACCCGTCCACCGGCCTGTACATCGGTTGGCGTACTTTGGTTCCACACATTGTCACCGCCGTATTCGACGACCTCGGGTTTAATGACCTTCCATATGCCGGGGCCGGACCGTGAAAATGCTGATGGATGGCCACCCTCAGTAGCGAAAGTTTTCCATTCACCAGCGGATTCCGCTCCATATCCTATCGAGCCAACGGTGAGCGCCTGGAGGCTTTGCCCTGGACTCGCAATCCGCGCAGACTTCTCTTTAAAATATTCCGGGTAGTCACGACCCGCCGCAATGTGGTCTTTGACTCCCAGGTAGGGAGATATCCCGGCGATAGGGAGATTGCCGGCGCTCTGGACAATCAACACATCATACGCCTCGCTCAGCGCGTCAATTTCAGCAGCCCAGGATGACATGTGCCGCGTGCGGCAGAAAGAGTTCGCGTTGATTGAGTGGTTAAATATCCGCGTCCCACGCGGGCCCTGGTGAAACCTCTCAACTGCGGCGCGAATTGCCTGTGGAGGAAACAGCTCCACGGGCATGACGTTCTTGTCATTCAGCACACGCGCATTTTGAATCCAGATCGGCAGCTGCGGTGCGCCTTCTTTCGGAATATCCTCTCCATAGACAACTGCGCCTGCGACGCGGGTACCGTGGCCTCCGGGCGCCACCAGATCTCCGACATTCGTTGATGCCTGGCCGGGCAAGAAACAGAAAGAGTTCGGTGTATCTATTGCAGGTTCAAGAAGAGCATGGCCCTCTTGTATCCCGCTGTCAATGACACATACCGCAGGTGCGTTCGGGTCGGGCGGAGTTGGAAACACCGCCAGTACCGGAAGGTCGCCGACTGCGGCGCCCTCAGTCGGCTCTCCAATTTGTTCGGGTTCGACAACCTCGAAGATGTAGGGGTAATTCAGGACAAAGTCTTTGAGGCCAAGACCGACGATCTTGAGCCGTACTGTAAAACTGTCCGGCAGCACCCCGGCACTGAACGGGACTCCATCCACAAGGCGCAGAATCTCAGCCCCGTAAAAATTGACGAACTGCTCGA
>JALYHT010000106.1 GCA_030776225.1 Acidobacteriota bacterium | reverse complement strand
ACGCCGCGTTTTCAGTTTCCGCATCTGTCGCGCAAGGCTCCGGTGCTCCCGCGCCCCTTCTTCATCGCCCAACCGCTTTTCAAGCAACAGCGCCAGCCGCGCATGCGCCTCCGGAAAATGCGGATTGAACGAAATGGCCGCCCGCAAGGCCTCCGCCGCGCGTTTATATTCTTTGAGCCCGATCAGCGCCAGCCCGAGCAGATAGTGCGCCGGCGGATCGTGATAAACCCGCTGCAGCGCATCGAGCGCCGATTGCGCCGCTCTGTCGAATTGCCTGCGCCGCAGCGCCAGGCGGCACAGCCCGATGTGCGCGAGCGCATTGTCCGGATCGAGTTCAAGCGCCCGCCGATACACCTCACCGGCCTCTTTCCAGCGCCGCAGCCGCAGATAAAGATCCGCCGTCTGCAGAAAAAGTCCGGGCCTGACAAGATGCGCCCCGGTCACCCGCGCCAGCGCAGCCAGCGCGTCTTCGTATCGTTTCGCGGCCGTAAGCGCCTGCGCCTTCAGATAATCGATGACCGCCGGTTGGTACCGCGCCAGATTCTTCCAGTGCGCCAGCTCTTTCCTTTGGTCTTCGCTGAGCAGCGCCTCCGGCTCCGCATCGCTGTCGGCGGATTTTTCAACCGCCAGTCTGCGAAGCTCCTTCACTTTCACTACGGCTTCTTCAAACAACGCCCGCCGGCGCCCGTCCAGATCCTCCACAATGCGCTGCATCTCCTCATGCATACGCAGCGCCTGGCACGAAACGAAAAGCCGCACCGCGAACCTCTGCTCGTCCCGATCCTTCGCGCAGAGTTCGCTGAATACCTCGTAAGCTTCCAGATGCCGGTTGTCGTCCTGATACGCTTCCCCCAGGTTGTAGCGAAGCTCCCGGACGGTCTTCTCCACCGCGATTTCCCGATTTTCGTCCGGCCTGTCGATATACCCGAGCGCGATCATCTGCTCAAGCGCCTCATGCGCCGCCACGGGGTCGAGCCGCGTGTGCGGCGCATGCCGCCCGTCCGCGCCCGCCACATCTTCCCAGCCTGGTATGTAAGAAACTTGCGGCGGCTCGGCGAACGCCTGCGATAACACCTTGCCATCCATGTCTTCCCCGACCGGCAAGCCGTACAACGTCAGAATCGTCGGCGCCACGTCCAGCACCGACGCCCCGTGCAGCAGTTCATCCTTCCGGATTCCCGGACCGCACAGGGCGAGAATCCCGAAATCGCGATGCTCGATGGCGGGGCCGGCCGGGATATCCGGAATCGAAGCCGGTCGCAGATGGTCCGGATGGAACCCATGGTCCGACATCAGAATCACGGTCACGTCCGCGCCCGCTTTTTGGAGCAGCGTGCCCAGCATCTGATCGTGGAACCGGTAAGCCATCGACACCACGTTGCTGTACAATTCGAAATCCCGTTCGCCGATCCACTGCTGGCGCGGCGGATGGTACTTCATGAACCCATGGCAGAAGTGGTCGATCGCGTCGTAATACACGGCGAAAAAATCCCACGGCTTGCCGCCGGGCAGGGGATTGTCGAGCAGCCAGGTCGCTGCCGAATGCACGCTGACGCATTCCGAGAGCGTCCGCATGCAGCCTGCGAGCCTCTTGTCTTTGTCCTGATCGATCTCCCGCGCCAGAGGAATGAACGGCTCGAGCATATCCGGCGTCAGCAGGTCCGGATGCATGCGCACATCCGCCAGCGCCTCGGCCAGTTCCGGCGGATGCACGGCGTTCTTCAGCAGCGGCCAGCCTTTGTCGAGAGGCCCGCCTGCGCGGTGGTAATGATCTGAAACCATCACGCCGTCGATCGGTTCCGCCGGATGACTCGGCCACCAGCCGATCACTACGCTCCGCAGTTCGTTCTGCGTGAAAATATTCCAGAGCGCTTTGGATTTACGGGAAAGATTGGTCACCGGCTGGATGCCGCGCCCGTCCGGAGTCGGCTCGCTGAAACCGTGGATGCCATGTTTGAACGGCCGCTTGCCCGTAGCGATCGAGGTCCACAACATGGGCGAGAGCGGCGGGTGCAGCGTCGCGATCTGCCCCGCTGCCCCGTTCTCCACCAGGCGCTGCACGTTGGGCATCAGGCCGGCATCCATCAGGGGATGGATCACCTTCCAGTCGGCCGCATCCCACCCGACCAGTAAAACTCTGCGCAACGCTTAAGACGCCGAGGTCTTTCCCCGCGGGAAGAAATTCAACGATGCCGAATTCATGCAATAGCGGAGACCCGTCGGCTTCGGCCCGTCGTCGAACACGTGCCCCAGATGCGCATCGCAGCGCACGCAGTTCACTTTGGTTCGCTCCATCCCGAAGCTCCGGTCCGTGACCTCGACCACATTTTCTTTGGCGATCGGCTGGTAAAAACTTGGCCAGCCAGTGCCCGATTCGAACTTGGTCTTTGAATCGAACAGCACCGTGCTGCAGCAGATGCAGTGGTACAGTCCGTCGGCGTGGTTGTAAGCGTACCTGCCCGAACCGGCGCGCTCCGTCCCTTCCTTCCGCGTCACCTCGAACTGTTCGGCGGTCAGCTGTTTGCGCCACTCCTCGTCCGGCTTCACCACCTTCGCCACATCCTCCGCGCCAGTCCTGTTCCCGTTCGCGTCGAAATCGACGATATGGACCGTCTTGCCGGTTTTAGCCATTTTATCTGTAGCCGCCAGCAGCGCGCCCAACCCGGCCCCTCCCGCGAGACTCAGCAGAAAGCCTCGTCGGTACAGTTTGTGCGGCATATTCATTCGCTCCTCTATTTAATCTCTTTGGTGTAATACTCGGGATATTTCGCGCGGAAATCATTCAGCAGTGGAATATCCACAGCCGCGATGTAACCCTGCGTTGGATACCGATCGAGGAAATGCTGATGATCCTGCTCCGCCGGGTAAAACCCCTGCAGCGGTACAACCTGCGTCACGATCGGACTTTTGAAAACGTGCGCGTTGTTCAGATCGCGTATGTACTCTTCGGCAAGCTTCTTCTGTTCGTCGTTGGCGTAAAAAATCGCCGACCGGTACTGCGTTCCGACATCGTGGTGCTGCCGGTTCAGAGTCGTCGGGTCGTGGGCTACCGAAAAGTAAACTTTCAGCAGCTCCCCATAACTGATTTTCGCGGGATCGTAGGTGATTTTGATCGATTCCGCATGTCCGGTGGTGCCGTTTTCCACAATTTCGTAGACTGCGGTCTCTTTCTTCCCGCCCGCGAAGCCAACCACCGTATTGGTCACGCCTTTCATGTGCTCAAAAATACCCTGCATTCCCCAATAGCAGCCTCCCGCCAGAACTACCGAAGCGGTATTCGCAGCCGGCGCGCTCGCTTTAGGTGGATCGGGGAAACTCGCCGCCTGCGCAACTCCCAATGAAACTGCGGCCACCGCGGCTATCAAAATTTTATGTCGCATAATTGTTTTAGTTCCACATCTATAATACGCGCAGCGGGGCGTATTGGTTTGGTCGCGATTCCGTATGTTACTCTGTGTTTTTCCATCCTGAGGAGTCCCATAACTATGTTCCGTTCCATGGCCATTCGCGCGGGCCTGCTGTGCCTCGTGCTCGCGCCTCTCGCCACCCTTGCATCCGCCCAGTTGAAAGTAGCGGTAGTGAACGTTCAGAAGGCGATGCTTGACTCGGAGGAACTTAAGAAACAGTCCGCCGTGGTCGAGGCGAAATACAAGCCCCGGCAGGACGAGTTGCAGAAGCTGCAGAGCGATATGCAGTCCATTCAGCAGCAATTGCAAAATCCTAAAATCACCCAGCAGGCCGCTGCCGACCTTCAGCTTCAGGGCCAGCGTAAGCAGCGCGATGCGCAACGCCTGTCCGACGATCTGCAGGCCGAATTCGACCGCGACCGTCAGGACATCCTGGGCAGGGCTGCCCAGAAAATGCAGGACGTGGTCAAAAAACTGGCCGAAGAGAAAGGCTACGACGTGGTAGTCGATGTTTCCCAGACCCTCTATTTCAAGCCCTCTCTGGATATATCTGCCGACGCGCTGGCCGCTTACAACAAAGCCTATCCGGGTAAATAATTGCGCCGCCCTCCGGTCTGACCGGGGGCTGAACCATGCCAGGCTATCTCGATAATTACGGTGCGGGCGAAGAGCGGCGCAACCGCGTCATCTTTCGTTCCGTAGCAGCCGCTGTCGTAATAACAGTCGTCGCCTCGCTCAGTTGCTATCTGCTGAAAAACCATCATCAGGAAAGCGTGGTCAGGAGCTTCCTTTCCGCTCTGCGCGACCGCGATTACCAGCGCGCCTATCGCGACTGGGGCTGCACTGCCGAAAAACCCTGTTCCGGTTACGCTTTCGAAAAATTCCAGTCGGATTGGGGACCTGCCGCGAAAGGCGGAGCGCCCGATCCCTCCATATTGAGAATCGCGGACAGCGAATCCTGTAGTTCGGGCGTGCTGTTGACCGTGGAAGTGAACTCCGGCCGCGAAGAAAAACTCTGGGTTGATAAGAGTAAGGACAAGAGCAACGACGCTATCGGTTTCGCGCCCTACCCCATCTGCCCGCACAAGAGTCCGTTCGCCATCATGCTCCACCGGACCATCGGGAAATTACGCAAGCCGCTCCTCAGATAAGCGGCGGCGACAGGTTCAAAACAGACGCTGAATTAGACTGAAAGAAGATCAAAAACATGAGTTCGACAACTGCCACTACCACCGGTGCGGGCCTTGAGGGCGTCGTAGCCGGCGAATCCGAAATTTGTTATATCGACGGTTACGCTGGGGTCCTCAGCTACCGCGGGTATAACATCCACACGCTGGCCGAGCACGCCACCTTTGAGGAGGTCATCTGGCTGCTCTGGAAAGGCGTTCTCCCCAAAAAGAGCGAACTGGCGCAGCTGAAGGCTGATCTCTTCGCTACCTACGCGATCCCGCCCGAAGTCAGCGCATTCCTGAAAGCCAACACCAAGGCCGCGCCGATGGACGTGCTGCGTACCGCCGTCTCCATGCTCAGTCTCTACGACCCCGCCGCCAAAGACATGTCGGCCGCGGCGAATCAGCTCAAAGCCACGAAGCTGATGGCGCAGACTTCCACTCTGGTCAGCACGTTCGGTCGCCTGCGTTCCGGCGATGCCATCGTCGCGCCCGATGCGTCATTGAGCTTTGCCGGTAACTTCCTTTATTGCCTGACTGGTAAAAAGCCCGACAACGTGATGGAACATGTTTTCGACGTGGCCCTCATTCTGCACGCCGATCACGAACTCAATGCATCCACTTTCGCGGCCCGCGTGACCGCGGCCACGCTTTCCGACATTTACTCCTCTGTGACCTCCGCCATCGGCGCGCTCAAGGGCCCTCTGCACGGCGGCGCCAATGAAGACGTGATCAAGCTGTTGTTGCAGGTCGGCACCGCCGATAAAGCGGTCGAGAAGGTGCACGAGATGCTGGCCAACAAGATCAAAATTCCGGGGATGGGGCACCGCGTGTACCGCACGGACGATCCCCGCGCCTCGCACCTCCGGGTGATGTCGGAAGAACTCGGGAAGAGCACCGGTCAGGAAGATTTGTACCTGATGTCGAAGCGGGTTGAAGAGACCGTCCGCTCCGAAAAGAAACTGAATCCCAACGTGGATTTCTATTCGGCCTCGACGTACTACTCGCTGGGTATACCCGTCGATCTGTTTACGCCGATCTTCGCCGTAAGCCGCATGTCCGGGTGGACCGCCCACATCCTGGAGCAATATCACAACAACCGCCTCATCCGCCCGCGCGCCGAATACAAAGGCAACGCGGACGGGATGAAGTGGATCCCTATGAGCAATCGATAAAGGTGGACGAGCGCGCCTATTATTCAGAGTCGCAGACCAAAAAGCCCGCGACTCTGAATTGCCCGAATTGCCGAACGCAGGACATTTACGAGTTGAATTACATCCTGCGCACTAAAAAAGACCGGCTGCCCGGCGGCGCGGATGAGCGGGACCGCGCAAAATTCGCAAAAGCCCAAAGCTACATGCTGCTGGTGGATACGCAGGCAATGTGCAAAAATCCGCGCTGCCGCAAACGCTTCGATATTTCCGGCGTTAAGACCGTAGCCTTTATTTAAAGAACGGGCCGAGTCCTTATTTTTGTGTCGTCGTACTCGATTCGGAACTCTGATGCTCAGAGGTGCTCGTGCCCTGCGGAGTATCCGCGGTCGTGGTGCTGCGGCGCCGGTGCGTCTCGGTTGAATTTTGCGTTCCATCCGGATTCGTGACCGTGGTGCTGGCGTGATGCGATGCCCCGGCGCTGTGTACCGCCGTGCCGTCCGCACTTTTCGTCGTGTTCGATTTGACGTGGGTTGTATCGGAGCTTTGAACTGCTGTTCCGTCCGGATTGACCTGCGTGGTGGAATTCTGCTGTGTTTTTTCGCTTGTACTGGTTGACTGCTGCGCCAACAAACCTGCCGCGAAGGCCATAGCAAGCATCGTGGTTTTCATACGGGTCTCCCTCGTTATTAGCCACCCGTGATCATCCGGGCACTCCTTCTCAAGCAAGCACTTGAATAGCCACAGTGCCGCCTGGGCAAAATGCAACCGGGCCCGCTCAGAGCGGCCGGATTCGCCCGTCGGAGAGCAATCGAAACCGCAGGCCCCGCCATTCGACAGTTCGGCCCACCATACCCGCGGCCCATACCGCCAGCCCGAACAGATCGCGCAGCGGCACGAGCCACAGCGCGTTGCCCGGATAATCCAAAGCGCTCATGGACGCGGCCGCCGCCAGCAACCGAATCACCATGCCTGCGGCAGCGATGCGCCAGTACCCGGCGAACGCAGCCATCGCGCACCAGAAAGTCGCCTGCGTGACAAGATACCCGAAATATCCCGCGGTCCGGGAAACTCTTATCGTGCGCGACCAGCGAACCTGATGCATCCAGACATCGCGCCAGGAACCCGCCCCCAGATGGGTTTCGACCACGGTATCCGACAACGCGATTCGTTTTCCGGTCACCGCAATGCGCGCCCCCAGCTGGTAGTCGTCCGCCAGATATTCCCGGATTGAAGCAAACCCGCCGATTGCGTTCAGGTCGGCAACCCGGAAAGCCATGGTGGAGCCGAGCGCGAAACCACCCTCCGACACCAAACGGGCCACGAGCACGCTCGGCGCAAACTCCGTCGCGATGCCCAGCGCTTCCGCTTTCGAGGCCAGGGAAGATCCGCGTCCCCGGTAGAGGCATGTGACCAGGCCGGTTCCGGCATCGGAAAGCAATCCGACCACGCGCGCCAGATAATCGGGGGTGACCAGAATATCCCCATCGTTCACGAGCAGGACGCCATACCGCGCTTCGCGCGCCAGAATCTCAAGCGACCCGACTTTCCCGTTGGGGGCGTCGTTCGCGGTATGGACCATACGAATCGGCACGTACGGAAACTCCGCGCGCAGCCGCTCGATATCCATCACTGCCGCGTCCAGTGGGTCGGCGATGCCAAATATTAGTTCAAACTCCGGATACCGCTGCAGCGCGTGCGATCGTATGGCTTCGTAGAAATGCGGATCGCGCCCGCGCACCGGCTTCAGAATGGAAACCGGCGGCGTGAAATCCGGCAGCTTGTGCTTTCGGCGGAAGCGAAGAGCTCCCGCGATCGCGAGAATATTGTAAGCGGCGCCGCAGCCAGCCAGTACCGCGGCGGCTTTTCCCGGCCAGCTCACTGCGAGATAAAAACCACGCCGATCAGGATCAGCGACACTCCCGCCCACCGCCGCCAATCCACCTGCTCTTTCAGCAGAACGCGGGCCAGAAGTGTTTCGGGTATAAAAGTCGCCGCCGACATTGGCACCGCGAAACTCATGGGCGCGATTGAAACCAGCTTCATGAACGAGAAAAAAGACACCGCCATCGCGCAGGTGGAAACGATCACGTAGCCGTTACGGGCCACCATCCCGAAGGCGCTGCCAATCGCGCCCGGCCGGAAGTCGCGGATCTCGCCGTGCTGCCGCATCCCGAGAGAGCGCAGGACGTCGCCCACCGTCGTCGCGCAGACCACCAGCAACACCAGCACCCACTTCATGACTGTTGCCCCCGCGCGGTAGCGGCCGCAGTGCGGCCCACCAGCGTCACTCCTGCGGTTACGAGTACGATGCCCGTCCAGCGCACGGGCGAAACGTTCTCGCCAAGAAACAGCCGCGCGGCAAACGCCGTCACCACATAACCCATCGCGGTCACCGGCATCACGTAACTGAGATCGGCCCAGCTCAGCAGCGCCATGTGGGTCAGGGTCCAGACGATCAGCAGCACGACGCCGATCGCCACCAGAGGATGGAACAGCGCGCCAATCAAAGCCAGCGGCGAGTTGCCGATCTCCCCCAGCTGCTGCATGCCTTTCGTTAAAAACGAATTGCCCGCCACGTTGCTGAAGATAGTGAGTACAGCGAACAGCCGGGTCTTATTTTGAAGACTCTTCCGGGCGTGGAAATCCGCTGGCGGATGACTAGTCCCCGGCATTCGCGGAAACGGTGGTCTGCTGCCTTTGATCGGAGATGAATTTCCGGCGTCGCGCGCGCAGCGCCATATACTCCCGCGCTTCCTTCGTCAGGCGTTTACGGTCGTGCGCATTGAAGATCACCTTGCGCACCATGCGCCAGATCACGCGCGTGCGGAAGTAATACTCGCTGTAGAAGCGCTCCACCCAGTCCATCAGTTCCGCTTCGTTCAGATTTTCGTAAACCACCTTCGGAAGCTGATTGCCGCGTTCGTCGACTATATTGCCGATCGAGATCAGGTTGTTCTTCTGCGCATAGGCGTAAAACTCAGTTCCCGGATACGGATGCGCTATCGACACCTGAATGGTTTCATTGTCCAGCTTCTTCGCGAAGTCGATCGTCTTGCGAATGCTCTCCCGCGTCTCGCCAGGCAGGCCCACGATGAAATCCCCGTGGATCACCAGACCGAGCTTCCTGCAATTTGCCGTGAAGCGCTCGGCCATATCGATGGTCGCGCCCTTTTTGATGTTCTTCAGAATCTGCGGATCGCCCGATTCATAGCCAACGATCAGGAGCCGGCATCCGGCTTCTTTCATGGCTTTGAGCGTGTCGTAATCCGTCGTAACGCGCGACGTGCATGACCACGTGAAATTCAGCGGCTTCAGTTTCGCGCAAAGTTCGATCGTGCGCTCTTTGCGGTAATTGAACGTATCGTCGTCGAAGAAAATCTCTTTCACGTGCGGAAAGGTTTCGAGCGCGTACTTCACCTCGTCGCGGATATCGTCGCTCGAACGCAGCCGCCAGCGGTGTCCGGAGTGCGTCTGCGGCCAAAGGCAGAACGTGCACATCGCCGGGCAGCCGCGCGATGTGTACATCGAAATGAACGGATTGAGCAGGAACGGAACGTTGTAATTCGTAATATCCAGATCGCGCTTATAAGTCTTCGTGACCCACGGCAGCGCGTCGAGATTTTCAATGGAAGGAGCTTCCGGATTGTTTATTACAACCCCGTCTTTCCGAAAGCTGGCGCCTGGAATTTCCTCAAGCGGTTTGCCGTTCGCGTAATCGACAATCTGATAGTCGAATTCGCGGCGAATGATAAAGTCGATCGCGTCGCTGGCATTCAGAGTTTTTTCGGGCTCAACCGTGACCGGAGGCCCCACAAAGCAGACTTCCAGCCGCGGATTTCCGCTCTTCATCATCTCGGCGATTTTGCAATCCACTTCAAAGCCGGGCGTGGACGTAAACAGAACCAGCAGTTCGAAATCCCGCGCCATATCCACTGTCTGTTCAATGGAAATTTTGTGCGGCGGCGCATCCACAACCTTGCTGTCGGGAAGCATGCCGGCCGGATAGCAAAGCCAGACCGGGTACCAATACGATTCGATTTCCCGGGAGGCTGGCCAGCGGGAACTCGCCCCTCCGTCGAAACCCTCGAAAGAGGGGGGGTTCAGAAATAATGTTCTCTTTGCCAAATATCTATTGTAAGTCAGAGCCGGACGGGACACGGCTCATCCGGGCGAGTCTCCGGCGCGCTGCCCCTCCCGAATGTTAAAATCAGCCTTACTCATGCCAAAATCTTCGATAGCGCAACCGCTGGCAGTAACCGATCCGGCAATCTACGAGCTGATCCAGAAGGAAACGCGCAGGCAGGACGGCCAGATCGAGCTGATTGCGAGCGAAAACTTCACCTCCGAAGCCGTCCTCGAGGCCACTGGCAGTATCTTCACCAACAAATATGCTGAAGGCTATCCGGCAAAGCGCTACTACGGCGGCTGTGAGTTTGCCGATGAAGTGGAGAATCTGGCTCGTGAACGGGCGAAGAAACTCTTCAGGGCCGAATACGCCAACGTGCAGCCCCATTCGGGCTCGCAGGCGAATCAGGCGGCTTATAGCGCCGTGCTGCAGCCGGGCGATACCATCATGGGCCTCGATCTCGCCCACGGCGGACACCTTACCCATGGTCACAAGCTGAATTTCTCGGGCAAGACTTATCACGTCGCGGCTTATCGGGTCAACAAAGAAACCGAGCAGCTCGATTTCGACGACATGGCCAGAGTAGCCGAAGAATACAAGCCGAAGATGATCGTGGCGGGCGGCAGCGCTTACCCCCGCAGGATCGATTTCGCCAAATTCCGCGAGGTGGCGGATTCCGTCGGCGCCCTGCTGATGGTGGATATGGCGCATATTTCAGGCCTGATTGCCGCGGGTCTGCATGACAACCCCTGTGAATATGCCGACATCGTGACGTCTACCACCCATAAGACTCTGCGCGGCCCCCGCAGCGGCATTGTGCTGGCGAAGGAAAAATACGGCGCGGCTATCGATAAGACGGTCTTCCCCGGAACGCAGGGCGGCCCGCTGGTGCATGTGATTGCGGCCAAAGCCGTTTGTTTTCTTGAAGCATCGCAACCGGAATTTGTGAAGTATTCAAAGCAGGTGATCGCGAACGCGCAGGCTCTCGCAAAGGGTCTCCAGGGCGAGGGGTTCCGCATCGTTTCAGGCGGCACCGACACCCATCTCCTGCTGGTCGATGTCTTTTCAAAGGGCGTGCGGGGGCGCGAGGCCGAGCAGTCGCTCGACCGCGCCCGCATCACCGTCAACAAAAATGCTATTCCCTTCGATGTGAATCCTCCTATGAATCCCAGCGGCATCCGGCTGGGCAGCCCGGCGGCCACCACGCGCGGCTTCGGGGAAGCGGAAATGCGCGAAGTTGCGGCGCTCATTGCGGAAGTCCTGAAAGACGTGAATTCCGAAAGCGTCATCGCTGCGGTCAGAAATCGAGTGGAAGCGCTGACGGCGCGTTTCCCGCTTTACCAGTGGAAAACCGAGGCCATTCCCGCGCGCGCTTAAGTCTTCGCCCGCGCCACGAAGTTTCGTGAATATCGCAATCGACGTCCGGCGTGTACGCGACTTCGGCGTCGGCACGTATATCCGTAATCTGCTTCAGGCCCTTGCGGCAGCCGGCGCCAGCCACAGGTATTATCTGATCTGCGCGCTGGCGGATGCAGCTCAATTCGCGCACCTGCCGCCCAATTTCGAAACCGTCCTCTACGCGCGCGCCGATGCCGCCCGCGTCGATCATCTGGCTCTGCCGAATCTCATTCGCAGGCTGCGCGCCGACGTAACCCATATTCCCTTCCACCGCGTCCCGCTCCTGCTGAACAAACCGTACGTCGTCACAATACACGATCTCAGCAGCCTGTTCTATGACGATGCCTCCGGTCTGCTGCACGCCGTGCGTGGTTTCCGCCTGCGCCGGGGTCTCGAACGCGCCGGCAGGATCATCGCGGTTTCCGGCGCCACGCAGCGCGATGTGATGAATCTCGTGCCGGATTGCGCGGCCAAAGTCCGGTTGATATATAACGCCCCCGATCCCATTTTTATGCTCCGGCAGGGTCCCCCGTCCGCCGCGAACGACAGTTCGGTTACCGGCGCGAAGGACGCCAAAGACGCGGCCCGCGAGCGTCACAGAATTCTGGAGCGTTATCAGATTCGCTACCCTTTTCTGCTTTACGCGGGCTCCATCCGTCCGCAAAAAAATATTCCCCGCCTGATTGAAGCCTTCGCGGTTGCGCGCAGCAGTCTCGAAAGCCACGGCGGTTTCCGCGACCTCCGCCTGATCGTGATCGGCGATGAAATCTCGCGCCATCCCGATGTAAGGCGCGCCGTAATCCACAGCCGCGTGGAACATTGCGTGCGCTTTCTGGGCTTCCTTCCATTTGAAACGCTGCGCATTTTCCACGAACTCGCCACAGCCTTTGTGTTCCCGTCGCTTTATGAAGGTTTCGGCCTGCCGCCGCTCGAAGCCATGGCGTCCGGCACGCCCGTGATCGCATCGGCTGTCAGTTCGCTTCCCGAAGTGGTCGGCGGCGCGGCCATGCTGGTGAATCCCGAGAATGTTTTCGACATAGCCCGCGGGATCAGCGAAGTGCTGCTGAACGACAGCCTGCGCGAAGAATTGATCCTCAAAGGGCGGAAACAGGCGGCCAGTTTCAGCTGGGCCCGTACCGCCGAGGACGTGCTGAAGCTCTACGACGAGTTGGGCAGAGGCAACTGACCGGCTGGATTTTCGTCCGTCAGCGGCGTGAGCACATCGAGCTCCCGCCCCACCCA
Organism: Acidobacteriota bacterium; assembly: GCA_030776225.1. Classification (GTDB taxonomy): domain Bacteria; phylum Acidobacteriota; class Terriglobia; order Bryobacterales; family Bryobacteraceae; genus BOG-234. Next base: position 5,656 of record JALYHT010000106.1, on the reverse strand, counting down.
GACAACTCTCGCGAGCACGATATCCAGAATATTCCGGCCCTTGAGCCCGATGGATTGCCACCGTTCAGGATCGTCGAGAGTGACCTCATGGGCGATATAGAGCCGCCCCGGCCCCATCCGCAGATACCGAACCCGCATACCTCCCTCATCACTGACGACCCAGAGGCCCTGGGGCGCCGGCGCCGCGCGTAGCCGCGGATTCCGATCGAGCAATACAACGTCATGAGCGGCCAGCGCTTTGGGCAGGACCAGATCCGGCCTGAGCCGGGCCGCCACCGGATCCACCAGGTCTTTCAGAATGGAACGCGGCATGGGGACGTACCCTTTAGTGACCCCGAACACCGCGTCGGCCCCCGGACCGATTCTGTTACGCATGACAGGGATCGCCTGAATTCCGGCGTCGGGTTCGGAGGAGACACGCCACAAAAGATCGGACACACCCAGCCCCAGAGCCCCCATGAGACGGTCCGCCGAGTCATTCGAGAGAGCCCGGATCTTCTTCAATACGTTATGCATATGCGGCTGCGACATGCCGCAGAGCCGCGCCAGCCCGCGTTCGGTCAACTGGCCCGCCCTCACGCGTTCGCGGGCCACATCCACCAGCCGGCTCTGGAGTTCCTGAAAATACACTTTGGGGTACCAGACTATATTTCTCCGGGAAATAGGTATGTGTCAAATCACACTATTTATTAGTTTGGAGCCGTCCCTTCCAGGCTCCAACTCGTTTGTCGCCAAGGAGATCCGTCTTGTCGCCCGGCTGTTACGAATTGGATAATGGCGCAATTTTTATATATCTGAGAAAAACGCCTTCAGGAACATCGGTGCAATTGTTGAACGTACCGGGAGGAAACATTCGTGAATTTCGAGTGGAATCGTTCGGAAACCATCGCCGTAGCGAAAGAATCCTGCTCGCAATGCCAGGGACTTGGATTGCGCAGCAGCACAAGCAGAAAAGGCTCAGCGGAAGCGCCCTGCAACTGTGTCTTAAGAGGGATTTTTCGAGCGTGCTATTCCCGATTCCGGCATTGTATTCAGAAGGAGAAGAGCATGAGCCATGTGCGGTTTGAAATCGTCGGCGGCCGGCAGCGGCGCCCGGTTTGGGGTCGCAAAGACGAGGAATATGTCGCCGATTTTTGTCTGGTCAGCAAGCGCATCCTGGATGAATTCGAATACAGACTTTTCCGATATCATTTCATTCTCGGCGCGGACTGGCGGCTGTGCTGCAGGCAGCTGAAGATGGAAAAGGGGATATTTTTCCATGCTGTTTATCGTATTCAGCAGAAACTGGGCCGCGCATTCCGCGAACTGGAACCTTATGCCCTGTTTCCTCTGGATGAGTATTTCTCGCCGGTCGTACGTAAAGAAGTGGCGTCGGAACCTGGTAGATTGTTGCAAATGCCGCCCTCCGTTAACAAGCGGGGCGCGTTGAGACCGCCGTTGCGCAAGGTCGCCTAGAGGTTAGCGGCCCGGTGAACTGCACTTCCGGCCGCGGCTTTTGTAAGACGATTTGATTTAACCATTCGCCGGAAAATTCTCCCCCGCATGTGGAGGATTTTCCGGCTTCTTTCATTGATTCACATCACCGAATGCCTTTAAAGTACCGGAACCTGCGCTTCGGCCTCCAGCCGGTCCATTTAAGGAATAGAATCGTGGGTGCGGGAGATATCGCCACAGTGAAAGTGCTTGAAGAAAAACACAGGCTCGCGACGCGCTGGTTCCACTGGCTCAGCTTTCCGCTGCTGCTGGCCATGATCTACAGCGGACTGCTGATCTACTGGGCTTACGATCCTTACCGCATCGGCTTGGGCGGCGTCACTCTGGTGCATTTCTTCCCAGCCTGGTTTTACGATCTGACAGGCGCGGCGCAGAATCTGGCCCTGGGGATGGGGCTCCACTTCGCCTTTGCCTGGCTCTTCGCGATCAATGGAATCGCCTACGTTCTTTACACTCTGATTTCGGGTGAATGGCGCGGACTCCTGCCTGACCGTAATTCTCCCCGCGAAGCCCTGCGCGTGGCTATGCACGAGGCCGGTTTCAAAGTCGCTCTCCCGCCGCAGGGGCGCTATAACGCGGCGCAGAGGATCACATATACGGCCGTTATCCTCATGGGCGGCTGCAGCCTGCTCACCGGCCTCGCGATTTACAAACCCGCCCAACTACACTGGCTCACCGCGGCGCTGGGCGGGTATGAATGGGCGCGGTGGCAACATTTCTGGCTGACCATGGGTTATGTCGCCTTCTTCGTAATCCACGTCGCCCAGGTTGCCCGGGCCGGGTGGGCGAATTTCCGCTCGATGGTCTGCGGCTACGATCTTGACGACGCAAACGCGGAGGTGACTCGCCGTGACTGACGATCCGAAGAAAACTCTGGCGCCGGAAGCAGAACTTGCACGACGAACCCGCCGCTCCTTTATGGCATTGGCAGCGGGCGGGGTAGCGGCGGTCGCAGGGTGGCGCTGGCTGAACCATCAGCCTCTGGATAATGAAATTCCCGCGCCCCTGCGCCGCGTACTCGGCTTCAACGCGCGCGTGGTGCGCGGCACGCTTTACAGCAACGGTCATCTTGTAAAGACCTATCCCGCATCCGCCGTGCGTCCGATCAAAGTCAACGGCATTATCGGGATGGAGCAGCCTATAGACCAGTCGGCCTGGCAACTCACCCTGACTCCGGCCAGCGGCAGCGTCAGACAACTCGGCCTTTCAGAAATCAAGTCACTGCCCCGTTCCGAGGAAACCATCGACTTCAAGTGCGTCGAAGGGTGGAGTACCGTCACGCAATTCGCGGGCGCGCGCCTTTCAGACTTCACCGCGAAGTTCGCCCCTGGCTCCGAAAAAGCCGCGTACGTGGGCATGAACACGCCGAGTCGGGACTATTACGTCGGCATCGATATGGCCAGCGCCCTGCATCCGCAGACGCTGCTCGCCTGGGAAATGAACGGCGCCCCGCTCACAGGCGAACACGGCGCTCCGCTGCGGTTGGTCGTCCCGGTTAAGTACGGCATCAAGAACATCAAACGCATCGGCAGTCTCTGGTATTCGGATAAACCCCCGGCCGATTACTGGGCCGAACAGGGCTACGACTACTATTCGGGACTTTAGCTACATTATTATTGATGCATTTACTCTCACTCGTCCTTCCGGCGCTCCTGCTGACCATATCAGCCCCGGCCGCCGATGTCCCCGCCTTTCGCGTCTCCGGCTCGCCGAACGCCCCGGTCACGCTGGAGGTCTATACAGATTTCCAATGCCCCCACTGCCGCGAGTTCTACCTCGTCGTACTCCCCCAGCTCAGGACCGAGTTCATCGATACCGGCAAAGTGCGCTTCATCCACCGCGATTTCCGCATCTCTCAATTCCAGTTTTCGAAGCTGGCCGCGCGATACGCAAACGCCGCGGGGGAAGTCGGAAAATACGATGCCGTGTGCGATCGACTCTTTGAAACCCAACCGGAGTGGTCCCACAGCGGTAATGTAGACGCCGAAGTCGCGAAAGTTCTCTCACCCGCGGAAATGGAAAAGGTCCGCGAAAAAGTTAAAAACGACCCGCGCCTCGAAGACCAGACCCTCAAAGACGAAGAAATGGCCCGCGATGTGGACCATATCGCCGCGACGCCTACAGTCGTCATCATCGTGAAAGGCAAGCGTGAGCCCGTGTCGGGCGCTGTCAATTTTACTCTCCTGAAGTCTTATATTAACGAGAAGCTCGGAAAATAGGGACTCACCCCTATTGACAACGGTACACTCATATTTCATAATTGAGCTGAGCTAATATCGGGAAGGCGCTCTCCCGCAGCCACAAGTTCATAAGAGAGGTTTTAAACAACAACATGGGCAAAATTATCGGTATCGATCTCGGCACCACCAACTCCGTCGTCGCCGTCATGGAAGGCGGCCAGCCGACAGTGATCGCGAACCAGGAAGGCGCCCGCACCACGCCTTCGGTTGTGGCATTCACGAAAACCGGAGAACGGCTCGTCGGGCAGGTTGCCAAGCGGCAATCCATCACCAACCCCGAGAACACGATCTTCTCGATCAAACGGTTCATGGGCCGCCGGATGGACGAAGTCCCGGAAGAACAGAAGATGGTCCCGTACAAAGTCGCTAAGGGCGATAACGGCGACGCGCGCGTGGAAATCCAGGGCAAGAAATATACCCCGCCCGAGATTTCGGCCATGATCCTCACCAAGCTGAAGGAGGCCGCTGAATCCTACCTGGGCCAGAAGGTCACGGAAGCCGTCATCACTGTTCCCGCTTACTTCAACGACTCGCAGCGCCAGGCCACCAAAGACGCCGGCAAGATCGCGGGCCTCGACGTAAAGCGCATCATCAACGAACCCACGGCCGCAGCGCTCGCCTACGGGCTCGACAAGAAGAAGAATGAAACCATCGCCGTCTACGATTTCGGCGGCGGTACTTTCGACGTATCCATTCTCGAAGTGGGCGATGGCGTGGTCGAAGTGAAATCCACCAATGGCGACACGCATCTGGGCGGCGACAACATCGACCAGCGCGTCATGGACTGGATCATCGCCGAATTCAAAAAGGAACAGGGGATTGACCTTTCGAAGGACCAGATGGCGCTGCAGCGGCTCAAGGAAGCTGCCGAAAAAGCCAAGATGGATCTTTCCACCCTGCTCGAAACCGATGTGAACCTGCCGTTCATCACGGCGGACGCCACCGGTCCCAAGCACCTCGCCATGAAGCTCACCCGCTCGCGGTTTGAGCAGATGTGCGAAGACATTTTCCAGCGCTCCGTGGGGCCGTGCAAACAGGCTTTGCAGGACGCCGGTGTCACGCCGGACAAAATCGATGAAGTTGTGCTCGTGGGCGGGTCCACGCGGATTCCGCGCATCCAGACCATCGTGAAACAGCTCTTTAACAAAGAGCCCAACAAGACGGTGAACCCCGATGAAGTGGTCGCGGTCGGCGCGGCTGTGCAGGGCGGCGTCCTCGGCGGCGAAGTGAAGGATGTTCTCCTTCTCGACGTCACGCCTCTCACGCTCGGCATCGAAACCCTCGGCGGCGTTTTCACCAAGCTCATCGATCGCAACACCACCATCCCGACCCGCAAGAGCGAGACCTTCTCGACAGCGGCCGAAAGCCAGACCTCCGTCGAAATCAAGGTCTTCCAGGGCGAGCGCGCCATGGCCAAAGACAACCGGCAACTGGGCGTTTTCCAGTTGATCGGCATTCCTCCCGCGCCCCGGGGCGTGCCGCAGATCGAAGTCACTTTCGACATCGACGCCAACGGCATCCTCAACGTGGTCGCGAAGGATAAAGCCACCAATAACGAGCAGAAGATCACCATCACGTCCTCCTCCGGCCTGTCGAAAGACGAGGTCGATAAGATGGCGAAAGACGCCGAATCCCACGCCGCGGACGATCGCAAGGCGAAGGACCAGATCGAAGCCCGCAACCGCGCCGACGCCATGGTCTACAACGTCGAAAAGACGCTGAAAGAGCATCGCGACAAAGTCGGCGATGAAGAAGCGAAAAATATTGAGACGGCTATCGAAGACGTGAAGAAGGCCATCGCGGAAGGCGAGCCGGACAAACTCAATGCGGCAACCGACAAGTTGACGCAGGCGAGCCATAAGCTGGCCGAAGCGATGTACAAGGCCTCGTCCCAGCCCGGCCAGGAGGGCCCGGGGGCACCT
>JALYHT010000105.1 GCA_030776225.1 Acidobacteriota bacterium | reverse complement strand
TTCATGGGGTGGTGGTCGCCGAGCCAGATCACTTTGGCTTGGGGATTGTTGCCGGCCCAGAGTTGCAGGCCCAGGGGCGATCGCAACGGTACGAGGCTGTGGAAGACCATGTAATTGCGGAGCGTCCATGGGGTGCACGCGAGCACGATCATGCCTGCCGCCAACGTCGCATTCTTCAGGCTCCCCCGGTGGCGGAAGGCGGCCCAGCCCAGCAGCGGCGGGAGTATAGACAGGACAGCGGCATTGGTCATCAGGACGATTCCCCAGAGCAGGCCGTAGAGGGTCCAGTCGCGTTCGTCGTCGGAATCCGCTATGCGCAGCGTGGCCCAAAGGACCGTTGCGCCGAGAAGCGCCGACAGCGAGGTATCCCAGAGACTTTGGTAGCTGAGCAGGATCGCATTCGGGAATATAGCCCAAAGCCACGCGGCTGTGGACGCGAGTCCGATTCCCTTTATACGCATCCCCGCGAAGTAGAGTGGCACGCACGCGAGAGATGAGAAGCAGACGTTCATCGCTACGGCGGCGAGCCAGGACGCAAAGGTGTAGACGCCGAAGATTCGCATAATCGCCGAAAGCAGGAGCGGGTAGATGGGCGTCATCCAGGCGGTGGGGCCGGTCTCAATACGAAGAGGCGAGCCGAAGCCGTTGCCGCGCGCGAGCGAAACGGCGATGTTGCCGGATTCGAAGAGGAATGGAACGGCGGCGAGGCCCTGGTGAGGGGTGTGGGACTGGTAAATCCACGCGGAGGAGATGCGGATGACGAGCGCGGCCCCTGCGATCAGAGGAAGCGACGTGGCGAGGCTTCGGAACCGGGACGGCAAGAGTCTATTGTTTCAGGCGCCCGTTATTTGTGCGCGCCGTCACAGACCCTGCATTGGTGGAGGCTCGCGTGCGGAAACAGTTCGACGTGAGTTCTCAGCCGGGTAAAAAGGACGATCTCGACGGCAGCGCGCCGGATTCGAGCGAAGCGGCTTTGCTGCTGGTCGATCTCATCAACGACTTTGGATTTCCGGGCGGGGATGAATTGCTGGCAGGCGCGGCTCAGATCGCCGGTCCGATCAGGCAGTTGAAAATAAGGGCGCGGGCGGCTGGTATTCCGGCAATTTATGTCAACGACAACTTTGGCCGGTGGCAATCCAGTTTCAAAGATGTGGTGGAGCGGTGTCTGGCGCCGAACGTAAAAGGGCATTGCTTTGTCGAGCAGCTAAAACCGGAGCCGGAAGATTATTTTGTGCTGAAGCCGAAGCACTCGGCTTTTTATCAGACGCCGCTCGATGTGCTTCTGAAACATCTCGGGACCAAACGTATCGTGCTGGCCGGGCTGTCTACGAACAGCTGCATTCTGATTACGGCGAACGATGCGTATATGCGCGATCTCGAGGTGTATGTCCCTTCCGACTGCGTGGCGACGCAAACGGCCGAAGAGCAGGAATATTCGTTGAAGCACATGGAGAACGTGAATAAGGCGATCGTGTGCGCGTCTGCGGAAATCGATCTGGAGAAGCTGGCCGGGAGAAGTTGGCCGGAGACGCTGAGCGGTTAAGGACGCGAGGCTCTGAGAGCGGCTTCGAGGTCGGGCAGGCTGAGGGCGTTCAGAACATCGGAGCGGCGCAGACCGGCCCGCCGGGCCTGATCAGTACCGCAGCGGACCAGGCCGTAGTCGCGAATGCTGTGGGCGTCGGTCGTGATGGCGAGCTTGACCCCGGCATCGCGCGCTATACGGGCGTTGGTTGCGGAAAGATCGAGGCGGTCGGGACTGGAATTGATTTCGAAGTAGCAGCCGCGCTGGCGCGCGTGTTCCACGACCCGGTCCACGTCGATTTCATAACCGGGGCGTTTGAGGAGAAGGCGTCCGGTGGCGTGCCCCAGGATGGTGAAGTACGGGTTGTCCATGGCGCGCAGAATGCGTTCGGTCTGTTGGGCTTTGCCGCGCGCGAAGCGGGAATGGATGGAGCAGACCGTGTAGTCAAGTTCTTTCAGAAGATCGTCGGGGTAATCGAGCGAACCGTCTTCGAGAATATCGACCTCGGAGGATTTCAGAATTCTGAAAGACGGGTTCTTCGCATTGAGGCGGTCGATGTAGCGAAGCTGTTTGCGGAGGTCGTCTTCTGAAACGCCGCCGGCGATTTTGAGACTTTGCGAATGGTCGGATATACCCGCGTACTCGTAGCCTTTCGCCTGAGCGGCGCGGACCATCTGCTCGATCGTGTGGACGCCGTCGCTTGCGGTGGAGTGGGCGTGGAGCTCACCGCGAATGTCGGAAGCGGTAATGAGCTTCGGAAGGGAGCCAACAGCCGCCAGGCGGATTTCGTCATTGCCTTCGCGCAGCTCCGGCGGGATGAACTCAAGATCCAGCGCGGCATAAACGGATTCCTCGTCCGGCAAAGAAGAAGCAAATAATGAAGAGGCAAGCTTGTCAGCGTGGAGCAGAGAGAGGTGGGCGGCGGAGCCAGTGGCGTTCAGCATTTCGAGGCCCCAGCGGGGGCCGCGGCTCTGTTCGATTTTGAGCCGAACGCCGGAAGGCAACTGAAACAACGCGATGTGGGGT
>JALYHT010000104.1 GCA_030776225.1 Acidobacteriota bacterium | reverse complement strand
GCGCAACACGCTTTCCGAACTTGTCAACGAAAGGCGCGGCATATCGCCGGAAATGGCCGTCAGGCTGTCCAAAGTTTTCGGCGGTACCGAGGAAGGCTGGCTTGTGCAACAGGCACAGTACGACCTTGCGCAAGTGCGCCGTGACCGGATGAAGCTGAAGCGGCTGGCGCTGGTTTAGCGCCCCGTTTTCCTTATGACGCAAGTGACCCGGACGCTATACTGGTTCGTTTCGCCAACCTCTCTCACGCATAATGGCCAAAACTTCATATAAAGACGCCGGCGTCAACATTGACGAAGCCGACCGCGCTGTCGGCGAAATCCGCCGCATGGCGCGCGCCACGTTTACTAAAGGCGTTCTCACGGATATCGGGTCGTTCGGCGGCTGTTTCGCGCTGCCGAAAATGCGTCAGCCTGTGCTCGTGAGCTCAGTCGACGGCGTCGGCACGAAACTGAAAATTGCATTCGCCACGGGCCGCCACGAGACGATCGGCGAAGACCTGGTCAACCACTGCGTCAACGACATCGCGGTACAGGGCGCCACGCCGCTTTTCTTTCTCGACTACCTCGCCGTCGGCAAGCTGGACGCCACAGTAGCGGCGCAGGTGGTTAAAGGCATGGCGCGCGGGTGCGCCTCAAACGACTGCGCCCTCATCGGAGGCGAAACCGCCGAAATGCCAGGCATGTACCACGATGGCGAATACGACTTAGCGGGCACCATCGTGGGAATCGTCGAAAAGCCGCGACTGCTCACCGGCTCCAAAGTAAAAAGCGGCGATGTTCTGGTCGCGCTTCCCTCCACCGGCCTGCATACCAATGGCTATTCGCTGGCCCGCAAGGTCCTGTTCGAGGTCGGAAAACTGTCGCCCGATTCCGTACTCCCCGAGACTGGCACGCGCCTCGCCGATGAATTGCTGCGCGTACACCGCAGTTATCTCAAGTCTATTCAGGCGCTTTTCAAAAAAGACTTTATCTTCGCAGCGGCGCATATCACCGGCGGGGGCATTACCGATAACCTCCCGCGCGTGCTCCCCAAAGGCCTCGGGGCATTCGTTCAAACCAGCTCCTGGGAGGTGCCGCCTCTGTTCGAGACGATTCGCAGACTGGGCGACCTGCAAGAGGCTGACTGGCGCCGTACCTTCAACCTGGGAGTGGGCATGATTCTGGTCGTTCCCGCGAAAAAGCTGAATGAAGCCATGCGCCTGCTCACCCGCCGCGGCGAAGAACCGTGCGTGATCGGCGAAGTCACGCCGCTGCGCCGCGGCAAGCCCCGCGTCCAATATTGCTGACGGGGAGGACGGGAAAGAGACAACCAATGAGACTGGGAATTCTTATCTCCGGGCGGGGTTCCAACTTCGAAGCCATCGCCAACGCCATCGCGAGCGGCAAAATCGAGGCGGAAATTGCGGTGGTCATCAGCAATCGCGCCAATGCCCCCGGTCTCGAAATCGCGCGCGAGCGCGGCATCCCTCTGCGTGTCATCGCCTCCGCGGGCATGGAGCGCGAAGCCTACGACAGGCTTCTCATTGAAGAACTGCAGACCCATGAGGTCGATCTGGTCTGCCTTGCCGGCTTCATGCGCCTGCTGAGCGCGGGCATGATTCGCGCCTTCCCGAACCGCGTGCTCAATATCCACCCTTCTCTGCTGCCCGCCTTCACCGGCCTCGACGCCGCCCGCCAGGCCCTCGAATACGGCGTCCGCATCACTGGCTGCACGGTTCACTTTGTCGATGAATTTCTCGATTCCGGACCTGTGATTATTCAGGCCGCCGTGCCCGTGCTCGATTACGATACGGTGGATTCCCTCTCCGCCCGAATTCTCGCGCAGGAGCACCTGATCTATTCGAAAGCCATCGGCTACCTCGCCGCGGGCCTTGTCACTGTAGAGGGCCGCCGCGTCACCATCCGCGAAGAAGTCTAATAGTCCAGGCGCCGCACAATCCCCACGCTGGTTTCCTTCGCTGAGGGGGGCGGGGCAAATTCAACGCCAATTCCGATCGGCCGCATCGGGCCGCATTCGAAACTGGCGGCGTTCCGGGGATTCGACGGCAGTTCCACCGCATCGAGCCCAGGCAAATCGAACACCACTACTTTGTCGCCGGCGAAGATATGGAGCCGGTTTCCATCGCCGGAACACTCCACGCTCCGCGCAATCCCCGTCACATGCGTCAGTTGTTCCCCGCGATGCACCCCCGCGGCAGGGGCCAGTCGCGCCTCCACAAACTTACCAATCCTCCCCGAGAGCTGAGACTGCTCCGGCGTCTTAGCCCATTTCCGGCAGCTTTCGAGGCTTTGCCGCGCGGCAGACAGATCCCCGGTCTGAATTTGCCCCAGTGCCAGCATGCAAAACAGGCTGGGCGCCATTTGCGGGGTTACGACGGGAATCGACTCAAGCATCTGCACGCTGCCCGCAAAATCTCTGGCCGCTGCCTTAAGCAGCCCCAGACGAAGCTTCGCGTCAGTGAAGTCCGGCCTGGCCGCGACCGCGCGTTCGAGAATCGGAATAATAACCGACGGCGGCATCTTCGCCTCCACATCCAGCATCGCCAGCCGATAATATACCCGCGGATCCGCGTTTCCGGCGGCATAGGCCCGCTCGAAATAAGTTTGCGCCGTAGCTTTGTCGTGGCTGTCAAAAGCCAGGTTCCCGATGGATTCGAGGAGATCGGCTCGTCCCGGCGCTTCCGCCTCCAGCTTCGCGTATTCGAGCCGCGCTTCGTCTGCTTTGCCACGGGCCGCCGTCAGATCCGCCAGCATCAGTCGGGCATCGAAGTTCGAAACGGCTGTGGCCTGGACCTCCGCCTCACGCTTGTCCAGCCGGGTTTCGAAGACCGTGCCGAAAATCTTCTTTCTGACGAAATATGTTTGCAGATCTTCGAATACCCTGCTCGATGACTTCCCAAAAGCAACCTCGCAGGCCTCCCGCGAAGTCTTCCCGCCGTTCAGCGCCGTAACGAACTTCCCGAAGTCATCTTTATACTCCGGCGACAGAAACAGCATGTGGACCAGTGCCCAGCTCTCCGCGTAAAAAATTCCAACGCGCGAAGCTTCGTGATATGCGGCAGAATGCGTATCCACCGCGGTCAGCTCATCGAAGTCCATCCACTTTTCGGCCGCAAGCGCTTTCATGCGCTCCGGGAGCAGATCGCCCACCGCCATATCTTTGCCCATGGGGCGCAGCGTCGAGAACACTTCCGCCCAGCCTTCGTTCAGCCATACGGGCACGCGAAACCCGCTGCGCCTGACCACCAGATGCGTGTACTCGTGGGTCGCGGGCCCGAAATCCTCCGATGCGCGGTCGCCCATCACGATATAGTCTCGCTCCGGCGTTTCCGTGAAATAGGCGGCCACGTGGTCGCCGGGCCGGAAGGGCCGATACTGCGCCTCCGTGTCGAACTGGACTATACGCACAGGTAAATCGCCCTGGCTGCGCACCGGCGACGCCTGCTGAAAGAACTCCCGCACGCGTTCGAAGTGAAGGATCGTGTTCCTCCCCTCCTTCTCGCCCGCGGTCGTATACAACTCCAGGTTGGGCGAGGAAAGGCGCGTCCAGCGATCCGCGGCGCTTGCCGGGACACTCACGATCAGGATCGCAGCCACCGATGCAATTTTCGTGCCGCGGAACATGGTCTTCCCGATCATACGATGGCCCGCGCGACCCGTACCCGGTACGCGTCCCTGTGCCGCTGAGTAACAGTACAGGAGCCCTCGCGCGCTCCGGCTTTTCCGGTTACGGTGGAGCATGACCTCCGGAATGCGTACTCGCGCGGTCTTCCTCTTCGGGAAAGCCATGGAAGCTTTACAGGCCCGCGGCGGCCCGCCCGAGTGGCACGATTCCGACACCCTCTGCGCCCTGACTGATTCCGAGCGTCATCTCGGGCATGCTGTGCGTGTCGGGGAATACTGGGTGGCCTACGACGCCACTCACTTCAACCCAACCAGCGACGGGTTCCGCATCATCGGCACGTTTCCCACACTCGAAGAGGCCAAAGAAGGGATCGTCAACAGCGTCAGCCTGAGTTGGCTGCGCTCCACCGTCGGAACTGAGGTCACACGCAGCGCCCATCTGAAGCTGCGTAAAATGTAACAGTTCAGTTTTGGCCGAAGAGCACGAACACAGATTTCGGCTCAGGCGGTCAATTCCGGTTTCGTTGTCTTCTTCCAAAGGAAGTAAGAGACCATCAGCAACGCGAAAAAGACGAACGGTATCGGCGCATGCGCCGCATCGCCGGCCAACAAGTGAGAAGCGGTAGCGCCCAGGAAATCAAAAGTAAATCCCGCGTATGCCCATTCCTTGAGCGTGGGGAACCGCTGGTAAAGGATGGCCATGGCGCCGAGAATCTTCGCAAAACCCAGGATCTTCACGAGATAGAGCGGGTATCCGAGAGTGTGGAGGGCCTGCAGGGTCGCGGGTGAAGCGTTCATGAAGAGTTCCGGTATTCCAGAGCCCGCCGTTGGCAGCAGTATTAGAATGGTGAGAATCCAGTAGAAAATCCTGATTCGCTTTGTTGAACCCAAGTGACGTTCTCCTTACAGTTACTTATGTATACCTGCATCATGAACTGTGCGCTGATAAAAAACAAGAAGGCACATTCACATCAGTAAGTGAGCTCGAGGTAACCAATGAAGAAAGCTGGAAAACGCGACGCGCTGGAACCTGTAGCCCTCATGTGCAGGAGCGAAGAGGCCAGGGTACTTCGCGAGTTCCTCACCAGGGTCGGGGACAAATGGAGCATCCTTTTGGTGGTGATGCTCGCGAGGGCTCCGCGAGGTCGCGCGCGCTTTTCCGAACTTCACAAGATGATCGACGGGATCTCGCAACGGATGCTCACAACCACTCTGCGCAATTTAGAACGGGATGGGTTCGTCACTCGCTAGATATTTCCTGAAGTGCCGCCGAGAGTAGAGTATGAGCTCACGGATCTCGGGCTCAATTTACTGGAGCCGATGCAGCATTTTGTCGACTGGGTTGGGAGCCACTGGGCCCCGATCAAGAGAGCGCGGGAAAAATTCGACGCAGGCATCGCTTCCTGAGCCTGGATCGCGCGGGTGCACGTCGGCATTCGCGTACGACAGACGGCAGTGCAGCCCCCGAACCGCCCCTTCACTCCGCGTAAGCGCCGGCGGTCCTGAAGTCTCCGGCCTTCACGACCGAAATGGCGGACGCATCCACGTGCTTCCGGAAAGCCGCGTTCACCCGATCCGCCGTAAGCGCTTCGAGCTTTGCGTCCATCTTTTCATCCCAGTCGATCGTGCGGCCGTACTCCTCGCGGCTGGCGATCAGCCGCAGCAACTGCGCATCCTGCGATCGCGACACGATTCTCTGATCGCGAATGGCCTTCTTCGCTTCGGCCACTTCCCTGTCTGTAAACCCGTTCGCCAGCGTCTTCGTCAGTTCATCGCGGAAACTGGCTTCCACCTTAGGCGTGTTCCTGGGATTGCTGCTCGCCGTGGCTCTGAAGCTCGCGGCGTTATCTTCCGCAGAAGCCCTGAACCCGGAACTCGCGCCGTAGCTGAGGCCTTCCCGATTCCTGATCCGGTCTTGCATATGTGCGGTGATGGAACCTCCGAACATATAGTTCGCCAGCACCATCGCCGGATAGTCCGGATCGGTATCCCGCATCGGCAGCATCAGACCCGCTTCGAACGTCGCGTTCTGTTTATCCGGCGTCTCGATTTTCAGGTCCACCGGCTTGACCTTCTGGAAATCGGTGGTGATCCTCTTGTAACGGGATGGGCTCCTCCAGTCCCCGAACAATGCGGCTGCTGCCTTGCCTGCCGCAGCCGGATCGAACTGCCCCACGATCGCCAGTTCGCCGTTCGACGCCCCGTAGAACTCCGCATAGAATTTCTTCACGTCGTCGAGGGTGACCTTGTCGGTCTCCGCAATCTCCTCATCGAGCGTCGGCGTGTAACGCGGATCGCTGCGCGGATAAGGATTCAGCGTACGTTCGAGCGCCAGCGGCGCCAGCGCTCCAGGCTCTGTCCTCCTGTTTTCAATGACCGCGATACGCTGTTTCTTCACCTGCTCGAATTCCGCATCCGGAAACGACGGTGCGCGCAGCATCTCGGCCGCAAGCTCCAGCGCGGGGATCAGATTCGCCTCCACCGTCTGCACCGAAGCGCCGGCGCCATCCACGGCGCCGAATACGCCAATGCGCGCATTCAGCTTTACCATCTCGTCCTGAATCTGCTGCCGCGTACGAGTCTTCGTGCCGCGCATCAGCAGCGCGCCCGCAAGATCTCCGATGGCCCGCCTGCCCTGCAGCGATTTCTCATCTCCGAAACGAATCTGCAGCGAAGCCATCACGGTTCCCCCGCGGGAAGACTTCGGCAGCATCACGATTTTCAACCCGCCGGGCAGCTTCGATCGTGTCAGATGTTTTTCGATATTGGCGGGCGCGGGGTCAAAGGCATCGCCCTGCGTCACGTTAAAAGTGCTGTTGAAATTCTTCAGCGACGCCTCGATGGCCGGGGCCGGGGGCACCTCGGTCCGGTCCGGATTCGGCGTCGGAATAAACTCGCCGACCGTCTGGTTCGAAGATTTGAAGTAGCGCTTCGCCACGCGCACGATGTCTTCAGGCGTCACGGTCCTGACCTGGTCGTAATTCAGGAAATAGAGCCGCCAGTCGCCGCTGGCAATCGTCTCCGAGAGCCCGAGTGCCGCCTGCTGCGAATTATTCATCCGCTGCTCCATTGCCTGCAGGATGCGCCTCTTTTCGCGCTCCACTTCGTCCTTTGCGGGGGGTTCGCTCACTACACCTGCCACCGTCGCGACGATGGTCTTCCGCGCTTCGTCGAGCGACTGATCTTTGCTGAGCGCGGCGGAGGCTATTACAACGCCTGGATCGTGCAGTTCCTCATAACTCATACGCACCGTGAGCGCCTTTTTGTTATCGACGAGGGCCTTATAAAGCCGGCCGGTTCCCCCGCCGCCGGACATAATACCGCCCAGCACTTCGAGCGCGGCCGAATCGGGATGGGACAGCGCAGGCGCATGCCACGCGATCATGATCGCGGGGTTGTCGCCGACCCGCCTCAGTTCCACATACCGCTCGCCATCCTGCACCGGTTCGACTGTGTATGTCTCGTCGAGCCTGCGCGCGGGCACAGGAATCGCGCCCAAAGTCCCGGCGACATAAGCCAGAGTTTTCGATTGATCGAACTGGCCCGCGATTACGAGCACCGCATTATCGGGCTGGTAATACTTCCGGTAAAAAGCGGCCAGCCGGTCAATCGGTACTTTCTCAATATCCGCGCGCGATCCGATGGTCGACTTCCCGTAGTTGTGCCATAAATATGCCGTCGCCAGCACGCGTTCTTCGAGAATGCGCTCGGGCCTGTTCTCGCCGCGCTCAAATTCGTTGCGCACTACGGTCATTTCGGTATCGAGAAGCGGCTTTTCAATCCGCATCTTCACCATGCGGTCGGCTTCCAGGCCCAGCGCCCATTTGAGATTGTCGTCGGACGCGGTCATGGTCTCGAAGTAATTGGTACGGTCCACATCGGTGGTTCCATTCCATGTGGCCCCATGGTCGGTCAGCTCTTTTTTTACATTCCTGCCGTTCGTCGTCAGGATGAAGTTCATGTGCTCCAGCAGATGCGCCATGCCCGATTCGCCGTAGCCTTCGTGCCGCGACCCCACCAGATACGTCATGTTGATCGTGACCTTCGGACTCGAAGGGTCGGGGAAAAGCAGCACCCGCAGGCCGTTCGGATAATCGTATTCGGTGATCCCGCCGAGGGTCGCCTTCTTCTCCACGCCCTGCGGCAGCACCTGAGCAAACGCCCCGGCCGCGAAAATCGTCAGCAGAATGGTTTTGAAATACATTCGTTACGCGGGGCGAGATCTACGGCCTGGGGGCCGCATGCTGGCTGCGATCAGTAAGTTCGCGGTGGAACAGGTACGAGATCCCGACCGGCACATCGTCCATCGCTTTCACGCGCACCACAACCTGGAAGTATTTGGGAATGTGGCCCGAAGAAGTCTTCAGATGCGACACAAGCATTTCAGCCAGAGAGGGATTGGTAAAAGCCTGCACGCCGCCCATGACGCTCGATATCTGATTGCCGGAAAGCATCAGAATCGCGCCGGGGCCGTTCATCGCGGGTACGCGGCTGATCAGAGCGTAGCTTTCACCGCTTTCCCCGCCGGCTTCCGCGGGATGGTCCTCTATAAAGGAAGCTTCACCGGGCCGTGGGCTCAAATTGCGAATTCCCCTCGCTTCAAGCGTCAGTTGCGCGCCTGAGGGAATATCCTCCGTTTGATGTATGCCCGCCGAGGGACCGAGGAAGATGACGTTATCTTCCGCAATCTCAAGCCACGACATCACGTTCGCGCGCGTAATCAGGACGTCGTGTTTTCGCGGCGCCAGAAACTGCCCCAGCAGGAACGCGCCGGTGGCCGTGCCCACTTCCGTGTATCCGTACGACGGTTCGGAAATCCCCGCGCGAAAAGTCCCTTCGAGCGATGAAAGCCGCGCCGATGCGGGCACGTCGTCCCAGTCGTTGATCGAAGGCTCGCGCACCACGCCGAGACCCGGCACCTTCACAAATAAAGGAGTAGCCACGCAGACTACCAGGCGGCGACTGGAGGAGAGAAGCGGTTCCCAGAGCTCTTTGAGCGCCGGTGTCCATACCGACGCAGCACCCACAGGCCGCGCGTCCTCTGTCTTCCCCGCGCTCCACCAGCGCGTCATAAAAAACAGAGCGCACAAAACGGAAACGGCGAGGGCGCCTGCCAGCACAATCTCTCGTTTCCGCCAGTGGTCCGGCTGCGCAGGCGAAAGCTCCGGAGCAGCGAACGCGGGTGTCGTCACGGGTTCCGCTACCGCTGCCGGCGGGCGCACTTCAAAGGTCACCCGAAAACCGCCCTTCGGCATGTCGATAACGATCGGATCGTCCAGACCTTCAGTCCGGTAATATTCGGTGATTTTCTGACGCAGGCGCGCGGTATGCATCCGGACCACCGATTCCTGCCGTGGATCGAAGGATGCCGGCTTGCCCAGCGCGTCAAGCCCGATCGTATATTCCTTCAGCGTATCCGCGGTTCCATCGAGCGACTTACCCGCAAGGTATGCAAAGAGATGCCGGAGAACTTCGGAGGCGCGGAAGATCTTGCTTTGAAGAATGCGCTCGACCTGTGCTTTGCAATCCTCGGCGCGCGACTCGATAGTGGCCGCCGCCTCGGCGTCCCCCCGATCGATGGTTACTGCCATGTTCGGTTTGATCGTATCACAGTGTCGCGAAACCTGTTTCCGGAGCCCCCGACTGGCCGCAAGCCATTGGAACGAACGTGCAATCCTGCGGGTATTCCTGCAAAGATAAATTTATGCTTTCTTCGCCGCCGGACACTCGCCTGCCCTGGCGCGCCACCCTTGCCGGCGCGGCCTGGGAAAACGTCCAGCTCCTGCCGGTCTGCGTCCTGCTTGAAAATGTGCGCAGCCTTTACAACGTAGGCGCTTTCTTCCGGACAGCCGATGCGGTCTCTCTCGAAAAACTCCATCTAACCGGCATCACCGGATATCCTCCGCAGAACATGATCTCCAAAACGGCGCTTGGCGCGGAGGAAAACGTGCCGTGGGAATACCATCCGGATGCCAGCCCGCTTCTCGGCAAACTGTGTACTTCGGGTTACGAGATCGCCGCCATTGAGACCAGTCCCCATGCCGTGGATCTCTTCGATTGGGTCCCGCGCTTTCCTGTGTGCGTTCTCTTTGGCCACGAAACCGATGGCCTGACGCGCGCGGCCGCCGAGCGCGCCGATACGCATGTACGCATCCCGATGCTCGGGCGCAAGCATTCCCTGAACGTCGCCTCCGCCGGCGCGGTCGTGCTCTATGAACTCCTCAGGAAGTACCGCGCTTTGAAGCCGTCCGCGTAATCGGCTTTTTCATTCAGCGGCCGCGGACCTTTCCAGCCCCGCCAGGATCTTTTTTCTCACCGGATCGGTCAACTGAAAGGCGCATTCAAACCGCACCCCAACCTCGTACTTCATTCCATGGCGCAGGCAATAACAAATGGAAGCCAGACCCATGCGTCCGAACTCCGCCGAATCGACCAGCACGCGAGTATGCGCCTCAAGCCGGTCGCTCGTCTCAAGCCTGGCTCCCGAGGAGGAAATGTTCACGCAGCGCGCTCTGACGCCGTGCATAGTCCCGCCCCGGTCATGAAACGAAAGCGTTATCGGAAAATCCACCTGGTGCCGCTTTTCAGGCCTCTTCGCCGAAGCCAGCATTGAAACGCTCATACAAAGTATCCTGTGACCGCGCGCTCCAGATCGGCGTGCGTCACGTAAAATTTTCGGCCTTCATAAGCCGCGATTGCCTTCAAAGCGTTTAAGATATCGCGTGGAAAACACGGACGCAGGTCGGGGCTGTGTCGAAGACAAAGTTCGCGCAGAACGCGCTCGCTATCCGCCTCGAATTCGATGCCGCTGGCCGCCATCACCATGTGGAAAATTGCATCGAACTGATCGGCGCCCACCGCATCGAGAAGAATTTTGTTCGGAATCCGCCGCAGAAACGCCTCGTCACCCAATTCGTGCGGCGCCAGATTCGTTGAGAAAACGATCTGCAGCTCGAAAGGCATCCGGAACTTGGCGCCATTGCCCAGGGACAGAAAATCCACGCGTCTGTCAAGCGGCACGATCCACCGGTTGAGAAGATCGCGCGGCGACATCATTTGCCGCCCGAAGTCGTCGATCAGCAGAATCCCGTTGCTGGCCATCATGTGCAACGGCGCCCTGAAGGAGCCGTCGGCTTCGTTTCTCTGCAGATCCAGCATCGCCGTGACCAGTTCGCCGCCTACCGCCACATACGGCCGCCTGCACACCAGCCAGCGCGGGTCCACCGGGGGAACATCCTGGAGGCCCCCCGGCGCCGCCGCGAAGTCGACCTGCTGATGGACTGAGGGGTCCGCCACCATCACGATCTGCCCTTCCACCTCGATCGCCCAGGGCACAACCACCGCATCGTCAAAAACACGCATCAGGCGCTCCGCAATGCTGGTTTTCCCCGTTCCGCTGGGTCCGTAAAGAAACATCGCATCCTGCGAGATCAGCGCCGGACCAAGCGCATCGAGCAGCCTGTCTTCCACCACCACATCCGAAAAGGCGCAACGCAGCTTATCGCGGTTAATTTCGGGACGCACCGCCTGGGCGCGAACCGCTTCCGTCCAGGCGTTCAGCGAAACCGGCGCGGGACCGGCATATCGCGAGCTCACCGCGCGCTCCGCGGCCAGTTTGCGCCCGCTGGGGCTGAGCCCAAAAACGTAATCGTCGCCCGACATGCGCAGGATTTCAAAATACTGTTTCTCGTTAAGACGCCGGAACAGCGCTTCGGTCGGCTCGAGCGGCAGCTTCATCAGGCTCGCAAGCAGCTGAATCGTCGCCGTTCCGCGGAGGCTCACATGCCGCACCGCCAGATCGGCCAGCAGGATTTCCGGTATATCGATGTCTTCGAGGAGCCGGGGAGCGGCCGGCAGATACCGCGGAGGCGCGATTGCCCCGGCAACTGCGCTGCTCACGCTACGATTCTCTTGCCAGTCCGCTCTCTTCGCATGATGGTACGCTTCTCATTCTGCGGGAACCGAGGGATTTGTCAATCATAACCTCGGAGAGCAACGGCGGTCTTACGCCGGAACAGAGCTGTGTCGTTATGTCACCTGCAATCCGGGGGAGTAACACCGGCAGCCCATTAAATTGCTATAGTTTGATTTGAATGACGTCCCGGCATTTCCATTGCGGGCGCATTCACGCTATTCATGCCGATCCGGGCCAGGCTGTACATTGCGCTTATCCTGTCAGCGGGTACGCTGGGGCTGGCAGCGCAGCTTGCCCATTTCAGGTCGTCGCATCCCATCCAGTTCTGGTGCTATTTCCTCGTCACCGTTCTGACTTCGGGCCTGAAAATACGGCTTCCGATGGTATTTGCCACCCTATCGGTCAACTTTCTTTTTATACTTGTCGGGATTGTTCAGTTCAGCCTGCCCGAAGCCATCGTGCTCGGCGTGGCGGGTACCGTGGTTCAATGCCTCTGGCGTCCCCGTTCACGGCCCAAGGCGATCCGGATCGCTTTCAGTTCCTGTTCCATAGGCCTCGCAGTAATGGCGGCCCACACGGTCTTCCACGGTCCGCTCAACAGGATTCTGGGCGAGCTTCATCCTGTGTTGTTGGGTTTGGCCGCCTGCACTTACTTCGTCGTCAACACGGCGCTTGTGGCGGGCGTCATCGCGCTCACCGAACGCAAGTCGATTTACAGGACGTGGTATCAGACATATTTCTGGATTCTGCCCTATCATCTGGTCGCGGCCTCCGTCGCCTGGCTGATCGTGATTCTGACCCGGCAGGATTCCTGGCAGGCTGCGCTGGTGCTGTTTCCTCTGGTTTATTTCGTATACCGCTCTTACAAGATGCACCTGGAGCGGCTGGAGAACGATAAGACCCACGTCGAAGAAATCGCCGGTCTCCACCTGCGCACCATTGAAGCTCTGGCCCTTGCCATTGAAGCCAAAGACACCACCACGGCGGATCATCTGCAGCGGGTGCGCGTCTATGCCACCGAGATCGGGCGCGAAATAGGCCTCACCCCCAACGATCTCGAAGCTCTGCAGGCGGCAGCTCTCCTGCACGATATCGGCAAACTCGCGGTCCCCGAGCACATCATTTCGAAGCCCGGCCGGCTGACCCCGGAAGAATTCGACAAAATGAAAATCCACCCGCTGGTGGGCGCCGAGATTCTGGAAGAGGTCAAGTTCCCGTATCCCGTCGTCCCCATTGTGCGCGCCCATCATGAAAAGTGGGACGGCTCGGGCTATCCCTTCGGGCTTTCCGGAGAGGAAATTCCCGTCGGCGCCCGCATTCTCTCGGTGGTGGACTGCCTCGACGCGCTGGCTTCGGATCGCCAGTATCGCCGCGCTCTGCCGCTCGATCAGGCTCTCGATATCGTGGTTTCCGAATCCGGCAAGAGCTTCGATCCCGTAATCGTGGATATCGTGCGCCGCCGTTATGTCGAACTCGAACGGATGGCTGTCGCCGCCGGGACCGACAAAGAAAAAATCAAACTTTCGATGGATGTAAAAGTAGAGCGGGGACTCGCTCCCGCCACCGGTTTTGCGGAAGCTGCCGACGAGATGACCCCTCGACTTGACGACGGCTCGGGCAATCCGCTTTCTTATATCGCCGCCGCCACACAGGAAGCGCAGATGCTCTATGAGCTGACTCAGGATCTGGGAAATTCGCTCAGTCTGCAGGAGGCTCTGGCCTTCGTCGGCGTGCGCATGAAGCGCCTGATCCCCTATGAAACCATCGCCGTTTATATCCGTCGCGATGAAAAACTCATCCCGGAATACGTCAGCGGCGAGAACCTGCGGCTTTTCACTTCACTTGAAATTCCCGTCGGCCAGGGCCTCTCAGGATGGGTCGCGGAAAATAACAAACCGCTCCTCAACGGAAATCCGTCCGTTGAAGCCGGTTATCTGAACGACCCCACCCGGTACAGCACTCTGCGCGCGGCGCTTGCCGTGCCTCTGAACGGAGCCCATGGCCTGCTGGGCGTCATGGCCCTCTACAGGGCCGAGCGCGATGCGTTCAGCAAAGAAAATCTGCGCATTCTTCTCGCCATCAGTCACAAAGTGGCTTTGGCGGTCGAAACCGCGCTCACCCACCGCATGCTCGAAACGTCCATCACGACCGATTATCTGACCAGTCTTCCCAACGCCCGTTCGCTCTTCCTTTCGCTCGACAACGAGCTCGGGCGGGCGCAGCGGGCAGCCTCGTCTCTGGCCATCGTCGTTTGCGATCTCGACGGCTTCAAACAGGTGAACGATCGTTTCGGTCATATGGTCGGCAATAAGATTCTGCGGCTGATCGCCAATGGGCTGCGCGAGCAATGCGGTCCCACCGACTACGTCGCGCGGATGGGCGGGGACGAATTCGTGATCCTGATCCCCCGCGGCACTCCCGAAGAACTTGAAGCCAAAATCGATCTCATGCGCGCGGTCGCCCGCCGCGCCGGGGATTCCACCCCGGAGCCCAGCTCCCTTTCGATGAGCGTCGGCGTCTCCACTTATCCCGAAGACGGTTCCGATGCGGAAGACCTGCTTGCCGAAGCCGATCGCCGCATGTACAAGAGCAAACGCCTGCGTAAGAAGTCGGCCACCATCGCCGCTCTCGAATCCGTCGCGGCGGACGAGGGCGGTGTAACTGCCCGCGTATAAATTGCGGAATCGGTCCGCCCTCCCACAGCGGCTCGCCCTTCATCTGATTGGGCTCGCGTGCGTGATCCTCGCGGGGGGCTTTCTCGCCGCCGCTCTGGTTCGCTACAGCCCGGGCTTCGACTCCATCCCCGAGGACCTTGTGCACATCAGCCCCGCCGCTCTCCAGGCTTTACAGCAGGAGCGCGCGCGAGAAAATTCCCTGCCTCGTTTTTATGCGCGCTATCTGGCAAACGCCCTCCATGGGGATCTTGGCATCTCCGAAAGCCTCAGGCGGCCGGTTTCGGAACTGATCCGCGATCGCGCTCCTGTCACGGCGCGCCTCATCCTGCTCGGCACGGCTGGCGGATGGCTGCTCGGCGGTTTTCTCGCCTGGCTGAGCGTCTGGGCCCGCCGGCCCGCCCTCGAAGCCCTGGCGCTCGCTGCCGGCGGCCTGCTCCTTGCTATCCCTCCCGCCGTGATGGCCCTGGCTTTTTTCTTCTCCGAAGCGCCTCTGGCGCTGGCGCTCAGTCTCGCGCTGGTTCCTGGCGTCTTCGGCTCGATGCGGGCCCTGCTGGAAGACTGCTACGCGTGCCCCGCCATTCTCGCAGCCGGCTCCCGCGGCGTCGGGGGGGGTTTTTTTTTAAAGGTATATGTCCTGCGCGCAGG
>JALYHT010000103.1 GCA_030776225.1 Acidobacteriota bacterium | reverse complement strand
CGTTGCTGACGCTGGTGGTGAATGCGGCTACTTCTGTGTTCAAATCGTCGATTGCGGCCATGATGCGTTGTTCTCCATTTGCCTGTATCTGCGAAAGGTGTTCGAGACGCTTGGATTCAGGCCCGATTATTGAGTGTTAATAAATGTAAAGCCTTCTCCTTTATGGAACCCCTGCGCCGCCCACCACATCCCGACTTCTTTATGCTTTCAGGTTCCAAATATTATGCCGGCCTTGTGGCGGCCTTACTTTTGGTGAACTCGGGGGCGGCGCAACAGCGGGGCCGCATCACGGGCAGAATCGACGGCGCACAGCGGGTGACCCTGCACGGCCACATACACCCGAGGGCCACGGCGGAGAACGATGTGGGGCGCGTCGCCCCGGAGTTTAAAGTTTCCTATGTAACGATCGCTCTTTCGAAGACTGCCGCGCAGCAGGCCGATCTTGAGAGTCTGCTGGCCGAACAGCAGAATCCGCAATCCCCCAACTACCACCGCTGGCTTACGCCTGGCGAGTATGCCGACCGCTTCGGGGCGAGCAGCGACGATCTGAATCAGATGACGGAGTGGCTGCGGGGGCAGGGCCTCACGATTGCCGATGTGGCGCAGGGGCGCGACTGGATCGCGGTCAGCGGGGACGCGGCCCATATTGAAAACGTCTTCGGGACGGAATTGCGCGCGTACGCGGTGGATGGCGCGACGCACTTTGCGAATGCGAGCGAGCCATCGGTGCCGGCGGCCCTCGGCAACGTGGTGCTCTCGATTCGGGGCCTGCACGATTTCAGACTGAGGCCGGCGAACTTAAAGCCTCACGCCGCTTCCCCTCACTACACTTCATCGCACGGGAATCATTATCTGGCGCCGAACGATTTCGCGGCCCTCTACGACATTCTGCCGGCCTATACGTCGAACATCAGCGGCGCAGGCCAGAAGCTGGCGGTGGCGGGACAGACGGATATCGACACCTCCGACATTCAGTTGTTCCAGAGCACTTACAACCTTCCTGCGAATCTGCCGCAGGTGCTCCTGGTAACGGGTTCGCCCGACCCGGGGACCAGCCAGGGGGATCTGGGAGAGGCCGATCTCGATCTTGAATGGTCGGGCGCGGTGGCGCGGAACGCGACTATCATTTACGTGAACTCGACGGATGTGCTGACTTCGGTGCAGTATGCGATCGACAACAACCTGGCGCCGGTATTGAGTCTGAGCTACGGCTCGTGCGAGCTGGAGAATTTGCAGTCAGACGCAAAAACGATCCGGGCTATTGCGCAGAAGGGCAACGCGGAAGGAATCACCTGGGTAAACGCCACGGGAGACAACGGCGCGGCGGATTGCGCGGACGCGAGCCACCCTGGTCTCGCGGTTGATCTGCCCTCCAGCATCCCTGAAGTCACAGGCGTTGGCGGGACCAGACTGCAGGAAGGCACAGGCCAATACTGGAATGCCGTGAATGACGCGAACGGGGCGTCGGTGCTGGGATACATTCCGGAGACGTCATGGAACGACAGCGCAGCGGACGGTTCCCCTTCTTCAAGTGGGGGGGGAGCGAGCGTCTACTTCACGAAACCGGCGTGGCAGTCGGGCCCGGGAGTTCCGGCCGATAACGCCAGGCATGTGCCCGATATAGCCTTCAGCGCTTCAGCCGATCATGACGCTTATCTGGTGTTCAGCGGCGGACCTCCGGTCGAGGCCTACGGCGGGACTTCAGCACCGACGCCTGCGATGGCAGGCATTGTTACACTGCTGAACCAATACCTGGTCTTAACCGGGAAACAGAAGACGCCCGGCGTGGGGAACCTCAACCAGCATCTCTATGCCCTGGCCCAATCCGCGCCTTCGGTCTTTCATGACGTGACTACCGGAAACAACACCGTGACGACGCCGTGCACATCCCGCACGCAGGTATGCAATTATCCGGCAGTCGGTTACAACGCGGGCGCGGGGTACGACCAGGTCACAGGCCTCGGCTCGCTGGACGTCTGGCAGTTGATGAGTTGCTGGAGCGGGACCTGCGCGGTGGTGACGCCGCCGAGCGCCAGCCTGTCTCTGATCGACAATATGAGCAGCGTGGGATTGCAGGATCATCTGACCCTCACGGCGACAGCGGCGGCTTTAAACGGAGGGGCCACGCCTGTGGGGTCCGTTGTATTCACCGCGGGGACTACATCAGGTACGACATCGCTCGGCAGTGCCACGCTGACGGGCTCGGCCGGACTTTCCACCGCTACGATCATGGTGACCGGGAACCAGTTGCCGTCCGGTTCGTCGACCATAACCGCAACGTGGAACGGAAGTTCAACTTCGGTTCCAGTGACATCGTCAGTCACAGTCAACGTGCGGACTACGGGCTCGAGCGGGAACGGGACGCCGACGGTTTCGGGGGTGACGGACGCGGCGGCTTATGGGCAGGTCTATTCGCCAGGCATGATTCTGTCGGTCTTCGGCTCGAAGCTGAGCCCTTCGGTGCAGAGCGCGGGCAGCGTGCCGCTTCCTCTCACCATGGCCGGCGTTGAAGCGACGGTCAACGGCCAGGCGGCCCCGCTTTACTACGTCTCACCCACCCAGTTGAATCTTCAGATTCCGTACGAAACGGCGGCGGGCGCGGCGACGCTGGCGATCAATAACAATGGGACGCTCACATCGAAGACGTTCACGGTGTCCGCGGACAGTCCAGCGATTTTCACGGATGCGAGCCAGACTATCGTGCCGGACGGCAGCGTGGCGCGCGGCGGAATTGCCAGCCTGTATATGACGGGCACGGGGGCAGTGACGCCGGCGATCGCCACGGGCTCGGCCCCGCTGTTATCGACGCCGCTCGGATCGCTGCCGGCGCCGCAAAATGTGGTGGTGAGCGTGGGAGACGCGCAGGCCTCGACCACGTGCGCCGGCGGGTGTTTCGCGGGCATTCCCTACGGCCTTGTCGGCGTGACCCAGATTAACTTCCAGGTGGCGGCCAACACGCCGCTGGGTAAGCAGCCGGTGATTGTCACGATCAACGGGGTGGCGAGCCCCGCCGCGAACATCAATGTGACGAACTGACTTATATTCAATTTTCAAAGAGCGATTCCCGCGTTTATGCGAGGGGTTGCGGAGTGGAATCTGGCGCGGTTTGAGGCGGCGGAGCCGGGATGGCCGGTTCGGAGAAGGCACTCATCACGTAGCCGGGAGCGGGTCTGCCAAACGAAGCCGATTCCGGGGTAAGAGTTGCTGTTTCTTTGGGTTGGACGGCAGCGGCTTGCTCGGTTTTGCGGACGGTCTGGAGACGCTCGAATTCCTTCTGGTATTGGAGGAGTTGCTTTGAGAGGCGGGCTTCGTAACGGCCGAGGAGGTCGAAGGCGGGAGCGTCCTCTTTCCAGGCGAGAGTCTGGGCGTACATGGATTCGACGCGTTCGTCGTCGGGGGCGTCTCTTTCGAGCTGGCACATGTCGAAGTTGAGCATGTTGTTTTCAATGGCCGTGATGCGGTTCAGGCGGAAGTTGAGGTCAATGATTTTCTGGGCGATCTGGCGTTCGGGCTCGGTCTGCGGCTTGAGGTCGGCCAGCATGG
>JALYHT010000102.1 GCA_030776225.1 Acidobacteriota bacterium | reverse complement strand
CCCTTCCGGGCATAGTGCATCTGAGTCGGGACAGCATCCGACGATCTTTTTTGAAGCCAGGAGGTACGCATCTTAAAGCCAGTGTATATCGGGTGAAGCCCGCGCGCCGCGCTATGCCATTCCCCGCTTACAGATGCCGCCAGCGCAGCTCGGGCGCGAAACGGGCGAAATCCGTGTCGGCCGTCACCCACTCGCAGCCACTTTCGAGCGCAAGCGCCGCATGGGCGGCGTCGGCAACAAGTTTTCCACGCAGGTTCCCCGTTTCGCACAGCCTGCGAAAAATGCTCCAGTGCCGCGGTCCTGTTCGAATTAAACAACAGCCCGGCCTTTCCATCAAAGCGCCCAGAAACAGAAAAGCCTCTTCGAGGGTGGATGGCGGATCGAAGATCCTGGGATTGGTAACCACCCGCAAAAACCCGTGAAGAACAGATTCAGAGAGGGCGAACGGCTCCGGCCCCGTGGCCAAAGCGCTGAGCCATGCGGCGTATCGATCGTGACTCGGATCTCCCTCCCTGTGGGCATACACAAGGACATTTACGTCCGGCATCCGCACAGGAACTAACGCCCTCCGCCAAACACGGACTCATCCTCCGCCACCAATAGCGCCGAGGTGCGATCCAGATCCATACCCGGCTGCACCCGCCGCCCGCGCACTGTATGGAGGTGAAAAGGTTTGACAGCGGGAGTGGATGCCGACGCCAGCATCCCGCGCAGCGCATCCCCGACAATCGCGCTCAATGTGGTTTTTCTCGCTTCCGCGGCATCCTTCGCGGTTTGCAGGAGCGATTCGGGAATGTCTACAGTCGTTCTCATATATTCAAATTAGCACGGATGATGAAATTACATCTTATTGGGATGCTTTAAGCATCTAATCAGGATGACGGCCACTGAAGCCAACAATTATTAATCATTCACAATTGTCGGGTTTACGCACCCTGAACATCGGTTGCTGCGTCGTATGCAGTGCAGAGGAAGGAACCAACCCAATGTTCAATAAAATAGCAACCGCCGCGTTTGCAGTCGCTTTGGTGATCCCAGGGGCTGGCTTTGCCCGAGAAGGGGATGGCCATGGGGGAGGTGGCCACTCCAGAGATGGCGGTGGGGGCCATTTCAGTGGCCCATCGGGCGGCGGCTCCCATTTCAGCGGTGGATCGGCCAGCGGTGGCTTTTCCGGCGGGTCCCGCGGCTTTTCCCAGCCGCGCGGTTTTGCGGGAGGAGGCGGCAGCCGATCCTTTGTGAATCCAGGCGGCGCCCCGGGACGCTCGGCCGGAGGCAGTGCCATCGTCGGCCCGCGCGGCGGTTACGGCGTACGGGGCAGTTACTATGACGATCGCCGCTCTTACAGCGGGCGCGGCCACTATGGACGCGACGGAATATACTTTGGGCTGGGCTTCGGCGGCGCCTACGCTTATCCGTACGACTATCCGTATGCATATGCATACGATCCCGGCTATTATTACGGAGATCCCGGCTATTATTCTTACGACCAGACTTACGGCGCGCCCCCGCCGGTACAGGCTCCGCCACCCTGCCAGCCCGCTTACGATCAGTATGGAAACCCCGTCCAGAATCCGGGCTGCTATTCAAATCAGCAGCCATATCCGCCACAATACCAGCAACAGCCGCCGCAACAGTATTACGATCCGAACCAGCAACCGTACTACGGGCGCTGAGATGCCAGCTTCATCTTCCGCTTCCTGAAGTGGCCGGGCCCGCTCCAACGCGGCCCCGGCCACTTTATGCCGACCGGGGAGCGTAACGCGCGGCGGCTCAAAGATTTGCCAACTGCGCGGCTGCTACGATAAATCCTCACACATCTCATGAAATCCCGCGTTCTGTCGGGCGTCCAGCCGTCCGGCAATCTGCATATTGGCAACTATCTCGGCGCCCTCGCCAACTGGGTCCGGATGCAGCACGATTATGAAAGTATTTTCTGCATCGTCGATCTGCACGCGATCACGGTTTACCAGAATCCGGCGGAACTGCGGGCGAAAATCCGCGAGCTCGCCGCTCTCTTCATAGCGGTCGGTATCGATCCGCGGCATTCCCGGGTCGTAGTGCAATCGAGCGTGCCGGCACACGCCGAACTCGCCTGGATGCTGACCTGCGTCACGCCCATGGGCTGGCTGGAGCGCATGACCCAGTTCAAGGCCAAAGCCGCCGCGCAGGAATCGGTTGGAGACGGCCTTTTTCAATACCCCGTGTTGATGGCCGCCGATATCCTGCTTTATCAGGCCGCCATCGTTCCCGTAGGCGAAGACCAGATGCAGCATCTGGAGCTCACCCGCGATATCGCGCAGCGTTTCAATGCACAGTACGGCGAGACTTTCACAATGCCCGCGACAAAGCTTCCAGCCGTGGGCGCGCGCGTCATGGGGCTGGACGATCCCACAGCTAAAATGAGCAAATCCGCCCAGGGATCAGGTCACGCGGTGGCGCTCCTCGATCCGCCCGAGCGGATTCGGAAAACGATTATGCGCGCCACCACGGATTCCAATCCCGCCGTCGATTTCGACGCCATGGGGCCCGGCGTCGCGAACCTGCTGAACATTTTCCAGGCCTTCTCCGACTGGACCGCCGAGGAAATGCGCGCCTGTTTCGCGGGCATGCGTTACGGAGATCTGAAGAAGCAGGTGGCGGAGATGACTATTTCAAAGCTGGAGCCCATTCAGCGACGTTACCGTGAGATCGTCGAAGACCCCTCTTACCTCGATTCAATCCTCCGCGAAGGCGCACAGGCAGTCATGCCCCTCGCGAATTCCACCGTGGAACTGGTGAAGGAGCGAATGGGGCTTTATTCGACGCCAAAACTCTAAGCGCGCCGCTACCGGTGCGTCGGGGCTTTGATCTCGTTCGGATGGGGCAGCGCAATCTTATCCGGCCCGTGCGCCTGTACGGTCGCAACCACATCGCGCAGGATTTCTTCCTTTTCCGGCGTCTGCAGTTCCCGCTTGAGCCGGCGCAATGCAACGCTGACCACATCGCGGTGGCGGAGTTCGTCGCCCGCGCCCTTGTCAATCAGTTCCAGCCAAAGCCTGTGAGTGAGGTCCACATCTTCCGGCCAGAGACGCGGCGGGTGGGGCCCGAGGTTGAAATACATCGACTGATTCGGATCCGGCATCACCACTTCGAGCGAAAGCGAGGGGCGCGGTTGCGGCAACTCTTCCCATGCGATGCCCACGCGGCGTCCCTGCTCGGCCGGCGTCAGGTTCGGGGAAAGGCCGGTTACCAGACGGGACGACTTCAGGACGGCGGCAGTCTGCACGACCGCAAGCCACGGATCGGTGCCGGGCACGGTCAGCAATTCCACGTGTTTGCCCGCCTTCTCCGCCAGACCCACCACGCGCGAAAACACCAGATTTTCCTGGTCGGCGAAGACCTGATCGGGTTCGAGTCCGTGCTCGCCCGAGCCGGATTGGGTCACTACTTTGACCGTGAGCACTACAATGTCCTGCCGCCGGGTATCGGTCTTTTCCAGCGTCTTCTGCAGATGTTCCAGATGGTGCGGGTTGCGCACGGCTACCAGGATACTGCCGGCGCGGATGTGCAGCGATTCAGCCGAAATCTCGTCCGTGGAATGCAGGCGGAACTGCTCGTTCTCCTGCCCCATCACGTGTCCGGTCAGCTGGTGGCGCTTGCGGTTATAGCGCTCTGAGAATTCAAACACAAGATAGAACGCGACTGTAAAGGCGATGCCGGAGATCGTGGCGACCTTCTTGGTCAGAACATTGATTGCCGCCAGCATGAACAGGACCGCTGTAATCAGAGCCAGCCCCACCGGAATTTCTTTGCCGCCAATCCGGAAGTTCAGCGGCACTTTCCATTCCCGCGCATGCGGCATTTTATAGCGGAGTACCAGCACGGACATCGCGTTCATTGCGAAACTCCACGCCACGCCGAATGCGTAAGCTTCACCCAGTATCTGGATGTTGCCGCGGCTGACCACGATAGTGGTCAACTGGAGAACGGCGATGATGTTGATGATGCGGCTGGTCGTTCCGAAGCGATGGTGCGGCTTGCGGAACCATTCCGTGAGCACGCCATCTTCGGCCACGCGATTCACAACGCCGTTCGAACCGATCAGAGCCGTGTTCACCGCGCCCGACAAGATCAACACGCCGACCAGTACCACGAAGGCATGGAACGCGAGGCGCAGCCCGTACGGTCCCGCAAGAAACATCGAGAGGCCGCCGATCAGGTTATCGAGGTACTTCTGCCGTTCCACATCCGGAATCAGCATGACCGCGAAAAACGAGACGAGCGAAGTAAAGAGCAGGCTGTAAATAAAAATCACGAACCCGGCGCGTTCCAGATTCTTCAGCTTGGGCGACGCGATCTCGCGGTTCACCTGGGCCAGGCTTTCTTCTCCGCTCATGGCCAGCAGCGAATGCCCCATCCCGACCAGGATTGCGATTGCGGGTATAGTGGTGAGCCGTGTTCCCTTCAACCATCCCAGTGCTTCGTCGGCGATGTGGATGTTCTTCATTAAAGGGAGCGGAACAGGCTGGTAGCCGCGCGTTAAAATCGTGTAAACACACCAGACGATGAGCAGCACGACCATCACTGTGGTGATCTGCATGATCCGCAGGGCTTTCTCGCTGGATTCGTGGATGCCGATGATATTCTTCCGCCAGAAATAAAGCGTCACAAGCACCGCGAAGCCGGCCGCGAAATATTCAGGCTTGAAGTGTGCCGTGCGGATATGAAAGTAGTCGATCGATTCGTTGAGCAGCACCGCCAGATACAAACCCGCGCTGACGGCGCTGATGGGGCCCGTCAGCACATAGTCGAACAAAAGCGCGGACACGGAAAACTTGGCATACGTCGCGCCCATCGCTTCGCGAACGACCCGGTAAACGCCGCCGCGCACGAACATGCTGCAGCTCTCGATATACACGGCGCGCACCGCGTAGGAAAACAGCATGATGCCCAGGATGAACCAGGGCGCCGATTTGCCAATGGCCGTTTCCGCGATACCGCCGACATAGTAAGCGGAGGAGGCAAGATCGCTCAGCACGATAGCGGCCGCTCGCCAGAACGATATGAACGACAACATTACCGTCGTCGCTACAACGACCTTCGTACTGTTGGTTGTTCGTGAAGGCTGACTATCTGAATTGGTCAAACGATACTCCTGCGGATAAACTTTCGACGGGATTCAGGCAGACAAGGCGCGCTGAAACCGGAAAAAAGCCCGGTTCATCTATAGAATCCAGGGAGTTCGACATCGAACTCAGCCCCATCAGATTAGCATGGAGGAGTGAACCAGCAGGCTCTCGCCAAATCCATAGTTCAGCGTCTGAGGCAAGCCGGCTTTGTAGCTTTTCTCACCGGCGGCTGCGTGCGGGATCTGCTCATGGGACGAGCCCCAGCCGACTTCGACGTCACGACCTCTGCGCGTCCCGAAGAACTGCTTGAATTATTCCCGCGCGCTGGCCGGGTCGGCGCTCACTTTGGCGTGGTGTTGGTCCATGAAGGCGAGGCGGACGTCGAAGTGGCAACTTTCCGCAGCGACCTGGAATATCGCGACGGTCGCCGTCCCGAAGGCGTACATTTTGAGACCGACCCCCGCCAGGACGTTCTGCGCCGGGATTTCACGATCAATGCCCTTTTGCTGGATCCCTTAAGCGGCCAGATTCTCGATTTCGTGGGGGGCAGAAAGGATTTGGAAGCGAAGCTGATTCGCGCTATCGGCGATCCCGATCTGCGTTTCCGTGAGGACCATTTGCGGCTCCTGCGCGCCATTCGTTTCGCCGCGCGCTTCGGATTTTCAATCGAAAGAAACACCTCCGATGCCGTCCAAAGACATTCGCAATCTATCGAAAGCGTTTCGGCGGAGCGCGTGCGCGACGAGATCTCGCGAATACTCACCGAAGGCGGAGCGAGGCGCGGATTCGAACTGCTGGATTCCACCGGACTGCTCGGGCACGTGCTGCCGGAAGTGGCGAAAATGAAAGGCGTCGCGCAGCCCCCGCAGTTTCATCCCGAAGGCGATGTCTGGACACACACTCTGCTGATGCTGGAAGGCCTGCGCGAGCCGTCACTGACGCTGGCCCTGGGCGTCCTGCTCCACGACGTGGGCAAACCCGATACGTTCCGCATAGCCGAGCGAATTCGTTTCGACGGACACGTTGCGAAGGGCATCGAAATCGCGCATTCGTTGCTCACGCGCCTGCGCTTCCCGAACCATGTAATTGAAGGCGCCGAAGCCCTGATCGCGAACCACATGAAATTCATGGAAGTTCCGCGGATGCGCGAGAGCACCCTGAAGCGTTTTATGCGGCTTCCCGATTTTGAAGAGCACATGCAGTTGCACCGGCTCGATTGCCTGTCGAGCCACGGCGGTCTGGAGAACTACGACTTCATACGCGTAAAACAGCTGGAGGTAACGCCGGAACAGTTGAAGCCACCGCCTCTGATCACGGGCAGGGAATTGATCGCCGCCGGCTATCGGCCCGGTCCCATGTTCGGCGTAGTGCTGGCCGAAATCGAAGATGCGCAACTGGAGGGTCGCATCGCCACCGCTGAAGAAGCTCTGCACATGGCAAGAGCCAGATTGCATTGATCGGGCATGTTTCAATCCCCCTTATTGACAGCGATTAAATGCAGGGTCCCGGCCTGTTCTTCTTCATCGTTTTCATCTTCCGCCGTTTCCACATTCCGCAGCCGCTTCTCTATGGCGCGGGTCCGCACCGCCGCTTCATCCACTGTCTGGGTGGCCTGATCTAACCGCCTGCGGATGGTATCGAGCACCTGCGAGTATTTGCCGAACTGCGACTTCACATCACCGAGGAGCTTCCAGACCGCGCTCGAACGTTCCTGAATCGCCAGTGTGCGGAAGCCCATCTGCAAACTGTTCAGGAGTGCCGCGAAGGTGGTCGGGCCGGAGAGGACTACCCGGAATTCGCTTTGCAGCATCTCGGCCAGGCCCGGCCGGCGCAGAGCTTCCGCATACAGGCCTTCGGTCGCGAGAAACAGAATTCCGAAATCCGTGGTGCGCGGGGGAGCCAGGTACTTCGCGCTGAACGTCTTCGCGCAGGTTCGCACCACCGTTTCCAGCTCGCGCGCGCCAGCCTCCACGGCTTCGGCATCGCCGCGCTCCGCGGCCGCCGCCAGCCGCTGGTACGTCTCCATGGGGAATTTCGCATCCACCGGCAGCCAGACTGGATCGGCGTCTTTGCCTGGCAACCGAATCGCGAATTCCACGCGTTCATTTGTTCCGGTGGTCGCCACATCGCGCTCGTATTGTTCCGGCGCCAGAATCTGCTGCAGCAGATTTTCCAGCTGCACTTCGCCCCACGCGCCGCGCGTGGTCACGTTGCTCAGCACGCGCTTCAGATCGCCCACGCCCGCCGCCAGGGTCTGCATTTCGCCCAGACCTTTATGTACCTGCTCGAGGCGTTCGCTGACCAGCCGGAACGACTCGCCGAGACGCGTTTCGAGCGTGGTCTGCAGCTTCTCATCCACCGTCTGCCGCATCTGTTCGAGCTTCGCTGCATTATCGGTCTGTAATGAAAGCAGCCGTTGATCCACAACTTCCCGGATGGCTTCCAGTTGCTTTTGCTGATCGCGCTGCATGCCTGTGGTGGCGGTCAGAAAACCCGTGAGCAATTCGTTCGCTTCCTCGCGCGAAGCGGATAACTGATGGGTTACGGCTGTGCGCAGCGCTTCCGTGCGCTGCTCCGTGTGGCTGGCAAAACGCTGGATGTTGCCTGCCACTTCCTCCCGCAGGGCGCGGCTCTCATCGCTTTGACGCTGCTGCGCTCGCGCGATATCTTCGCGCAACCGGGCTTCAAGTCCGGTTTCGAACGCGCCGTGCGACCGTATGCGGGAGAGTAGCAGCAGGTTCAGGATCAGGAGTGCGACAAGGAAAACAACCACAGCGGCATAAAACATTTGTGTAGCTCTCTGTTGTATTCTACCGCCGATTTCCTGCCAGGATCGCCGGGCACCTGTAAACTTCAAGCATACGGAAACCGACGTAACGCGGTGGAAAGCCTGCCGCGATGAACTCCACGAAAGAGGAAAAGGAATATGGCAACACCCGTTGAAAGCGCGAATCTGATTCTGAAACTTTACGAACTGCGCCGCGAGCCTGTGATGCGCGAAGCACGCAATACGATGTTCGGCTTCGATCCCAGCTCGGCGCAAGACTATATTGCAGGCATGATGAGCCAGCAAAGCGCCCATATCCGCATGGTCGCTTCCTACTGGGAGATGGCGGCATCGCTTGTCGTCCATGGCGCGATCGATGCGAAGATGTTCGACGAATCCGCCGGCGAGCACATTCTGGTGTTCGGTAAAATCGAGGGCTTTCTCCCGCAGCTGCGCGAGGCAATGGGCAGCCCGACCATGTTCGCAAATCTCGAAAAGGTCTGTACGGACGCCCCGGGCGGGCTGGAAAGAGTGCGGGCAATGACCCAGCGTGTCCGCGGGATGGTCGCGCAGCGTGCCGCCGCGATGAAATAACCCGCCGATGTCGTGGGGACCGGCTTTGTCGGGGAAGCGGTACTTCCCACTCAGTTGAACGCTCCGTTCCTGAACTCCCACTGGGGAATTAACTCACAACGGATGAGTGACTGCCTGATAAGGGTGGCCCGGAAAATCCGGAGGAGTGAGGACTATGCAGGATATTCTTGAACGTGAACCGAAGACCCGACCCACGCACGAGCAACGTGAAGGCCCGGTAGCGCGCAGCATTGAACAACAGACGGCAAAACTACCGTCCGATACGTTTCTTTGGGCGGCGCTGGGCTCGATCGGGGTGTCGCTCGTGATGTTGATGACCGGTGAGGAAAAGAAAGCCACCTTCATCGGACAATGGGCCCCTACTTTGCTGATTCTGGGGCTCTATAACAAGATGGTGAAACTGCACGGATCGGATTCCGCGGCTGCCTGACGGCATTGCGCGGTTTTCTGCTGTGCCCCGGTTCTGAAGAACCGGGGCACATACATTTCAACTGACGTGAACCACGGGCCTGTGCGCGGGATCGTGAACAGCCCGCCGCAGCACTTCGTGCGCCACTGGAGCCACGTCGCCTTCGCCCAGAAACAGGAATCGGAACATGTTCCAGACGGGGTTCCCTTCATGCCACTTGAAGTAGCAGTGCGGTAGCTGGCCCGTTCTCTTTTCGAGGTCGATCAATAATGCCGCGATGCTGTTGGCAACTACAGGACTTTTCGCCCGCAAGACGGAATACTCGCCAATTCTCTCGCCAGTGACCTGCAGAGTCTCTTCAAATTCCGAAGCGTCGCGGCGCTCCACTTCAAGGAAGAAGAGCTTTTCGCCCGGCTGGATGCCGTGGCAGCGACGGACCGTTTCGTCAGCCTGAGCAAGATCGGCCTCCGTGTCCGGGCTGGGGCGGGGCCTGCGGGCCACCAGACGGATGACGCCATCATCGTCTTCGGCGAGCAGGGTCTCCGCTAAGGCGTCGAGGTGAATGCCGTAAATGCGCAATTCTGTGGATCGCAGCGCACGTGAGAGCAGGGAGGTGGCGATTATGGTCAATATAAAGAAAGACGCGATTTTGATGCCCTCCGGCCGTTCGTAGATGTTCAGCGCGGTGGTATACACAAAGACCAGCGAGATCGGCAGGAAAAGCCATTTCAGCGCTCTGTTCCACACCGCGATCGTTACCGCGAAAGCAGCCGAAGTGATCAGCACCAGCACTCCGGTCGCGTAAGCCCCGCCCTGCGCGTCCACATCGGCATGGAAGAGTATCGTGACCAGAAACGAAACCGCCATAAAGACCAGCACCAGCGGCCGCGAAGCCCTCGCCCATTCCGGAGCCATACCGAAACGAGGCAGATAACGCGGGATGAGATTGAGGAGCCCGGCCATGGCCGAGGCGCCCGCGAAACCCAGTATCAGAATCGTGCTCAAATCGTAAACCGAACCGAATCCGTTCCCCATGTACCTGTGGGTCAGATAGGCCAGGGCGCGGCCGTTCGCTTCGCCCCCTTCTTTGAACTTGTCGGCGGGAATCAGCAGCGTAGTGATCACGCTGGTGACAATAAGGAACACGCTCATGATCACGGCGGCGGTTCGGAGCAGCCTGCGCGTATTGCGGATACGGGTCGCCAGATCTTCGCCGCTGATCAGCGGCATCACGGCGACGCCGGTTTCAAATCCGGAAAGTCCCAGGGCCAGCTTCGGAAAAAGTACCAGGCAAAGGCCAAGCATTGCGAACGGATTTCCATGGTTTGTCAGGAGAGCATGCTTCCAGTTTGGAATCATTTCGGGATGCCTGAGAACTTCGCGCATGCCCACGAAGGCAACCACAGTGTTCAGCGCGAGATAAATGCCGACCAGAACTACCGCCACGCCGATCGCTTCGTTGAAACCTTTAAGAAAAATTGCCCCGAGGATCACGAGCAGCGCGACGGTGAGCCCCATCTGGTTTTTCATCACATCCGGCGTGAACGGGTTTTGCCGGATGTGCGCCGCCGCATCTGCCGCCGACAGGGTCATCGTAATGACAAAATCTGTAGTCGCGAAACCCAGCAGGATCAGGACGAATGTTTTGCCGCTCCATTCCGGGAAAAGTTTTTCCAGCATTCCGATGCTGCCCTGGCCATTGGGACTCGCCTCGGCAACACGCGAATAAACCGGCAGCGCGCCGAACAGGGTAACAATAACAAGGATCAGCGTAGCCAGAGGCGACAGTAACCCGGCCGCCAGAAACGCAATCCCCGGCTGGTACCCGAGCGTGGAAAAGTAATCGACGCCGGTGAGACACATGACGCGCCACCATGCGTGGCTCCTCTCGTGCGGTTGCCCGACGCTTTCCGGCCGACGAGTATCCGATAACAGCCAGTCCCCAAAGCTCACGCTCTTTTGTGTCCCCGATATTCAGTCATATCTCTCATCGTTCACCCTGGACACGTCGAGGGCCAAATGGATGTGACTGTGAAGTTTCCAGGATGATTTGCCGATAATTCCAGTGACAGAGACGGCAAGTTTTCTCTGGGCTGTCTCTCGGTACGCAAGGGTATTGGTACTGAAACCAGGACGCGGTTCGTGCCAATCTGGCATCTTAAAGTACTAAAGCGAAAGGTATCGTGAAAATTCATTTTAACTGCTCGTACTCCGCGGCGTTGATTATGGCGGTTGTGATAACCGCGCATTCTGCCGCTGCCAATCAGCTTCCCGATTCGGCCACTTTTTTTTCCGAAGATGCCACGGTTTTGCCGGCGGCTGACCTGAGCGGGTGGTTTTCGAATGGCGATTCGGGATTTCTGTTCCCGGTGGCCTCCGATCCGTCTCAGATCTGGACATCGGCAGAGAGTCTGGCGACGCTCAGCGCCTGGCAGAATTTAATCGCAGGCGCGAATGGCGATCCGGCTTTGCTCGCGGGACTGAGCGGATTGGGCATGAACAACTCTTCCGGTGGGCAGCTTTTCAATATCTCGCTGTCGCTGACTGGCTCGGGAGCTTCGAACGGCAGCGCGCTTCAATCCGTCAGCATCTCCCAGGCGCCTGAACCGGCGCTCCTGGGAATATGGGGAACGGGCATGGCGCTGCTGGGCCTTATCGCCGCGTTACACTTTACGCGTATACTGGTGCCCGGTGGTAAATGCTGAAATTTTCTGTAAACCGTCGATAGTGTATAAAGTTTTCCTAGGACAACTTGAACTCCCCGTGGGGGGACTCCCACAATAATGTCTTGACGGAAGCGACGAAAATCAGATTTGGATTCGGCGCCGGGTTTGCGCTGCTGCTGGGAATCGGAATCGCGGCCGTACTCCAGACATGGCAGTGGGAAGAGAGCGCCCGATGGGTGGCGCGCACCAATGAAGTCATCGAACGGGTGGAAGAACTCTCTTTCGAATCCAAAGACGCCGACGATGCCGCCCGCCGCTTTATAGCGACTCTCAACCCGCTCGCTCTGGCACGCTGCCGGGACACCGTCAGGCAGCTCAAACTTCGGGAAACAGAACTCGAAAGCCTGATACGCGACAACCCTGTGCAGCGCAGGAACGCGACGGTGGTACGCGGCCTGATCGAATATCAGGTCGATACACTGGGGCGCGGTTTGGCAGCGACGGGACTCAGCGATCCCGCTCCCCTGAGGGAAGCGCTCAACTCGGTACATGCCGCGGCGCAGGGTTCCAATCTGCGCGTCGCCCTGCTCGACATGGAGTCGGAAGAAAGGCGGCTGCTGCGCGAACGCACACAATGGCAGGAGCGAACCGTGGGCATGAGTCGAATCCTCTTCGCCCTGGCATCCATTTTTTCTTTGGGGCTTATGCTCATTGCCGGCTGGCGCATGTCGGCCGATCAAAAAAAGCACAATGCCATGCAACGCGTAATCGCGGCGAAGGACGAGCAGTACCGGCGCCTGGTGGAACTGGCCGGCGACATGATTTTCCGGACTGACGCGGAAGGCCGATTTACTTTTTGCAATGAAGCGGTCCTGAGTATTCTGCACTTCACAAGAACAGAGGTGATCGGGCGTTCCTACCTGAAGCTGATTCGCCAGGACAAGCGCCCTGCCGTACAACGTTTTTACGTGCGCCAAACCGCGCGGAAACTGCGGAGCACATACTACGAATTCCCCGTGATCGACGGGCATGGGCGCGAGCGCTGGGTCGGGCAGAGCGTGCAGCTTGTGACGGAAGATGACGGAATTACGGGTTTTCAGGCGATCGTACGGGATATTTCGGAACGAAAGCGGGCTGAACTGGAACTGCAGCGCAGCCGGAATTTCGTGGAGCGAATCGCCGCCGCCACACCCGGAATTCTCTACGTCTACGATCTGGTGGAACGCCGCAATGTTTTCAGCAATCGCGAAGTCATTTCTGTTCTCGGTTACCAACCCGAAAAACTACAGGAGCCCGGCAGTCCTGGGCAGACGATTCACCCGAACGACTGCGCGAGGGTGGACGCGCATTACGAAAATCTGCGGCATGCGCAGGATGGCGAAGTCAGGAGACTTGAATATCGCGCGCGCCATGCCGCGGGGCACTGGGTGTGGCTCCTGACCCGCGAGACGCCTTTTGAAAAAGGGCCGGACGGGCTGGTGAAACAGATTGTCGGCATCGCGCAGGATGTCACCACTCGAAGGGAGGCCCAGGAGAAACTTGCGTGGCAGGCGAATTATGACGCGCTCACCGGACTCTCCAATCGTCACCATTTCTGGACCGGTCTGCAATCGGTATTGCGGCGGGCCGGCATAGACCAATCGATCACAGCGCTTTGTGTCTTCGACATCGACCATTTCAAGGGAATTAACGACCGCTACGGCCACGCCGCCGGGGATGAGGTGCTCGAAGCAGTCGGCAACATTGTGCGTGGGGAGCTTCGGGCGGTCGATGTGGCCGGCAGAATGGGCGGCGATGAGTTCTGCTTTGCGCTGCCGCGCACCGACGGAAACGAATGCGCGCGCGTGGCGGACCGAATCCGGGAACGGCTGCGAACGCTCGCTTTCGGAATGGCTCAGGGCTCCCCGTTCTCGGTCACCGCCACTTTCGGCGTGGCGGAATCGGAGTCCCACATGGATACGAAAGAACTGATGGAAGCGGCGGACCAGGCTCTTTACAAAGCCAAATCGGCCGGGCGCAACCGAGTCATGGTGTACGCGTAGCGCTCCTGCTGCTTCCATCCGCGCACAGAACCGCGTCTTCGTCTGCGGGAGAGACTGCGATCATAAAGAGATATGTTGATCGTTCATGTTCACGTGCGCGTGAAGCCGGAGTTCATCGGCGCCTTCCGCGAAGCGACGATCGAGAATGCCCGCAACAGCGCGGCAGAGCCGGGTGTCGCCAGGTTTGACGTTCTGGAGCAGGCCGACGACCCGGCGTGTTTTATGCTCGTTGAGGTCTACCGCAATTCCGAAGCTCCCACGCGTCACAAGGAAACGGCGCATTATGCGATCTGGCGCGATACAGTGGCGCCGATGATGGCGCAGCCCCGCACCAGCGTAAAATACGACAACGCATTCCCGCCGGATCAGGGCTGGTGACAAAGCCGGCGCTTACTCCGGGACCTTTCGAATTCGCCACCGCGGGACGAATTGTTTTCGGCGCCGGGACGTTTTCCCAATTATCCGGGATCGCAGCAGGAATGGGCGCGAAGCCATTGCTCGTGACGGGCAGAAGGATGGTCGGCGCGCCAGGGCTGGAGGGGCCGCGTTTCATCGTTGCCGGTGAACCGACTCTCGACACCGTGCGGGAAGGAGTGATAGCTTTTCGCGAAGGCGCATGCGATTCCGTGATCGCGATCGGCGGAGGTAGTGCGATCGATGCGGGCAAAGCTATTGCCGCCGCCGCGGCCAATCCCGGCAATCTCCTCGACTACGTTGAAGTCGTGGGCAAAGGGCAGCCGCTCGTATGTGCGCCGTATCCGTTCATCGCTGTGCCCACGACGGCGGGCACGGGATCGGAAGTGACCCGCAATGCGGTGCTGGGTTCGCCTGAACACGGGGTGAAAGTGAGCCTGCGCAGCCCGAGGATGCTGCCTCGCGCCGCGATTATCGATCCGCGCCTGATGCTGGGCCTTCCCCCTGCGATCACCGCAGCCACCGGTCTCGATGCTTTGACGCAGTTGATAGAGCCTTATGTCTCGTCCCGCGCCAATCCTCTGATCGATGCCCTGTGCGTGGATGGCATACGTCAGGTTGCGGCCAGCCTGCCGCGCGTTTTAAGCGATGGCTCCGATGAAGAGGCTCGTACCGGAATGGCGTACGCCAGCCTGCTCGGGGGGCTCGCGCTCGCCAACGCGGGGCTCGGCGCCGTGCACGGCTTCGCCGCGCCCATCGGAGGTATGTTCCACGCTCCGCACGGGGCCGTATGCGCTGTGCTTCTATCCGTCGTTATGCGGGCCAATATTACGGCGCTGCGCGAGCGGGAGCCGCGGCACCCCTCGCTGGATCGTTATCGCGATATCGCGCGGTTGCTGACAGCCGAACCGGAGGCCAGCGCCGAAGACGGCGTGGAATGGGTGCGGCTCCTGGTTGCGAAACTTGCAATCCCGTCTCTTTTCGCCTATGGGATTGCAGACGCCGACATCCCGGGGCTGGTCGAAAAAGCGGCCCGGGCGAGCAGTATGAAAGCCAATCCCGTTGTGCTTACGCCAGCTGAACTCACAGAGGTTCTCGCGAATTCTCTGTAGTGTAATTGCCGACTTTATCGACGTGGACCTGCAGGTCTCCCTTGCTATCGACGCCGAAAGCGGGGGTGAATTTTCCGCCCCATACGAGTTCGCTGTAGCGATATGAAAATCGCTGGTGCACAGTCTGGCTGAAGGTCTCATCCCACGCTTTGACCATGACCATGAACTCGGCCTGCAGCGCTTTCAGATCCGCCGCCGTCTTTCCGTACAGAGGACTTTCCGAATCGATCGGGTGCACGATGGTCCAGCTCAGCGGGAACAACATCACGCTCGAACGTTCCAGTT
This sequence comes from Acidobacteriota bacterium, assembly GCA_030776225.1. GTDB lineage: Bacteria > Acidobacteriota > Terriglobia > Bryobacterales > Bryobacteraceae > BOG-234. The sequence continues at coordinate 4,547 of JALYHT010000102.1, read as the reverse complement.
TGAGCAGGAGGAACTGTCGCTGCGATTTTCCCTCGGAGCGGTCCACCGTCATCAGCATTAGGGTGGCAGCCGGTTCGATCAGGGTGTTGGCCCGCCGGTTCACGATGCGGAACTGAAAGCTCGAAATATCCTGGTAGGGCGCGATCATGGCCTTTTCGCTGAAGCCGATGCTGGCCGAGGGCCTCGACACGCGTCCAAACAAAAGACCTGTGACCACGGCGAAGCCGAGCAGTCCGCATAAAGCCTCGAAAGCCGCGACGGCATTAGCCGCCGGGCTGACAGGCGCCAGCGCGCCGAACCCTACTGTGGTGAGTGTTTGTGAACTGAAAAACACGCACTGCAGATAGTGTTCGGTGGCGCGGCCGGCGGCGATCTTTTCTGTAAGAGCACCGGGCCCCAGCAGGAAGTAGACCCCTGCAAACAGGGAATTCACCAGCAGATAGAGGAGCAATACCCAGCCGAAGAAGCGCGGCCAGGAGATGCTGACGAGATGCAGGTAGGGATTGATATCGCGCCATGTCGTGCCCCGCCGAATGACGTTGACGCTTCCATCGGGGTTGATGACTCTGCGCAGCGGACCGTCGTATCGCTGTGTCAGGCCGGGATCGAAGGGCGGCGACTGCATGGGGGCGCTCGGGCTAGCCGGCGATTTTCAGTTCTACCCAACCCGGGAGAGTGGCAGGTTTGTTCTTCAAAAATACAATGCGGCGAGTCTTGGGGAACGGCAGGCCCGATTTGATCGCCTGTTCGTAATAGGGCAAGGTTTCAAGTACTTTTCGATGCTCTTGTTCTTCAATTCCTATTGCCGCCGATTTGCTCAGGAACCCGGCGCCCCAGCCTATGGCGAGAAGACACCCGCCGTTGGTCCGGGCCTCGGCGAGTTTTGCCTGGAGCGCTGAAATGGAGGTCGCCAGAGTTTCCAGTCCGGTCCACGCGGCGTATTGCGCGTGCAACTCCAGTTGCTTCTCGGCATAGCGATTCGCCGCATCGAAGAGCCGCTCATGCGTTACGGGGCCACTCCAGCGCAGCACCTGCCGGACTTCTTCACGATTCAGAAACGCATTTTCGCGCCAGATGCCTTCGAAGGAGGCGCCGGGATCGGCCATTTCGGCGAAGGTGGGCGTGCCATCGTCGGGTCGCCTGCCATCAACGGCGCCCCGTCCGGTCTGCTTCCATCCGAGCGCATACTGCTGCGGAGCTTTTGCCGTCAGTATGGCGAGCCGCAGCATATAAATCCGAAACGGATCGCGCGTCTTCGCCCCGGAGTCCGCCACCGAAATGGCGCGCATGCGGTCCGAGCCTCCGCTGCCGGCGGACTGCTGCTCCATCCGCTCGGCCGGCCTGCGGGATGGCTTCTCCGCCAGTTCTGTCAATGCCGAGGCCTTGGCGTGCGCGAATATCCATGCCGTCCGCAAAGCGCCTTTCACCGCGGCGCCGGGCAGATACGGGCCTTCCTTCGAGACGGCGAACGTTGGAATACTCAGGCTTTCGGCCTGGGCGCGCTCCCAGTAAAGCGTATACGACGGATCTTCGAACGGGATTCTGCGGTCGGCGTAGTTCTGCGCAAAGCCTCCCCACGAGGCGAAATCGAGCTTGGTCGCTTTGCGCAACTGTTCGAGGTAGCCTTCGAGCCGCGGGCCTTTCGAGAGCAGTCGGAAAATGCGCGGCTGGTCAAGCACGTTCACCTGATCGCGCCAGACCATGTAATCGATGGGAGAAAGCTTGTCGCCATTGCCCACCAGCGTCGGCGTCAGAACCGTCAGACGATAGTTCACCGGGCACTCCTCATGCTCGACCTCAAAATGTTCCACCTCAAGATGCTTCCACCTCAAGCGGCACGGGCACCGCAAGCGCGAAGCCGGCACGGTACGCCGGGTGCGCGAAGCCTTCCGGAGCCACATCCACGGCGCGCCCCCGCAGGGCCGGAGCCATCAGCACGGAACCCTCTTCGATCATGCGCACTTGTTTCTTTTTCAGGGAGCCCGCGGTGCTGTCCGTCCAGCCGGCGCGGGTCACCGTAACGTAGTCGCCGCGCGACCAATCGACAGCGTCATTCGCGTGGGGCGAGTAGAGAGACAGCATCCACCAGGAGCCGGGGTGGCCCTCGCCGAAGAGTTCAGCGGCGCCCGAAAAATCCGGCGGGTGGGTGCGTCCCCAGCCGCGGGAGCGTTCGCCCCCGAAGCCGGAATCGGCAAGAAGCCTCAGCGCGGATTTCACGCGCGCTTCCCATTCTGTGGCTTGTTCCCCGGGAGCCAATTCGATTAAACCCCACCAACCCGCGTGGGGCGCGAATTCGAGACAGGCGGTACGATGCGGCTCCGTGTTTCCGGTCAGCCGGTCCACTGCGGCGGCAGCGCGCATTGAAACGGAAAACGGAGCGCCCACGCCCACCGGCAAAAGGCACTCGCTGGCCCCGTCCACCGCCCATCGAGACTCATTCATCACGCCCCGGCGCGCCACTTCCAGAGGCACCAATTTCGCCGCGTTGACGTACAGTTTGCCGGCTCCGGAAGGCGGCCATGCGGTGCGCGGAGGCGGCACCAGCCGCGTATCGCCGACGAATGGAAACAGCGAACTGAAGCGTACGGCCGAGCCTGCTTCGGCGCGCGCCGTAGCGTCCAGCCATTCTTCCAGCCAGCCGAGCGACTTCATGGCCTGCGTGACGGCCGAATAGAGAGCATCGCTGTGGTAAACAGCGTCGGCGCGCTCGCGATCTCCGGTGCGATGGCCCGCGCGCCATGGACCGCTGGGGCGCAGGCGGAGTTCAATCAGCATTATTTATGCCGAGACCAGCGACTCGATCTCCTGGACCTTACCCTGCAAAGCGGCAAGATCCACCGAAGCGGCGATCTGGCGTTCCGCGGCGCCCGAAGCGTAATAGTCTTTAGCGCGCCAGATCAGGGTGAGATTGTCGAAGCGTACGCGTCCGCTGCCGCGCGACCCGCCGCCGCCCAGCGCATCGTCTTCAAGCAGACGGAGACCCTGTATTACCAGAGCCGGCAAGGCGGAGTCTTCGGCGCAAAGCAGGTCGAGCACCATCCGGATTCTGAATTTTGCGCCCGCGGGCACGCGCTCCAGAGTTCGCGGATTCGCTTGCGAGGTGATGCGGTCGATGGCGTTTTCGCTTTTTACCTCGGTCAGCTCGTCGTCCAGAGTTTCCCGCATCTGGGGCGTGATGCTCTCCGGCATGAGGGGAGCGTCGAAGACGCTCAATCTGGCGGGTGTGGCGAAGTTGCTCTCTATGTCCCCGCCCCCTACCTTTTCCATACGGCTCGGGCTGCGGCCGAAGAGGATGCAGATTTCATCATCTGGCCGGTCGCTCTGGTGGATGCGAACTTCCTGACCTTTACGCTTCGAGATGAAAACCAGCTCCGAAGGCACAGCCATGCCGGTGGATTGTTCGAGCAGCGCGCGGATGCGTCCGCGCAGCGTGCTGCCGGGGACGTAAGGACGCCCATGCGCATCCTTAACGACGGGATTGTCCGCGCCCCCAATTTCAAGCGAACCTTTGCCCGCGCCCACGTGCAGGCCCGTTTCGCAGTGCATTTCGCCTTCAAGGATCAGCTTGCCGATCAGTTTCAATTCTGTTTGTGCAGTGTGCGCGCTCATTGCGTCCTTTTGGCTTTATTCGTTGTAAGCGACGATGGCTTCGAAGAGGTCGCGGAACCGTTCGTAGCCGCGCGCTTCGTTCCTGCGTGTGACCTGCAGGAGCAGCCGCTCGATTTGATCCAGACTTCGCAGGCCGTGACGCGCGATCGTGTAGGCCAGGCGCGCCCGAAGCATGACGAAAGCGTGCTGGCGCTCGTTTACGGGGGTTCTGGTGGCCCTTCGCACGGCATTATAAAGACGCCGCAGGGTGCTGCGCGTCCCGGAATCGAGGTCGCGCATGCGGCTCACGACTACGTGCGCCTGATTGTCGAGATAGAGGCTGTCGCCGATCAGTTTGTCGAGGTCGATCTCGGGAGGGCCCTCCATCCGGCGGTCGCCTCCGGGACGCCCACCGCCGGGCCTGTCGCCGCCGCGCTCACCGGGACCACGCCCTCTGTCCCCGCCGCGACCGCCCTGGCCGGGCGGACGATTGCCGCGTGGGCGATCGCCTTGCGGCGGGCTTGTTTTCTGCTGTCCTGTCTGCTCTTCAGGCATTATTATCCAATCTCGAATTCGATTCTGTCAGAGGCTTAGTCTTCGGCCAGGCGAGCCCATTCAAGCGCTATGAGTCCTTCGGGGCGAAGTTTGAGCCGGCCTTTTGTGCTGCGCCCCGCCATTTCTTTCATCAGGTGCGACCGAAGTTTCTGGAATTCGCGTTCGCGGTGGCTTGCCACGCGGGCGAAGCGGCGCTGGAAACGCAGCGCACGCGCCAGCAGCCTCTCGTCATCTGGTTGGGAAGCGCTTTGTGCAGGCGCTTCCACCTTCTTATACAGGTTACGGAGCTGGGCGAGAAACGCCCGGCCGCCACGGAACTCCTCGTTGAGCTGCACCAGAGAATCTTTGAGCTCCGCCGCATCGTTGAGCTGCTTCCATTCGAGTACGCGCCCGAGGATGTGGAG
>JALYHT010000101.1 GCA_030776225.1 Acidobacteriota bacterium | reverse complement strand
GACGTTGCTGGTGGGCCCGTATCCGCCCCCGCATGGCGGCATTTCGGTACACGTGCGCGGTCTTGAACTGAGGGCGCGCGCCGCGGGTGTTCCGGTCAAAGTTCTGAATTCAAATGGCGCCGATGCGAAGCTGGTGCGTCAGATTGTGAGCCATTCGCTTCAGGGCTGGACGGTTCACTGCCACACGAACGGACACAATTTCAGGAGTTGGGTCATCGCCGGTATCTGCGGCGCAGCCGGTCGGTCGGGAGCGGGGGCGGTTCTTACTCTTCACTCCGGGATGGTTCCCGCGTTTCTGAAATCGGCGCCGCGCAGACACAGGGCAATGGCGCGCGGCATCTGCGGGCTCTACTCCAGAATCGTCTGCGTGAGCGCGGCCATCCGGGATGCCATTGCTGCCCTGGGTGTTCCCGCTTCAAAGATCGGGCTGGCCGAAGCATTTCTGGGCGTCGTCAATGCCGATACGCCCATCGACGCTCAAACTCTGCGCTGGATGAACGCCCATAGCCCGCTGCTTTCCACCGCTTTGTTTTTCCGGCCGGAATACGGCTTCGAAGTTCTGCTTACCGCTCTGAAGGAACTGCGCCGCCGGCATCCGCTGATCGGCTGCATTGTCATGGGGGACAGCGAGAATCGCGCGGTCGCCGAGCAGGCCGTGCACGCCGCGGGCCTCGAAAAAAGCATTCTGCTCATGGGGGATGTTGAACACGATCTTTGCACCGGCATCATGGCTCGCAGCGATATTTTCGTACGGCCCACGCTTGAAGACGGCGATTCGGTTTCCGTGCGGGAAGCTCTGGGTCTCGGTGTAGCCGTGGTTGCGAGCGCTGTCGGTACGCGCCCCGCCGGCGCGCATCTCTTTCCCGCGGGCGACGCCGCTGCAATGGCGGCTTCAGTCCAATCGGCTGTTGTCCGGAGGCCACTCGCGGCGGGGGAGTATGCCTGAGCGCGGCATCGCTCTTCGCAAAATGCGCCGTCTGGCCGCTATGAGGCCACGCGAGATCGCTCATCGCGCGCGGGAAAAGGCCTGGTCTCAACTGGAGCGGTTCGGAGTGCGGCCTCGAAATTCCGGCCTGCCTCGCGGCAGTTTAAGATCATGGCTGGCGGACGCGCCTCTGCGCCGCTTTTATCCCGGCATCGCCGATTCAGATCGAGCCTGGGTGCGCGCAAATTTTCCGGAGTGGATAGCAGCGGCAGAAGCCGAAGCGGATCGCATCTGCCGACACGAATTCCAACTGCTGGGCTTCCCCCCCGTCACATTAGAGGGTGACATCGACTGGCACCGCGATCCCTGCTCCGGCCACCGCTGGGAACTGAAGTTCTGGACCTCCTATAAGCCACAGGACGACGCAGGCGGACGCGACGTAAAAATTATCCATGAGTTAAACCGGCACCAGCACCTGCCACGGCTCGCGAAGGCGTGGCTGTGGACCGGCAACGAGAGCTACGCTTCCGAAGCTGTGGCTCAGATGCTGAGCTGGATCGACCAGAACCCGCCTGGGATGGGAATCAACTGGCAATCCAGCCTGGAACTTGCGATCCGGTCGGTTTCCTGGCAGTGGACCATCTTCGCTCTTCTCGGCTGCAAGGCCTTCGACGAGAGCGCCGCCGAGAAAATCTGCACATCTCTGTTTGCCCAGCTTCAACATGTGTCACGGCATCTTTCGACCTATACGAGCCCCAACACTCACCTGATCGGCGAAGCAGCAGCTCTTTTTATAGCCGGGCTGGTATTCGGGGAACACGCCTGCGCGTTCGATTGGCTGGCAACCGGCGCGGCAGTGTTAAATCAGGAGGCCCGCAAGCAGGTTCTGGATGGCGCGGTATACGGTGAACTCTCATCCTGGTACCACTGCTACACAATCGACTTTTACCTTCAGACGGCGATTCTGGCGCGGCAAAATCGTCGCGATCTGGCGCCCGATACCGAACGGACTCTCGAGAACATGCTTGAGTTCCTCATGCATTTGACGCGGCCGGACGGCAGCATTCCCCTGCTGGGCGACGATGACGGAGGACGCGCGCTTGCTCTGGCGCGGCGGGACTACCGAAGCTTTTCAGAGGCCCTGGCGATCGGAGCGATTCTCTTCCACCGAAGCGATTTCAAACAGCAGGCGGCGCGACTTTACGAAGAGGCCTACTGGCTGTTTGGCAGAAGAGGGCTCGAAACGTACCGGGAAATCGGTACGGACACGCCCCACGGTAAGACTCTGTTCTTCCCGACAGCCGGATATGCTCTGCAGCGTAGCGGCTGGCATGCCGGCGCCGCTCATTTAGTCTTCGATTGCGGAGGCCTGGGGATCCTTGCCGGCGGCCATGCCCATGCAGATGCTCTTTCGTTGAACCTGTTCAGCGGCGGAAAAGAAATGCTCGTCGATCCCGGAACGTTTGTCTATAACGGCCAGCCGCACTGGCGTTCTTACTTCCGTTCGACCCGCGCCCACAACACCGTAACGGTGGACGGCCGGGACCAGACGGAGATGGCCGGGACATTTGCCTGGAACTCGGGCCTGCCCTCGCGAGGCTCTTTTCGAGCGATGCGAACCGTTCCGCACCTGGGCGCGGCAGAGCCGGTGGAATGGATGGAGGGCGAGCACGAGGGGTACGCCTCCGCCGGTGTTTCGCATCGTCGCAGCGTCCTGCGCGCGCCCGGAGATTACTGGATCGTGCTCGATCGGTTCAGCGGTTCAGGAAAACATCGGTTCGATTTCCACTACCACTTCGGCGCCGAAACCCATCCCCGCCTGATCCGCGCAGAAGACGGAGTAACCGAAGTACGCGCCCAGGCTTGCTCTTTCATACTCGGCATGGGCGGATCGGAGCCTTTGGAATCCGTGCTTCTTTGCGGTGAAACAGATTCGCAGAATGGCTGGGCTTCCCGTTCTTACGGCGAGAAACATCCGATCCCCACGCTACGCTCAGTCATGTCGGCCGACCTCGCGCAAGGCAGCGCGGGAGCCATCACTCTGCTGATTCCCGGCGCGGCGGATGCGCGTATTCGATGGCTGCCGCTCGAAGCGGGGCGCGGAATTGCCTGCTCCGTTGAGAGAGGCGGCTTCACCGACACGCTTGTATTCAGTCCTGGAGGCACGGAAGTTCAGGCGGCGGGCGCAATTCTGAAGGGCGAATTCCTGTGGATGCGCAGCCAGCGCCGCGAGCGTGGCCAGCTTCAAAGCTCGCTCACAATCCGCGCGGAGTCCTTCAAATACCAGTCCACCGGTGTACCCGTCGGGTCGGGGAGAGAGGAGGCTATATGTGCGCAATCTGCGGAATTCTGAATTTCGACCCGGCCGAGGCGGTGGATGCGAATGCCATTGCCGGCATGGCCGAGACGCTTCACCACCGCGGGCCGGACGATGACGGCTTCCTCATCGATGGCCAGGCTGGTCTGGGCTTTCGCCGCCTCAGCATTATCGATCGAAGCGGCGGACACCAGCCCATCCAAAACGAAGACCGCTCCGCCGTGATCGTATTCAACGGTGAAATCTATAATTACCGCGAGCTTGCCGCAAGCCTGACTGCTTCGGGTCACGTGTTCTCCACGCGTTCCGATACCGAGACCATCCTCCACGCGTATGAAGAGCATGGCGAGGATTGCGTCGATCTGCTGCGAGGCATGTTCGCCTTCGCCATCTGGGACCGCAACCGGCGCAAGCTTGTCATAGCGCGGGACCGGGTGGGTATCAAGCCCCTCTATTACTACCAGAATGGCCGCTTTCTGGCGTTTGCCTCTGAGATCAAAGCGTTGTTCCGGATTGCCGGCGTGCCCTGCGACGTGGACCCCGAAGCGCTCGATCAATACCTGAGCCTCCGTTATGTTCCCGGTCCGCGGACGATGTTCCGCAATATCTTCCGGCTCCAGCCCGGCCACATGCTGGTGGCCGACCCGTCCGGCGTGCGGATCCGCCGTTACTGGAATTTCGAGTTCAATCAGCGAAGCATCGCGCCGGCGGAAGCGCTGGAAAAATTCGAACACCTCATCGAAGAGAGCGTCCGGATGCACCTTGTGTCGGAGGTTCCACTCGGGGTCGCACTAAGCGGGGGTCTGGATTCGAGCGCCATCCTGGCGCTGATGAGCAAAATTCGCGGCGCCGGCGGCGGCTCCACGCGTATTAAAACGTTCAGCGTAGGTTATGAAGATTCGTCGGCGGAAGAACGCGAATCGAGCGAATTTGAATATGCCCGCATGGCCGCCGGCGCCTTCGGGGCCGAGCACTACGAATACCGGCTTACAGCCAAAGCGTTCGAGGAGTTTATTCCGCGCCTGGTCTGGCATCTCGATGAACCACTGGCGGACCCGAGCTGTATTCCCCTGCACTACATTTCAAAGCTGGCCCGCGAGCACATCACAGTAATCCTGTCGGGCGAGGGCGCCGATGAAATTCTGGCGGGCTACAACATTTACGGGCGCATGCTCGCGATGGACAGCATGAACCGGCGCATCCCGCAGATGAGCCGCATCGCGCCCATGCTCGCGAAATTCGCGCCTTCCGAGAAGCTCCGCCGCTACGTGCGGATGTCGGGCCAGTCCATCGAGGAGCGTTATCGCGGCGTCTGCAAAGGGTTCGGAACGGAATCGCTGAACCGGCTGATCGGAGCCGGGAGAACAAAGGCTGCCGAACAGTCGATCGATGAAATCTATCGGGCTCACTTCCGCAGCGTGGCCGGCGCCTCCCCACTGAATCGCATGCTCTACGCAGACGCTAAAGTGTGGCTTCCCGACGATCTGTTGCTCAAGGCCGACAAGATGACGATGGCGAACAGCCTCGAACTGCGCGTGCCGTTTCTCGATCACCGGCTGGTCGAATTCGCCGGCACCCTGCCCGATAACCTCAAGATCGGAAAAGACGGAACCAAAACACTGCTGCGTCAGGCCATGCGGGGCGTGCTTCCGGCCCCGATCATAGACAGACCCAAAAAAGGTTTTCCCGTGCCTCTGTCTTCGTGGCTGCGCACTCCGCTGCGCCAATTTACACGCGACCACCTCATGGCGCCGCAGTCGGCATGCCGCGCCTGGCTCGATTCAGGAACCGTGGAGCGCATGCTCACCGAACATGAGCGAGGCAAGGTGGACCGGTCGCAGGAGTTGTGGGCGCTGCTCGTGTTCGAATTCTGGCATTCCCATTTTGTGAAAGACAATCTGCGAAAGACTTGCGCCGCATGATTGAAGGTGACTCATGATCGAAGGAAGAGACCTGGTCTGCTTTTGCAACGATTGGGACGGTGACCCTCTCAGTAAGAAACAGATCGTGACCCGGCTTGCCGCGAAGAACCGGGTGTTGTGGGTGAACTCGACAGGCAACCGCAACCCCACGGTTTCGGCCCACGACTTCCGCCGCGCGTTCACCAAAGTGCTTGCCTTCCTGCGCGGCTGCCGTACGGTGGCCGAAAACATCTCGTTATTCAGCCCCCTGGTCATCCCGTTTCACGGCAATAAGGTGGCGCGCCGCATCAATAAAAGTTTGCTGGCCTGGAGTCTCCGCCGCGCTCTGCGCAAGCTGAAATTCACAAGGCCGATCACCCTGACCTTCGTGCCCAGTTCCGCCGACGTGGTGGGAACGCTCGGTGAAGAAACCGTCGTTTACTACTGCGTTGACGAGTACTCCCAGTTTTCGGGCACCGACGCGAAAGCGATTCTCCGGATGGAACAGCGGCTGATCGAGAAATCCCATCTGGTGGTGGTATCGGCCGGGAAGTTGCTTGCAACCAAGCAGGTCCATAACGCAAATACGCGGCTGATCACGCACGGCGTGGATGTGGCTCACTTCCGCAAAGCCTGTCTCGCGGAAACGGTGGTTCCAGCCGAATGCGCGGACCTGCGCGGTCCGGTGATCGGTTTCTTCGGCCTGATCGCGGATTGGGTGGACCTCGAAACGATTCGCGCCCTGGCGGTGGCAAGGCCGCAGTGGTCTTTTCTGCTGATCGGAGAGGTCCGAACCGACATCACCCGGCTGCAGAATTTGTCGAACGTCCGTTTTACCGGCCGCCGCCCTTATCAGACGCTTCCCGCCTTTTGTAAGGCTTTCGACGTCGCTGTTCTTCCGTTCGTATGGAATGAATTGACGCTGGCTGCGAATCCTCTCAAAATGCGCGAATATCTCGCGGCAGGACTGCCTTTGATTTCCACTCCCCTGCCGGAAGTGATGCGCCTGAAGCATCTGGTCCGAATGGCCAGAACGCCGGAAGAATATCTGGCGCACATCGAGCAACTGATCGCGGCGGGCCGCACCGGACCGGACATCGCGTTATCGCGGCAGATGGATGCCGAGTCGTGGGACCAGAAGGTGGAAGATCTCAGCGCGCTGATTGAGCGGGTGCGCGATTCACCCTCGCAGCCAGCCGTTGCCCCTCAGGTAGCCTGAGGATGGAACCCTCTCGTTCCCGGGCTGCGGGGTTAGTTACGTTGAAACCGTCCACCCAGATCCAGCTTCCGCCGGACTGACTGTTGCGGGTACCTGTCGCGGTGACGGTGATAGTGTGCGACCCCGGCGCCAGGTTGCCGACCGTATATTCCACGCTCTGGGCTTTCTGGATCGAGGAATAAGTGTCTACAGTGGACACCAGCGCTCCGTCGATATACACCTGCGCGATACCGGACCAGGGGTCGCTGAATCCGATCCAGCTGATACCGGTTCCCGTAAATGTGAGCTGGGCCTGGCTGCCCGCGTCGGTCGCGAGCGCGGCGCTTCCGCCACTGTTAAACGTGCCGAGGTTCGGGAACCAGCTTCCCGCGTACTGAACGGCGGGGTTGTCCTGTTCCACCATCCCGCTCAGCGTCGGCGCGGCGGGTTGCGAGGGGGCTGCCGGCGCCGTGGGAGAAGATGTCGCCGAAGCGCTGGTCGTCACATCGAACGCGTCCACCCAGACCCATGCGCCCGCCGATTTGGAACTCTGCGTTCCGGTCGCCACAATCTGCAGCGTGTGGGCCCCGTTGCTCAGATTGCTGACCGAGTACTGAACTTTCTGCGCCTGCTGGTCGGCGCCAGAAGTGTCCACGGTAGAGACCAGCGCGCCGTCCACGTATACCTGCG
>JALYHT010000100.1 GCA_030776225.1 Acidobacteriota bacterium | reverse complement strand
CTCGAACACTGGTGGGGAAACTTTCCGGAACTGAAAGACCGGCGCTGGTATTCGGTCCAGCTCGGGTCCCGCATTTACGTCATTGCGCTCGATACCAATACCTCTCTTCTGCCCGAATCCCGTCAGGCCCGCTGGCTTGAGAATCAGATCGACAACTTGCCACCCACGGTCGATTTCGTCGTCCTGACCATGCACCACCCGCCGATCTCCGATATCCAGAAGCGCATCGGGGTCGATCACAACCCGCGGCCTAATGAGATCGCGCTGCGCGAATATCTCACAAGGGCCGCGCGGAAATCGCACGCTCAGTTCCTGGTCTCAGCCGGGCATATCCACAACTACGAACGCAACATCGTCGACGATGTGGTGTATCTGGTGGCGGGTGGCGGGGGCGCCGCGCCCTACTTCGTGGAGCGAACCCCTCAGGATCTCTACCAAAGCGTTCTCTTCCCCAATTTCCACTACGTCAAGTTCACGCTGGGGAAAGACCGCCTGCACGGTTCCATGTACAGAGTTGCGGACCCGGAGGCGCCCAAATTCAAGGTGGACCTCAAAGACAGTTTCGATATTCTCGTAAAACCGCGCTGACCGAATTCGGTCTCAGGGACGAGTTGCCGCCGCCGCTCTTTCCAGTTCCTGCGCCCGCAGGGATTGGCAATGCGAACAGTAACCGCCCACTTCGGTTCTGGCCAGCACAATCTGAAACCCGAAGTGCGCTTCGATCTGCCTGCGCAGTCTCTGCAGCGGCTCGCCGAAAAACTCTTCCACCTTGCCGCATGCGAGGCAGATTACGTGCGCGTGCTCCTGTTTGCGGCGCGTCTCGTAGAAGTGCTGCTCGCCCGCCTGATGCATCAAGTCCAGCTCATCCACCAGGCCGCCTTCTTTCAGCAGCTTCAGGGTCCGGTAAACCGTCACGCGGTTGAGCTTCGGATCTTTTTCCTTGGCCAGTTGATAAAGACGCTCGGCGTCGAGGTGCTGGCCGGTCTTGTCGATGAGATCGAGCAGGATCTTCCGCTGGCGCGTAAGACGTACGCCCTGCTCGGAAACCGTGCTGCGCGGCCTGGCGCGAGATGCGGGGCGGGGTCTGGTGGGCTCAGCCATCTTGCGGTATCCCCAGTTTAACGTCTGGCTGAAGCCGCGCGTATCGCCCCGCGATCTCTACTTTTCCGGCAGGGTAAACAGATACGAGACGATATTCTGCATATCCGCGGGGTTGAACTTATAAGGGGGCATGGAAGTCCCCCTGGACATTTTCTGCGGGTCCTGAAAATGCTGTATGACCCAGGCTTCGTTCCTTCGTTGCGCGAGTCCGTTCAGCGCGGGCCCGATCTTCCCGCCCGCCCCGTTCAGCGCATGGCACGCCCCGCAGGCATTCTTCTGGAAGATCAGGGCCCCTTCCACCGCAAAATCCGGCGCGGTAGCCACCACGTCGCCGTTCTCCGGCGTCAGCTTCAGCATGAGCGCCACCAGATCTTTCAGCCCCGTATCGCTGATCCCCACAGGCTTCATCGCGCTGCCCTGCGTCACCGCCGCCGGGTTCCTGAAGTGTTTCATCAGCCAGTCCGGATCGTGCCGCCTGCTGGTGTTAAGCAGGTTCGGTCCGGTCTTCGGCGTATCCCCGGTAATGTTGTGGCATTTCGCGCAGTTCTCCTGCCGAAAATAATGAATCCCCGCCATCTCCGCCGGAGCCAGTTGCATCCACTGCGTCGGACCCGAGAAGTCGATGGCTTCGGCGGCCGATTGCGGCGGCGTCCCTAACTTCGCAGCCAGCGTCAGACCTCCCCAGCCCAGCCCCGCCAGCGCCACAATCCCCATCGCCAGCGTCCGCTGCCGCACCCGCACCAGCTTGCTGCGATCGATAAACGGAGCCAGGATCAGCGCCAGAATCCCCAGTGTCGGCAGAATCACCGTCCCCACCACATCCGGCACTTTCTTCAGCAGTTCCAGCGTCTCGAACAAAAACAGAAAATACCATTCCGGACGCGGCGTGTAACTGATATCCGTCGGATCGGCCATGCGCTCCAGCGGCACTTTCACCGCTATCGCCATCACAAACAGAATCGCAAACGCAATGAACACCGCCACCGTGTCTTTGAAAACCTGCTCGGGGAAGAACGACTTTTTAGGCTCCAGCTCGTCGCCCGGCGCCGGAGCCACCCCGTGCCGCCGCACCAGATACACATGCAGCACAATCAGCAGCAGCGTCGCCGGCGGCAGCAGCAGCACATGCAGCCCGTAGAAGCGGGCGAATGTCACAACCCCGATGTCCCCCGTACTCGCCAGCAGCCGGCTGACATACGGACCCATAATCGGCACCGTCGCCCCGATCTTCGTCGTCACCACCGTGCCCCAGTAAGCCCGGTTATCCCACGGCAGCAGATAGCCGGTCAGCCCGTAAGCCAGCGTCAGCAGCAGCAGGAACACGCCCACGATCCACGTGCCTTCCCGCGGCTTTTTATAAGCCCCCCACAGAAATACCTGCACCATATGCAGCACCACGATCACGATGATCATGCTCGCGCCCCAGTGGTGCAGGCCCCGCATCAGCCGTCCCGCGGTGACTTCGGTCAGAATGTAGCGCAGGCTGCTGTAAGCGTCCCCCGGCGTAGGAGCATAGTTGAACGCCAGCATGGCGCCTGTGAAAAACTGAATCAGAATCAGAAACAGCGCCACGCTGCCGAAGACCTGATGCCAGCCGCTCGACGCCGGAATCTCCTCGTAGAGGAACTTGCGCAGGCCCGTATGCAGGCCCGTGCGGTGGTCCAGATCTTCGATGAACTTCTCGAAAGTTTTCTTCATCGGCTAAACTTTCGCGTCGGACTGCTGCAATTGACCGATCTGCAGACGGTTGTTTTCAATCTTTGTCAGGTAGCGGTCAAGCGGACGCGGCGCGGGCCCGTCCAGCACCTTGCCGTCGATTGAGAAATAAGAGCCATGGCAGGGACACATGAACTTGCCCGATTCCATCTCCCAGTGGTACGCGCAGCCGAGGTGCGTACACTGCGGCCCGAAGGCCACGATCTGGTTATTCGGTTCCTTCACCACCCACGCGGTCTTCTTCCGGGTCTCAAGACGCCAGCCATCCAGGCGGCTCTCCTGAAAACTGAGCTGGACCGGAATGCCTGGAGTGAGTTCGCCGATATCGCCCGCGTCTATGAAGCCGGATTCCCTGCGCGCTTTCGGCGGAACCAGTAAGTACAGGAACGTAGGAATCGCCATCGCGATTCCTATCAGCGCCCCAAGCGCATACACTACGGCTAAATGGAATGCGCGGCGCGTGGACCCCTGGCGCCGCA
>JALYHT010000099.1 GCA_030776225.1 Acidobacteriota bacterium | reverse complement strand
GATCCGGCGCGTCGATTACGAAACTCGCTATCCCGAAAGCCCTGGCCACAGCCGCGAAATCGATCGGCTGCAATTCGCAAACGTACTCCGGATTCCCAAGAAACACCATCTGCTCCCACTTGATCTGCCCCAGCGTGTTGTTCCTGATCACCACGATCCGCACCGGCAGGTTGTATTTCACGCAGGTTGCGAGTTCGCCCATCAACATGGTGAATCCGCCATCGCCTGTGAATGCAAACACGGCGCGGTCGGGGTAAGCCAACTGCGCCGCTATCGCATACGGCAGCCCGCAGCCCATGGACGCCAGATTTCCGGAACAGGAAAACTTCTGCCCGCGCTTCACGGGGAGATGCCGCGCGGCCCACGTTGTGATCGTTCCCGAATCGGCCGCGAAAACCGCGTTTTCCGGCAGCCGCTTACCCAACTCATGGGCCACCACCTGCGGGTTCATCGGCATGCGATCGTCTGTGCCCCGCTTCGTCATCACTTCTTTCCAGTCCTTCATGCCATCCTGCGCCTTCTGCAGGAATGATCGATCCTGCTTGTAATCCAGCAGGGGCAACAGAGCTTTTAGTGTGTTTTTGCCGTCGCCCACCAATCCGGCTTCCAGTGGATATCGCAGTCCCAGCCGCATGGGGTCGATATCGATCTGTACGCAACGCGCTTTTCCCGGCCGGGGATAGAACTCAATATAAGGAAAACTCGTGCCCACCATCAGCAGGGTGTCGCAGGTTTCCATCGCATTTTCCGAGGGCTCCGTACCCAGCAGCCCGATGCCGCCCGTTGTGTACGGGCTGTCATCCGGAACGCACCCTTTGCCGAGCAGCGCTTTCACGATCGGCGCGCCCAGTTTGTCCGCGGCCTGTTCCAGTTCCGTACCCGCATCGAGCGCGCCCTGACCGGCCAGAATCACTACTTTTTTCCCTTCGTTCAGAATCGCGGCGGCGGCGCGCAGATCGGCGTCGGGAGGCATCCTCGCGCCGCGCGCGGCAAACCCCTCGGCATGATTTTTCCGGTTCCGCTGCGATCGTTCGTCGTCTTCGACCTTCTGGTCCTGCAGATCCACAGGCATGGTGATGTGGGCTACGCCGCGCCGCGCTACCGCTGTCTGGCAGGCCAGTTCCGCGATATTGCGCATATGGGCCGCGCCCATAACGCGCTCGTTGAAACACGATACATCCATGAAGAGCTTGTCGAGCGCAACGTCCTGTTGCGTGAAAGTCCCGACCAGATCGTGAAACTGGAGACCCGTGATCGCGATCACCGGCTGGCCGTCGAGCTTCGCATCGTACAAACCGTTCAGCAGATGAATGCCGCCGGGACCGGAGGTCGCAATACAGGCCCCGAGTTTCCCCGTGAATTTAGCCCATGCACACGCCATGAACGCGGCCGACTCTTCATGCCTGACCTGAATGAAGCGAATTTTGTCCTTCTGCTTGCGCAGGCTTTCGATAATGCCGTTGATGCCATCGCCGGGGATGCCGAAAATCGTGTCGACGCCCCACTCAATCAACATTTCGACCAAGATGTCCGCCGCCGTTTTTGCCACTCTTCACGCTCCTTCGGCAACTTGCAGCATGTTGCCTGCCAGCGGAGGAGGCGCGTGGACTAACCGCTGCCGCGGCATTGAAACAGCAGCAGATCGAGACTGAAAGTCACGCGCATCGCCGTTACCGGCGCGCTGCGCATGGGGCGGTAAACCGAAACCAGGATGTCCTCGACAGCCGCGGCTTCCAGATCGGCGGCCGTAGTCGTGCGTCGATGTTCCACCAGGTTGAAATCCTTCGCAAAAGTCTCTTTGGTGCGCTCCGTCCTGTCTCGCCCGGGACCGCGCAATTCGATCAGATCCTCCGGCGACGGAATCGCGACGAGGAGGCGTCCGTCGTCTGCCAGCACCCTTCGGAACTCCCCCGAATTCATTCTGGCCGTCACAGACATAACGATGGAAAAAGAGCCTGGGGACCAGGGTATAAACCTGTCTGCATTGGCCACAACCCACTCGCAGCTGCGGTAGCGGAGGGCGGCAGCATCGACCGCCGGGATGGAAATATCCACGCCATGCGCCTCGAAACCGATCTCCTGCGCCAGCGTTCCGAGGTAAAATCCGTCGCCGCAGCCGACATCGAGCGCCTTGTCCTGAGGCGACGCACGGGTAATATCCGCGATCGCGTCTGCCAAAGGCCGGGTCACCCCCTTTTCATGCAGGCGCCTCCGCGCCGCTACCGCCTGAGTTGTGTCGCCCGGGCGACGAGAACGGCTGTCTCCCGGCTGCAGGAGATTGACGTATCCGCTCCGCGCTACGTCGAAATTGTGCCCATGGGAGCAGGCAAAGTGTCGATCGAGCCGTACGAGCTGTCGCCCGCAACCGCGAACTGTGCAGAGGAGCATCCAGAATTTACCTAAGTTCCAAGTCTAATCGGGGAATTCAACTGGACTGGAGGTTACAATCAAAGCGGACTCTTATCACAAGATTAGATGATTCGTATTTTCAGAGTCTTTATCCCCGCCAGCATACTCGGCCTTGTTCTGTCCGAAGTCCTGATCGCATTGTTGTCCTACGTCGGCGCTTCCGTGCTGCTGTTCGAGTTCATTAATCCCGAGTTCAGCCCTGTGGATTTCTTTGAGAGCGAGGGTGGGTTCCTGCGGATCGGGCTCGCCGTCGCCTGCATAGTGGCCGGTCTTTACTTCCAGAACCTTTATACGGAATTCCGGATCAAATCCGTCACGGTTCTGCTGCAGCAGCTTTGCATGGCAATCGGCGGATCGTTTTTAGTCCAGGCTTTTCTTACGTATCTGAAACGGCCGGAGTGGGCGATTCCGAAGTGGATGATGATTTTCGGCAGCGTGCTGACCCTGGTGCTCATTCCGGCCTGGCGACTGTTTTACGGAACGGTGGTGATGAAGGCCATGGGCCGGCGTCGGGTCCTCTTTCTCGGCACCTCGTCTGTGGTTCGCGAGATTGCCACTTACCTGTCGGAACACAACGAACTCGGAATGAATGTGCTGGGCTATGTCGACAACGATCCGGAGCCCGGCGAACTGCCGGGCGGAAAACTCCTGGGAAATGTCTGTGAACTCGCTGATCTGGCCCGCAGTCTGAATCCGGATCTGGTCGTGGTCGGTCTGGCCGAACGGCGGCACGAACTGCCCGTAAACGAAATGCTGCATCTCCGTTTTTCCGGCGTACATTTCGAAGAAGCCCCCGTCACCTTCGAATCCACCTTCGGCCGGATTCTGACGCGGCAGCTGCGGCCCTCCCGGCTGATTTTTTCGACCGAACTCGGCCCGAAGAAGCACAGCCTTTTGTGGCACACTCTGTATTCGTTTTTTCTGAGCCTGATCCTTACCGCGATATTTTCCCCGGTTATGTTGATCGTCGCGGTACTCGTGAAACTGACCTCGCGGGGCCCCGTCTTTCACCGGCAAAGCCGGGTCGGCCTGAATAATTGCACGTTTACGGTTTACAAATTTCGCTCCATGTACGCGAACGCCGAGGCGGGCACGGGCCCGGTGTGGGCCACGAAAGACGACCCGAGAATCACGCCTCTCGGCCGCTGGATCCGCCGCCTGCGTCTTGACGAGCTGCCGCAGCTTCTGAACGTACTGAAAGGTGAAATGTCGCTCGTGGGGCCGCGCCCCGAGCGGCCGGAGTTTGTCACGTCCCTCTCGGAGAAGATTCCTTTTTACAGCTACCGGCATTGCGTTAAACCCGGCATCACAGGCTGGGCGCAGATCAACTACAAATACGGCGACACGCTGGAAGATACGATCATCAAACTCGAATACGACCTTTACTACATTAAGAACCTCGCGCTTTCCCTCGATACGTTCATCATTTTCCATACGATGAAGGTCATGTTCTTTTCCGAGACTGCGCAGTAATGTTCTTCCGTTTCGTGGCCGCCGCTGTTCTCATGTGGCCCGCAGCCGCCCCCATGCCGGCGCAGACGCCGGATCAGGTGCTGGTGGTGGTGAACCGGAAGCTGCCGGCTTCCCGGGAGATTGGCCGGTATTATCTGCGGAAGCGCGAAGTGCCTCTCGCCAATCTATGCGCCATCGATACCGCGCCAAATGAGATCGTCTCGCGCGATGTCTACAACCGGGAAGTGGAAAAACCCATCGGCGACTTCCTTCAGAAGGAACACCTGGTGGAGAAAATTCTTTATATCGTGCTTACGAAAGGCGTCCCGCTCGGAATTAACGGTAAGGGAGAGGCGCTGCGTTCGGAAGCATCGTCTGTGGACTCGGAGTTGACGCTTCTCTACAAGCATCTGCACGGGGTCGCGACGCCTTTGGCCGGACCCTTTGAAAATCCGTTCTTCCGTCAGCGCGACACGCCATTTCGGCATCCCCTGTTCCCGATATATCTCGTCACGCGCCTTGACGCCTATAACATGGCGGACATGAAAGCAATGGTGGATCGTTCGCTCGCCGCCCAAAACGCGGGAAAGTTCGCCATAGATCTCAGGGGGGACAACGACACCCCCGGCAATCAGTGGCTGCGGACGGCAGGGCTGCTGCTTCCGAGAGATCGCGTCGTGCTGGAGGAGACTGGCAAAGTTCTCACCGACGTTGACGACGTAATCGGGTACGCATCGTGGGGTTCAAACGACCGGGCGCACACGCAGCGATTTCTGCACTTCAGGTGGGCGCCGGGCGCGATCGCCACAGAGTTTGTTTCCTCCGACGCCCGCACGTTTCAGGAGCCCCCCGCAAACTGGCGGATCGGCACGTGGGCCGATAAGAGTTCCTGGTTCGCGGACACGCCGCAGTCTATGACGGCCGATTTTATCCGCGAGGGCGCAAGCGGGGCGTCAGGTCAGGTTTTCGAGCCTTACCTCACGTTCTGCCCCCGTCCGGACTTCGTGCTTCCGGCGTATTATTCCGGTCGCACGCTGGCGGAAAGTTTCTATCTGGGAATTCCCGGGCTCAGCTGGATGAATGTCGTCATCGGGGACCCGCTGATGCGCCTGCGGCCCTGAATCAGCGGCCGAAATAATCCGCGTTTTTCTTCGTGAATTCAGTCCACTTTTCCGGCAGATCGTCAAGCGCAAAGATTGCCGAGACTGGACACACGGGCACGCAGGCCCCGCAATCGATGCACTCCACGGGATCGATATACAGCATTTCGGCGTCCGCGAAGCGGCCGTCTTCCTTCTTCGGGTGAATACAATCCACGGGGCAGGCGTCCACGCACGCGGAGTCTTTGGTCCCTATGCAGGGTTCAGCAATTACGTATGCCATATGTCTGGAATCTTCAAAAGTACCATACGGCTGCAAAAGCGTGACACCCTATATCGCACAGACCGGGATTCGCTCTCCCTGCGCATTCTTTCCGTTCGCCGCCGCACAGTAACAGTTGCGGATTTTGCGTGGCCCCCGCAAGATAAATAACAATGCCAGCAGCGAAAGTTCGCAAAGCAGTCTTCCCGGCCGCCGGACTCGGGACCCGATTTTTGCCAGCCACCAAGGCGCAACCAAAGGAGATGTTGCCGCTTGTAGACAAGCCCATTATTCAATACGGAGTAGAGGAAGCTCTGCATTCGGGAATCCGGAACATCATCATGGTGACCGGACGAGGGAAGTCGGCCATTGAAGATCACTTTGACGTAAGCTTCGAGCTCGAAAGCCTGCTTGAATCCCGTAATAAGAAAGATTTGCTGAAGATCGTCCGGCAGGTTTCCGACTTGATCGACGTTTCCTACATTCGGCAGAAAGAGCAATTGGGCCTGGGCCACGCCGTGCTGCGGGCGCAGGAACTGGTAGGCCCGGAACCCTTCGCCGTGGTATTAGCGGACGACGTGGTTGATGCCGAAACGCCCGCGATCCGGCAATTACTCGACATCTACGAATTCTTTTCGGCTCCCGTGCTGGCCGTGATGGAGGTGCCGATGGAAGCGATCTCGTCTTACGGCTGCGTGGACGCGGAGCCGGTTTCCCACAACGGCAGCAAGGATAAGGTCTTTCGCATCCGCGACCTCGTCGAGAAACCGAAGCCCAGCGAAGCGCCGTCGAATCTGGCCATCGTGGGCCGCTATATCCTTACGCCCGATATCTTTGAATCGATCTCGAACGTGGAGCCCGGTTCGGGCGGGGAAATTCAGCTCACGGATTCCCTGCGGCTGCTGCTCCGAAAACGGCCCATTTACGCCTACAGGTTCGAAGGCAAGCGCTACGATGCGGGTGACAAGCTTGGATTCCTGAAAGCCACCGTTGAGTTTGCTCTAAAAAGGCACGATCTTGGCGGGCCCTTTCGCGAATACCTCAAGGACCTGAAACTGTAGCCCTTTAACGCGGCATCGTACCGCCGCGCTAATCTTCAATCAGTAGCCGCGCCGAAAGTATTCTCCGCGAACCCTGTCCGTCACGGATGAACAGAAGCATGTTCCTCTGCCGCGCGGCGCATCAATTTTCGGAGATTTCATGGAACCCACTCGCGACTCGGATCTCACAGGTTATATAAAGCAAAAACTCGCGCCCTTCCTTACGCCGCCGCGTCGGGATCTTGCCCCCGTCGACCGGCGCATACAGGACTTTCTCGATTTATACCTGAAAGACGCGTACCTGAACGGCGCCGGGGATACCCCGCGGCTTCCCGCCGACACCCTCGTGCTGGATCGTCCGGGGCTGGCGAACGCGATGTCACTACCGCCCGACACGGACACGCAGACCTCGCCCTATCTGAAGTCGTACCGAATCAGGCAGGGCATCCTGCACAATCCGCGCAGCGATCGCCGGACCACGAAAGGGATCTTCCATATCGCCGAAGGCGGGCTGCCTGTTCCCGCCGACAAAATCGCCGTGCCGAAAGCGGCATTCGCGGCGTTTCTCTCACGCGCTCTGACGCCGCCTTCGGACGTTTTGGAGTTGCCGTTCACTGCGGGACAGACACAGAAGCTGCGTCTTTTCGTTTCGCTGCTGTTACGACCACTGGTCTTTCCGGCAACCGCAAGCTCTCCGGCCCGCTCGACGGAAATCAGGTTTTTCGCGCCTGGCAGTCTCGTCAGCAATCTGGATTTCGTGGAACGGATCTTTGGGAATGGCGGCGACCCTGCGCTGCCTGAAAACGATGCCGCGCTGGATATCGCGCACTGGACCGGTCACACGGGCTGCGACATTCTCGCGCCGCATCTCACTGGAGTTCTCAAAAAAGAAGCCGGCCTTCCTCACTATGACGACGCCACTGAACGCCAGCGGCGCGAAGGCATGTGCTGGAAAGATCCGGACGAAGTTTACAACGAAGGCAGAGCCTTCAAGCTGGCGGCGCGGGACCATCGCGGCGTGATGGTTACGATTCTCGCGGACAACTATTACGGTTACTGCAAGAAAGAAGTGAAGACTCAGATAAGTTACTCCGCAAATCTGTTCGGCATGTGCGAAGAAGAGCATGCCGGCGGCGCGCTCGCTTTTCCCGCTTATGTGCTGGGGCAGCAATTCCATGCCGGGCGCACGGTTCTCACAAAACCGGTGGAGTTCGAACGGGCGATGAACTGGCTGGGCGAGCGCGTTGAAATCCGGGCCGGGCGTTACGCCGTTGACCGCCGGTACCCCACGATTTTCTATGTACCCGGGAATGCCGACTTCAGCGTGCTCGACTCCGCCGTCACATGGCCTCTGGCGGGAGGCGGCGAGCACAAGCTCACATTGCGCGCCAACGATGTGTACGTGCTTCCGTGGGGCACCAAGATCCGCCTTGAAAAGCAGATCCACGGTACCGCCTGGCGGCTGGTCGCTTCACGCGCCGACGGCGTTTTGTGCCACAAGCCGTGTACCGTCTCGGGCGGCGGCAAGTCCGAAATATCCAAATCCCTCGCCAGCATCGTTCTCGAAGGACCCGTGTTCGTCACGGATTTTCAACGGGATATGGAACAGGTGGCGGCCATTCTGGCCAAAGATTTCTCCGGTATTTACAAAGGCGCCGCCCCAGGCGACCGAACGCGACGTTCGATCCTGAGCGCGCAACGCTCACTCGGCTCGGTCATCAAGCTGATGACGCCGTCGCCCGAATACACAGACGACTACAACGATTGGCTGGCCACGATCCCGCAGACTGTCCGCCAGCTTCTGATTACGGTGAAGCGTTATTACCAGCCGGAATGGGGCGGCGACTGGGGCAAATACTTCAGCGTCGACCACATCAACGGGCTGCCGGGCAATGAGCTGAAGTTTCGGGATCGGAAGCTGCTCGGCAACTATCTGCGCATGGGCTACGATCCGGATGGCTCGTGGCGCATCTTCAAACTTCGTCCGGATTTCAATCCCGCCGACAAGGTCCAGTTTGAAGACGACATTACCGCTTCGGTCGTCTTACCCAGCGCAAGTCTGAGTAACCTCGACCCCGAATACCCGAATTCCAGCGTGAAGCTTGTCGCGAATTGTGAAACGTTTCTATTCCAGCGCCCGGACGATGCCATCTACCGGGGCTTCGATAAAGACGCGGAGGCCGATATCGCTTCGAGCGATATTTTCATCTCAAACTTCGAACCCCTCACACCCCCGGATGTGCACGCCATTGTAGACGATGTTGTTGAATTCGATAAATACACGCAGCCGATGAAAAGTCTGCTCACGGGCTTCCTGGGGTCGCCGGGAGGTCCCGGATTCGTGGTTTCCTCGGCGCACCCCCGCATTGTCGATGGGAGCCCGTCGAAGAACCCGCGCTATCTGCAAAAGCGGCAGGACCTGACCGACCCCCGCAACACTTATCTTGCAGAGATTGGCACCCGTCTCGCCCGCGAGATACCGGCGGACGCGCCTGTGTATTTTCCGGTCAACGCGGTTCTCGCCGGTCGCCGGAACAATCCGGCGGACCACCAGGCCGGGATCCCGCCCCTTGCCGTGTACAACCCAATCCATTATCAGGAACTGCCTGAGCTGTTCATGGATTTAATTTGCAGTCTTACCGGCAAATCGCCGGCTATGACCGGCTTTGGCACGGAGGGCGCCCTCACCAAAAGTCCTTTCAATGCGCTGCTTCCCATCATCGATTTGAACAGCGCGCTCGTTTCCGCCATTCTCACCGGCGACTGGGGCTTCACGACGGCTTCCGGGTATATCGGCCCGCATTACCGGGTGGATCACGACAGCAGCATTCTGGTTCCGGAACTCTGGTGTCGCATGCGTGTATCTGAACGCGACCCGCGTTTTCTTATCGAGAACGGCTTTCTCGAAAGGGTTGACGATTTCGATTTCGAAGGCCGCCGCGTTCTTGCGAGCCGCCTCGGCTATCGAATCACCGCCTCTTTCGTCGATCGCTTTCTGGGGCGCATCTTCGAAATGCCGGGCGCCGTATTTCCGGAAAATACGCTGCGTCCGGAAAAGCAGGATCTGGCCGATTTCGCGGCCGGCGTGAACGCGATTGTGGAAGCACAGCGGGCCGTCGCGCGCGATTACTTCGAGGATGGCGGCATTGAGATCGCATGCCCGCCGCTCAGGGCGCTCCTGCACATCATGGCGTTCGGCCAGTATGAAGGCAAAGGAATAGCAGAGCCCTGCATACGGACCATGTTTACGCGCGAGTCCCTGCTCGCCGGCGATTGGTACCGCGAGCGGCTGCGCGCCCAGCAGGCGCATGACATCGCGCTCCACGCGCGCTACTCCGAATCCAGCGAACATTTAAGCTGTCTCCGGAGCGATGCGTACCTTGAATCGTTGACAGGAACAATCGGGGCCGAACCTTCACTCGTCTGGCCGGCTGACGATGACGCCGCGAGCCCTGCGCCAGTGGCGGTTTAAATTTATTTAAATGGAAGATCGAACGATCCACCCCAGCATGAAAACCGTGTGGGCCGCCTATGCCCTGGCCGTCGTCATGGTTCTCGCGGGCATCTGGGCTTATTTCAGATACGAACAGGACCGGCCAGTCTGGGTTCCCGCGATTTTACTGATCTGTTTGATTCCCGCCATCCGGATGCACCTGAGCCGCCGTATGGTCGTCATGCGTTTTCACGACGATCACCTGACGCTTGAAACCGGGTTCCTTTCCCGTACGCGCCGCACTATGGACATGGCCAGGATTCAGGACGTCACTGTGCGTCAGACTCTCGGCCAGCGCATGCTCGGGGTGGGCGATCTCATGCTGGAGAGCGCCGGCGAAAACGGAGCGATGGCGATTGCCAATCTGGACAATCCCAGGGCGGTGGCCGACGAAATCCTCGCCAGTTCCAGCAGATCGCGCGGCAGTGGCATTCATGGCGTTTGAATGGGGTGAGTCGGATCGCCGAGTCTGATAGCGGCGCCGCGCGCGTGCGGTTTCCCGCTATCCTTAAATCAAGTACTCATGAAGGTCGCTGAAGACAGGCCCGCTGAAAGGCGGCAGCCGAAAAGAAAGTTGTCCAGCCGCAAGGTCCGGGTCCCGCAAAACGCGGGGCTGGTGCGCTTCTTCCTCCACCCCGCCGGCAGGACGCTTCTGATTGCCATGGCGTGCTTCCTCGTGGCAGGCACGGGTGTATTCATTCACTTTTACGGTGTCTATTCGAAGATGATCGATGAGCGGCTGCGGGGCGGCCCTTACAGCGCCACGGCCCGGATCTTTGCCGCTCCGGGCTCCATCGCCGTTAACGACCGCACCACGCCTTCGGACATCGCCACCATGCTCCGGCATGCCGGCTATAATGAGAACCGCAACAACCCCATTGGCTCCTATACGGTCAAAGCGGACTCCATCGACATCTTCCCCGGGGCCGATTCCTACTTCGATCAGGAGCCCGCCACAGTCAAATTCGCCGGCGGCAAAATTAACCGTATCGTCTCTCTGGCCGACAACACGAGCCGCCCCCTGTATGAGCTTGAGCCGCAGCTCATCACCAACCTTTCCGACCGCAATCGTGAAAAACAGCGGGTCGTCAAATACGAAGACATTCCCGGGGTCCTGCGCAACGCGATTCTTTCCGCCGAAGACAAACGCTTCTTCCAGCACTCCGGGTTCGATCCGGTCGGCATAATCCGGTCCGCCTGGGTGGATCTGAAGCGCGGCCGCAGCGCGCAGGGCGCTTCCACGCTTTCCATGCAGCTTGCGCGCGATATGTTCCTGACGCCGGCCCGCAACTGGCGCCGCAAGCTCGCCGAGATGATGATCACGATGCAGCTCGAACAGAAGCTCACGAAAGAGCAAATCTTCGAGATGTACTGCAACCAGGTCGATCTGGGCTATCGCGGCAGCTTTACGATCCGCGGCTTCGGTGAAGCCTCGCAGGTTTATTTCGGCAAAGACATCCGTTCGCTTACTCTGCCCGAAGCCGCCTCTCTCGCGGCGATCGTGCGTGGCGCGAGCTATTACAATCCGTACCGCCACGGAGACCGCGTGCGCGACAGGCGCAACGCAATCCTGGCGTTAATGCGGCAGAACGGCTTCATAGGGGATCGTGACTACGCTTTGGCCGTTGAAGCGCCTCTCACCCTGGTCACCGGACCTTCGGAATCGAGCGATGCCCCCTATTTCGTCGATCTGCTGAACGACGATCTGGAAAAGCGCTTCCCCGGCACCGACTTCCACATTCACTCCGACAAAATCTACACTTCGCTCGATCTCGATCTGCAGAAGGCCGCCAATGAAGCCGTCGCCATCGGGATGAAGCAGGTGGATGAACTGGTTCGGAAACAGAAGCGTTTCAAAAACGCGCCTTTCGTGGAACCGCAATGCGCATTGATCGCGCTTGACCCCCACACCGGAGAAATCAAAGCCCTGGTAGGCGGACGCAACTATGGCGCCAGCCAGTTGAATCGCGTGCTCTCGGAACGCCCGCCTGGCTCCATCTTCAAGCCTTTTGTTTATGCCGCCGCGATGAATACCGCCGTGGCCGGAGGCACCCGCACGCTGACTCCGGCATCTATCGTGGTCGATGAACCGACCACGTTTGAATTCGACGGCCAGGAGTATTCGCCCGGCAATTTTGAACACGCTTTCTACGGGCCGGTCACGCTGCGCAAAGCTTTGGCGAAATCTCTGAACGTCGCCACCATCAAAGTTGCCGAGATGGTCGGCTACAGTACGGTCGTCAACCTTGCGCACCGCGCCGGTATCAGTGAGGACGTGAAAGCCACACCTGCCATGGCCATCGGATCTTATGACGCCACGCCACTCGAAATGACGGGCGCGTGGACCATTTTCGCCAACCACGGGGTTCACGTACAGCCCTCGTTTGTCTCTCTGGTGAAAGAAAAAAACGGAAAAATCCTGCTCGAGCAGAAACCAGTCGCCAGGACCGTTCTCGATCCCAGAGTCGACTATCTCGTGGTGAGCATGCT
>JALYHT010000098.1 GCA_030776225.1 Acidobacteriota bacterium | reverse complement strand
GCTCATGATCGGTTCGTTTGGCACGCTCGCTGCGATTGTTTCGGTAAATTTCAAACTCACCCCCCGGCCGGCTCTGGCGCGCACGCTCCTCTTTGCGTTTGACGATCTGAAGAGCGCGCTCGAAGCCCGCAGCGCTGCAATCCGCGGCGTGCTGAATCCCGTAGCGGTCGACCTGCTCAATCCGGTTTTCTCGGCCCAGGTCGGAATGAAGGGGTTCGTTCTTGCCGTCATGTTTGCCGGGAACCAGAGCGCAGTCGAGCGTTCGCTGCGCGAAGCCTCGGCGTTCGGGCCATCACGCGCGCTTTCGATTGAGGATGAGCAGCGATTCTGGGACAATCTTCACGCCTCCACGCCGCGGTTTCTCGAAAAGTTCCACGATACGGCGGCGGTCGTCCGTATCTCCACAACGCTTTCGGAGTGTGGCGATGCTCTTCAAATAATCGAAGGCCCGGGACACGCCCATGCGGCATCCGGAATTGTGCGCGGCTGGTTCACCCGGCCGGAGAGCGCGGCTCGCTGTATGGCTGAGGCAGTCAGGCGCGGCTGGAAAGCCGTCATCGAGTTTTCTTCCGAATCGCTGCGTTCGGACCTGGCTCTCTGGCCAGAACCTGGCCGCGACCTTGCGATCATGAAAGAGATAAAGAAAATGTTCGACCCCGGGAATCTGCTCAATCGTGGACGTCTATTCGGTCAGCTCTGAAAGTTCCGCCGATAAGCCGCGGCAGGAAGATCTCGACCGCTGCGTACATTGCGGTCTCTGCCTCAACGCCTGCCCCACGTACCGCGAGCTCGGCGTTGAGATGGATTCGCCGCGCGGGCGGATTTACCAGATGGTGCAGGTTTCCGAAGGCCAGCCGATCGGAGACATCTATCGCGAGCATATCGATCTTTGCCTCGCGTGCCGCGGATGTGAAAGCGCCTGCCCTTCAGGCGTGCAGTACGGGCGCCTCGTGGAAGCGGCGCGGGCGGACATCGAAGCCAATACACGCCGTCCCTGGCTCACGCGCGCGCTGCGCAACTTCGTCTTCCGCAAACTGCTGCCTTCCCCGACGCTCCTGACCACAGCGGGCGCGGTGCTTTACATCTACCAGGTCAGCGGGCTGCAAAAATTACTGCGCGCGTCAGGGGTCCTGCAGTTGTTCGGCAGTCTCGGCGCGCGGGAAGCACTGGCGCCCGCGGCCGAGGTTCCCTTTTTCTTCCGTCAGATCGGCCGCGTCTTCCCGGCCGAAGGCGAGCGCAAATATCGAGTGGCGATGATGGCCGGCTGTATCGCCAATATTTCTTTCGCGCGACTGAACGAGGCCACGGTTCGAGTGCTGCGGAAAAATGGCTGCGAAGTTGTCATCCCCGCCGCGCAGACGTGTTGCGGCGCGCTGCACGTTCATGCGGGTATCCGTGATCAGGCCCGAATTCTGGCGCGGCGGAACATTGACGCTGTGTTCGCGGATGAGGCTGGCGGGAATTTCGACGCCATCATCACCAATGCCGCGGGCTGCGGCTCCACCCTGAAAGAGTACGACGAGCTTTTCGAACACGAGCCGGCGTATCTCGAAAAAGCCCGCCGCTTCAAATCGCTGGTGAAAGACGTCACGGAGTTCCTGGCCTCGATCGATCTGAATCGGGAGATGTATCCAGTGGAAGCCACGGTGACTTACCAGGATTCCTGCCACCTCGCGCATGGGCAAAAGATCCGCAACGCGCCTCGCCAGCTGCTGCGCGCCATCCCTGGAATCACGTTTCGGGAAATGCCTCTTGCCGACATCTGCTGCGGGAGCGCCGGGATCTATAACGTTCTCCATACCGATCTCTCCATGAAGATCCTCGGAAAGAAGATGGAGAACGTGAAGCTCGCCCAGGCAGACATCATTGCCACAGCAAACCCCGGCTGCATGCTGCAGCTCGAGGCCGGGGTTCGCAAATGGGGCCGCGGCGAGCGCGTCGCGCACGTCGTCGAATTGCTCGACGAAGCCTATCGCGGCCGGACCGATTACTGAGGGGGCGGGCCCGGACGTCCGCTGCCACCGGGACCTCCCGGACCCCGGCTGCCGCCCTGTTTCACGGTGTATCCCGCCGGAACAAGGAACAACGCGGCGCCCGGCTCACTATGTACGATGTTGGTGAGCTCCATGTCGCTGACGCCGTTCCGCGGATCGATCGTTTTGATCTGAACCGGAACACTCAATACTGTCGAAACCCACGCCACCCGGGACACCTGAATGGCCTGCGCGTTGCCAATCGCCCCGGCAGGGATGGATTCCGCTATCTGGGTACCCTTCGCCTGCTCATTGTTGATCGTGGACGTACCGAGGTCGGTCGTCGTGACGTTGGAGTTTGCCGGTCTGGCCGGAGGCGTGGCGCTGGTCGATTTGGGCAGAGCGGATTGCCAGGCAGTCATGGTTGAGGAATCGAGCATGTAACCGTAGCCCCCCACCGGGTCAAAGATTGTGATCACAGTAAAAGCGGCCTTACCCGAAGATGCCGGCGGCGTGATTGTCTCCTCCGTACGGATGCGTCCCTGGCTGTCGCGGTAGACATTCGACTGGCCCTTCGTCGAGATCGTATTTCCATCCGCCAGCGTCTGCTGACGGGTGATCGTCTCGGTGGCCGAGTAAGGAGCATTGGTGACAATCGCTCTCGAACCCGGACCCGCTCCCATCAGACCGCCGCCCCATCCCGCAAAGCCCGCCGGACCATCCAGCCCGAGCGGTCCGCCGAAACGGCCTCCGCCCGGAGGCGGACCCTGTGCCAGCAAGACAGCCGCGCTGAACGGTATCAAACAAATTGCCATCGTCGTTTTCATAAGCCCTCTTTTATTGAATAATTCACTTTCCGTTGTCGCTGATCCGTATGGCGCGAGGCATCCCGTCTTCGCCCACAACCATGTCCACCGGCAGGTGGCCCGTCCACCCCGGAGCGACCGCCACTCCCAGGCTGGCCAGCGCCTCGGGGTACATTTCGGCATGGACCATCCTGACCATTTCCCCCTGCGCCAGCGGGGGCGTGTAAGGGATGGCGACAAAGTCGTCCGTCGAGAGCGCGCTCGCGTCCGCGCTGGCTTCGTAAAGGACGGCCCTTCCGCTGTCGACTCTGCGAGGATTGACCCGGCGTACCCGCGCGCTGTGCAGACCGGCTTCATGGCCGATCAGGACCGCTATCGCGATAGCTGCCGCGGCCGCCAGTGTCCAGGCCCATGAAGGAACTCGCCGACGGCGGTGCTGCCGCGCGAACTCCAGCATGAGCGCTTCCCGCCTGCCGGGAGGCGATTTCAGTGCCGCTGCTGCGATTCGCATCCGGCTCAGATGTTCGCTGAGTTCGGCCATTCGGTCGCTGTAAGTCATGCTGAAAACACCTCCGAAGGTTTTTGCAGCCGCTTGAGTTTAGCCGCAAGGAGGGCGCGGGCGCGGTGCAGCCGCGAACGCACGGTCCCCACGGGTGTTCCTGAAATGCGGGCTGCATCTTCGTAACTCCGCTCTTCCAGATCGCAAAGAACGATCACGTCCCGATAACGTTCGGGCAATTCCCGCAGCGTCCGGTGGAGCGCCGCGGTCGTTTCGTTGCCGATCAGCTCGCCGAGAATATCGGGATCGAAGGACCTTTCGACGGGTTCGGCCACCGGTCCCTGGCGCCGCACAACGCGAAGCAGATTGCGCGCGATTCCATAGAGGAAGTTCTCAAGCGATCCTCTGGTCTCGTCGAATCGGGCTGCCGGTCCCATAAGCTGGACGAAAACCTCGCTTGAAACCTCTTCGGCGACGGTCGGGTTTCCGGACATGTGCAGCGCGAAACGATAGAGCGCGGGTTCACGCCTTTCGTAAAGGAGGGCAAAAGCGTCCTGGTCGCCCTTCTTCATCAAACGGTAGAGTTCCTCGTCGCGAGGCTGCATCAGCGATCAATCTCCATTGATTCTGACGGGCGCGAAAGTTCCCGGATTTCGTTCGGTTTGTTAAAGATGGTAATGGGGTGGCACGATGCGGATTGTTATAGGTGTACGACGGCTTCCACAGGAATGCCAGCGCGTTGCAGCGCGGTTTCCACTTCGATGGTCCGCAGCCGGGTGGCGTCGAATTCCACCATCAGTTCCTCGCGCGAGGGCGAGATCACGATGCGCTCGATCCCATAGATCGAATGGGCGTCGGCAATCTGCTGCATCAGCGATTCATCGAGCGGCCGCTCGAGGCGAAAGTGCTTCTGAACTTTGGTCATGGGGCGGGGAAAACAGATTATAGCGAACCGGAACTGGCCCAGTGGTTTACCGGGCCGGATCCGCCGCCTATTCCGGGATTGGAACGGATAGCCTGCTCGATAAACCGTTTGGCCTGGCCAACCGCGTCAACCATGGGAAAGCCGCGGGCGAGAAACGCGGTGATCGCGGCGGAATACGTGCAGCCAGTGCCGTGCGTATGGCGGGTTAAAACGCGCGCGGAGCAAAATTCCGTAAAGCGGCCCTCATGCAGCAGCAGGTCCAGGGCATTGCCCTTGAGGTGTCCGCCCTTGATCAGAATGGAAGCGCATCCCAGTCTTGCGATGTGAAGAGCGGCGGTCTTCATCTCATCCGGATTGTTCACCGGGAGTCCGGATAGAACAGCGGCTTCGTCCAGATTGGGGGTGACGAGCGCCGCCTTTGGAATCAGGAGTTGAGTCAAAGCCTGCCAGGCGTCCGAACCGAGGAGTGGGGCGCCGTGTTTGCCGATGGCCACCGGGTCGATGACCAGAGGGCATCGAAGGGCGCGGCGCGAGATGGCCTCAATAATGGATGCGTTCCCCAGCGCCCCGGTTTTGGCTGCAGCGGGCGGGAGGTCTTCGAGCACGGCGTCAATCTGTTCGGCAACCAGGCCCGCGTCCAGTAGCTCAACGCGGGAAAGCCGGGTCGTATTCTGCACGGTGATCAGCGTGATGGCGGCGGCGCCGAATACGTCGAGCTGGTGAAACGTCTTGAGATCCGCCTGGATACCGGCGCCTCCGCTGGGGTCGGAACCGGCGATGGTCAGTGCGATGGGCGGCATTGCGGCTACGGTTTCAGAATGTAATCCGCCTGAAAAGGCCCCACGTGGGGGAAGTAAACCTGGGCCCGGACCAGTTCGGCCAATTGCCGGATATGACCCAGATCGTGGAGCGCCCACTGGTTCAACAGGTTCGTCAGACTAAACGAACCCAATATGGCGTGATGGGCATTTCTTAACAACAGGTTGGCTTCGAGTCCGCGGAGGAATTCGAGGTTGTCTTCCCGCTGCTCTTCCCAGTGGGCCAGGGACTCCTCGGCGTCCCGGCCGGAGTAGATCCCCGCGGCGTAGAACGCATTCTGGTCATAGGGCTCAAGTTCCGGGTTATCGGATGCCAGTGTTTTGTCGAAACGAAGCCGAAAGCAGTGCCCTTCGACGTGGGAGAGATGTTCCAGCAACTCGGCAATCGAATACCGTTCCGGAGCGGGTTTCCAGAGAGTTTGCGCGTCACTGACTCCGCTCAGCAAGGCGCGCACGATGTCGGGCGTGGCCGCCAGCTGGTCGAGCGCTGGATGCTCGAGTGGCGGGTGTCCGGATTTTTTAGCGGCCATGCCCGATCCTAACCTATCGGTGCTAACCCACACGAGCCTGTCCCACCCAGGCGACCTGGATTTCGCGGGTTTCGTCTTCCATCGTCCGCAGCCGGATTTCAATACGTTCGACGGGCAGCAGGGAAGGGAAGCGCTCAGCCCATTCGAGGAGGACGAGCGAATGGCCCGCGAACAGATCCTGCAGCCCGAGAGTCTCAACCTCGCGAAGTTCGTCGAGCCGGTACAGGTCGATGTGGTGAACCTGCCTGCCAGTATCGTCGCCATACTGATGAATCAACGTGAAAGTGGGGCTCGAAACCTGATCGACTGGCGTGCGGTTATGCCCCTCGGCGATTCCTTTTGCGAGCGTGGTTTTACCGGCCCCGAGATTTCCGATGAGCAGGACGACCCCCGGCTCGAATTCCGCGCCCAGACGCCGGCCAAGGGCGATCGTCTCTTCCTCAGAGGCGGTATGGAATGTTCGTGATTTCACGAATCCCCTCGGGAAGAAACTGAAGCAGGTCGGTCGCGATGACTGTCTGCTCGGTCAGGTGCTTTGCAGCGATTTCGCCGGCCAGCGAGTGCAGGTATACGGCGGCGGCGATGGCGCGATGGGGCTCCTCCGGAAATTGGCCGAGCAGTCCGCTGAGCATCCCTGTCAGGATGTCGCCTGTGCCGCCGGTGGCCATCGAAGGCGAGCCGGTCGGGTTGATCCAGACGCGTCCGTCCGGGAAGCCGATCAGCGTACGCTCGCCTTTCAGCACAACCACCACGTTGCGCTCCACCGCGAAAGAGCGGGCGGCGGCGATCCTGTCGGCCTGTACCTCCGGTATGCCCCGGCCCGTCAGCCGGCTCATTTCGCCGGGATGCGGGGTCAATACGCGGAGAGCGTTTTTTCCGGTCCATTCCGCCCCGGCGAGACAATTCAGGGCATCCGCGTCCACGACCATCGCTTCGGGGGCTTCTTCAAAAAGCCGCCGGACCACATCGCGCGTTTCGTCGTCTGTCCCTATGCCCGGTCCGATGGCGATGAGTGATCGTTGGGATGCAAGTTTCAGGATGGCGCCGAATGCGGACCGCGCCATTTCGCCCGATGCGGTTTCCGGCAGCGCCTCGGTCATAATCTCCGGGGTGTGCGCGCTGATGGCGGCCAGCGCCGATGCGGAAGCTGCGACCGTCGCGAGACCGGCTCCTGCACGCAACGCAGCCAGCCCGGCCATGGCCGCGGCGCCGGGTTTCATCCGCGAACCCGCGACCACGAGCACGTGTCCAAATCTGCCTTTATTTGAATCCCTGGGCCGCGGCGTGAAACATGCGGCGATACTCTCGGGCGTCACCAGCGCCAGTTGTATTTTGGGGTCGTTTTCAAAAAGAGAGCGGGGCGACCCGATAGGCGCGGTCACGATCTCGCCCATCAGACTGCATGCCGGGCTCATCGCGTGGCACACCTTTGGCGCCGTGAAGGTCACGGTGGCATCCGCCTTCACGAATTCGCCTGGCGGCACGCCGCTCTCGCCGGACAGCCCGGAAGGAATATCCACCGCCACTTTCTTCGCGAAAGGGAAAGAATAGTTTATTTCGCGGATGGCATCGAGAGCCGGACCCTGTGCCTGCCCCTTCAGACCCGTTCCCAGAATCGCGTCCACGACTAAGGTCGCGGCTCGCATCTCGGGACCGGAATCTCTGTATTCCTGTACTCCGCACGCCCTCAGCATGGCCAGATTCAGCGCCGCTTCGCCGGTCAACTCTTCCGGCGCGAATGCAAGCACGACCCAGAGATGCCGGGGATCGAAGCGGATGTGTAACTGGCGCGCGACAGCGAGGCCGTCGCCGCCGTTATTGCCTTTGCCACAGAAAACCAAAATGCGCTGCTCGCCGACGGGCGAGAAGTTCCGCACGATGTACTCGACAACCCGCGACGCGGCCGTTTCCATGAGGACAATGCCGGGAATGCCCGCTTCGATGGTGGCCCGATCCACAGCATTCATTTCAGCGGGCGTCAGTACCTTGCGCGGCTCAGTCATTTAGGTTAAGGGAGGTTTTCTTTCTTCACCGGCTCGTCGGGTTTCACGCTTTGCGAGATGGCGGGGATTTCGCCTTCGGGCGCGGCGGGTTGCTCCAACAGCGCCTTCTGAAGGATCGCCATGGCCGCTTCGGGGGTGTCCGCGAAGTGG
This sequence comes from Acidobacteriota bacterium, assembly GCA_030776225.1. Taxonomy (GTDB): domain Bacteria; phylum Acidobacteriota; class Terriglobia; order Bryobacterales; family Bryobacteraceae; genus BOG-234. Next base: position 439 of record JALYHT010000098.1, on the reverse strand, counting down.
AAGAGACCGAGGTCTTCTTCCGAGATGGTGCCGTATTTCACCAGCGCATCGAAGTTGACGACCTCTTTCCAGAAGCTGGCGCCATACAGAATAATCGTGATCTTCTTGGCCAGTTTTTTGGTCTGCACAAGTGTCAGAATTTCGAAAAGTTCGTCCATGGTGCCGAAGCCGCCGGGAAAAACCACCAGAGCCTTCGACAGATAAGCGAACCAGAACTTCCGCATGAAGAAGTAATGGAACTCAAAGTTGAGTTCGCTCGTGATGTAAGGGTTGGGAAACTGCTCGAACGGCAACCCGATATTCAATCCGATGGTTTTACCATTGGCGTCGGCTGCGCCGCGATTGGCGGCTTCCATGATGCCCGGGCCTCCGCCCGAGCAGACCACGTATCTATAGGTCCGCTCGCGCAGAGTTTTGGCCCATTTGGTCAGCATGCACG
>JALYHT010000097.1 GCA_030776225.1 Acidobacteriota bacterium | reverse complement strand
CGTTACTGCTGCGCCCGCCGCTCCTGCGGCAGCCGAACCCTCCGGCCCGCTTTCGCCGCTCGTGCGCCGGATAGCGCGCGAAAACAACATCGACCTCGCGAGCGTCACCGGTACCGGGGCCGGCGGCCGCATCACCAAAGAAGATCTCGACGCGTTCACAAAGCCGCCGGCCGCCGCCCCCCGGGTTCAGGCTCCGTCTGCTTCCACTCAAGCTCCTGCCGTTCCGGTGGGTCAGGCTCAGCCTGTCGCGAAATCCCGCGTCGAGCCGATGAGCAATATGCGGATGAAGATCGCCGAACACATGGTGATGTCGAAGCGCGTCTCCGCGCATGTCACCACCGTGCATCGCGTCGATATGACCCGCGTTGCAAAGATGCGGGCGAAGAACAAGGAGCGGTTCGCCGCTCAGTACGGGATGTCGCTTACCTTCCTGCCGTTCGTTGCGCGCGCCACGGCCGAAGCCCTTCGCACTTATCCGATCGTGAACGCTTCCATCGACGGAACCAATGTCATCTATCACAACGAGATCAATCTCGGTATTGCCGTCGCTCTTGAAAACGGACTCATCGTTCCGGTGATCCGCAATGCGGACGAGAAGAACGTCCTCGGCCTGCAGCGTTCCATTGTGGACCTCGCGTCCCGCGCCCGCGCCCGCCAGTTGAAACCCGACGAAATTCAGGGCGGTACGTTCTCCATTACCAACTTCGGCAGCTTCGGCAGCGTTTTCGCAACGCCCGTGATCAACCAGCCGCAGGTTGCGATTCTCGGAGTGGGCACAGTCGAGAAGGTGCCGGTCGTAATCGACGATGCCATCGCGATTCGCTCGCAATGCTATCTGGCCCTCTCGTTCGATCATCGGCTGATCGATGGAGCCCTCGGCGATCAGTTCACCGGCAAAGTGAAAGACGTCCTCGAAAACTGGTCCGAAGAAGTCCTTTAGCCGCTACTTTTTTGGCTTGACCGCCAAAACTGCCAGGTCTTCGAGGCGGATGCTTTTATTCCCCTCGAAGACCAGCGCATCGCCGCGCGTTATGATCGTGCCCGGCGTGAACGCCTGTCCGCCACTCGCCAGCAGGTTCTGCCCGTTTTCTTTGTTGACGTATTCCAGCCAGTGCCCCGCCATGAACGAAGCGCGAGTCTTCGCGCTTTCTATAAACCAGAAGCCCGACGTTCCATAAGCCACCGCGCCCGCCTGCGGGATGACCGCGAATTGCACCGGTTCCTCCCAGCGCACGGCCCCTGAAATCGTCACTGCTCCCGCGTGAATCCCCGGCGCGGCCCGATCCGCGAAGACTCGAAACGAAAGCTCGCGTGCCGCCGACGCTCCCACCGTTATTTCAATTCCTGCCGGCGAAAACTCAAGCCCTTCGGCTCTGGGCTCCGCCACGAAACTCCGGATCTCGGGCGCGTTATTCCGCAGCGTCATCGTGATCTCCCGGCCGGCCTTTTGATTCACGCTGACGGTTGCCGGAAACAGCGGCAGCGCCGCGTCCGCGGCCAGATGTACGTCGATCGCATCGGGAAACTTCACCCCCACCGGACGCAGCAACTGCGGACGCGCGTGGCTCAGCTGCATGCCATCGGCCTCGATCGCCAACGCCGCATGGTCGCCGTGGACAACCGTATCCGGCACCGTTACTTTATAAGTCAGTCCCGGCGATTCTTTCCCCGGCTCCTGCTCTGCGGGAAAAGCCGGCGCAATCCTGATCCGGGATCTTTGCGCAATGGCGTCCGATGAAAATTCCGCCGGCAAAGAATTCGTTTCGCCGATCATGAGCACGCGCGCGCTTTCGAAAAACGCCGTTGCATCCGGTGGCTGAATGGCCAGCCCTATGCGCACATGGTTGCCGGGTCCGGCGCCGGCCGGAATCTTCAGGCGCGCCCTCTGCGATCGGCGGTCCCAGTCAAACTGAGACGGTCTGCCGCCGGCCACCAGTGGACCCGAAGGCTCCTGCGAAAGTTGCAGAATCGCTTCGCCGGCCACGGGCGCCGCAAACTCCATGGCCAGGATTCCGTTTTCGTATTCCATGGCAGTTAATTCCGCAGTCGCGTAAACTACGTGATCGCCATTGGCGAAAGCGCTGCAGTTCCTGCAGAGCGGGCCGGCCGTCAGCGGCACATGCACCGGCAGCCAGAGCGCATCGCGCGCAGGTACCGTAACTCCCGTGATGTTCATCATGTGTTTCGCCGGGGGATAAAAAACACGCAGATCGCCTGTCCATGTCTTCGCGGACTTGTTCACCACCGAAACCACCGACGCCCCGTGATCCGCCATCAGTTGCCTGATTTCGGGACGGGGCGCCGCGGCGCTTTCCTGTTTTGTCACGCCGGGCGCCGCGCCGGGCGATGCCAGACTTTTATTCCAATACGCCGTCACTTGCGCGCTGCGCCTGAGCGCTACTGTCCCCGGTTTCTCTTCTCCCGCGAAGTTGACCGCGCCGGGCTTGTAGCCCGACGGACCAACCGTGTCTTCCACCTCGGTCCAGACCATCGCCGCGCTTCCCTTCGCCCGCAGTTCTCTCGTCCTGATGAAAGCGCCTGGCTCCATGGCGGAGACGCGTACCGGCGAACCCGGCAGTGGACCAGTCAACGGGCCGCCATGCGCTTTGGTCCACGATTCGAGTGCGGTGGGTACGGGTCCTTCAAGGTCCGCTTCCAGATCAAGACGCCGCACGATTCGGATCACGTCCGTCAGTTCCGCCACATCCGTGGCCGGCGGCAGGCTGACGTGGGTGATCCCGATGTTCTTCAGCCAGACCAGTTCCCGTTCCCAAAGCGGTTTAGGGTAAGCGTTCCACTGGAATTCAACGGACTCGATCCACGCAGGCGATACGACGCTGAGGGCAAGGCAGAGAACCGCCGCCCGAATCATCTCACCGCTTTCCTGAGAGTGCGGAAATCTTCCACCAAAGGCATTCTGATCACCTTGCACATTTCAAACAGGCGCGAACGCGCTCTCGGGCCCACCCGGTCTTCGAGCGTCGTGTGATACCGCGTAATTCCGGTGTCGCCGGTTTCGTAACGCGCATATCCCATCTCAGGATCGACCAGGTTTGTGGTGGCAATCAGCGGCTTACGCTGGTTGCAGCGGGAAGTGATGATGGAGGTAACGGTGTCGTTCACCCAGTCGGTGACGCGGTGCGCCCCCAGATCGTCGAGCAGAATGATGTCTTTATCCAGCGCGGCCCGGTACGCTTCTTTGTCGCTGAAATTCGCGGCTGAATCGTAGCCGGACTTTATGCGGTCGAGCAGGTTCTGGTAATCGAAGAACTGACCTTCCACGCCTTTCGCCATGATTACGCGGAAAGCCGCCACTGCCAGGTGAGTCTTACCGGTTCCCGGATCGCCCATCAAAAGCAGGCCCAGTTTCTTTCCAGTCGGAAAATCCCGCGCGTAGGCCCGGACGGCCATGAACACTTCCGACAGCTCCCGGTATCTGACAGGGCTGTCGCGCGAGAGGTCGAAATTCTCGAACGAAGCGTTTTCGTAGAGAGGAGGAATACTGGCGTTTGAGTCCAGCCGTTCCGCTCGTTCGATCGCAACGCACCCGCAGCGTACGGCCCCGGAAACTTCCTCGCGCTCCACAATCTTCCATCCGGTGCCATTGCACTCGGGACAAACCGGAGTTCCCTGCGGAGAGGCGGCGGACATGTTCCCTACATTATCCTCCGAAACGAAAAATAGCCGCTCACGCATCTGCGTGAGCGGCTTCAAAGCACAGGCGATTTGGCGTTAAACCGATCTGCGGCTGGTAAGAAAGCCGATCAGCCACAACACCAGAAAAACGAAGAACAGAATTTTTGCCATACCCGCCGCAGCGCCCGCGATGCCGAAGAAACCCAACAGGCCGGCAATAAGAGCGATCACCAGAAATACCAGGGACCAGTGCAACATTTTTGTTTCCTCCCGCTTTTGTAATAAGCAATTAACGCGCCAAAAGCGAGCTCAGTTCACTGTCTGCCCGCCCGATGCGGTGTGAATGCGCGTCAATCGCTTCACGGCCTGTAAAGCGTGGCGATCCGCACGGCCTTTCCGGACATATCACCGCCGTGGTAATCGTAAGAGACATCTGCAGAAGACCGTCAGACATGATTCCGCCGCAATTCCTGCGATTTCTGTTGCCCGATACCAATCCGCTGGGATTCGCGGCCGACGATTTCATTTTTCTGGGTCTCGCCGCCATGCTGACAGCGGCGTTTCTCCTGCGCGCGCCGGTCCTGCGCTTCTCCCGCTCGCTCGCCCCCCGCACCGCGGTCTGCATGTCACTGCTGTTTGCGCTCCCCATCCTGCTGCGCCTCGCTTTGCTGGCTCACCACCCGGTCCCCGCGCCGCTGGCCGCCGACGATTTCAGCTACCTTCTTCTCGGCGACACCCTCGCCCATCTCCGTCTCGCCAACGCAATGCACCCCATGCGCCGGTTTTTCGAAACCGTGTTTATCCTCCAAAGCCCCTCGTACAGTTCCATCTACCCGCTGGGGCAGGGGATGGTCCTCGGCGCGGGGCAACTGTTGTTGCATCAGCCGTGGGCGGGAGTGGTCGTGTCGGTTGGCTTGCTCGCCGCGCTTTGCTACTGGATGCTTCGCGCTTGGGCGCCGCCAGTGTGGGCGCTGCTCGGCGGCGTACTGGCCGCGTTCCAGTTCGGCCCTCTCAGCCCGTGGATGAATACCTATTGGGGCGGCGCCGTTTCCGGCATCGCCGGATGCCTGATCTTCGGGGCCATTCCGCGCCGCCGCTCGAAGGCCGCGATTCTGCTCGGTCTGGGACTCGGTCTGCAACTCCTGACACGCCCGTTTGAATTCGCGCTCCTGCTTCCCGTAGTCTTGCTTTTCCGCCTGCCCCGGCGCACTTTAACGATTGCCGCGCTGGTACTGCTTCCCGCCGCCGGGCTGACTCTGCTGCAGAATAAACAGGTCACAGGGAGCTGGCTGACCCTGCCTTACCAACTCAGCCGGTATCAGTACGGAATTCCCGCCACCTTCACGGTGCAGCCGAACCCTCTGCCGCATCAGCCGCTGACCATCGAACAGCAGGTGGATTACGATTTCCAGGTCGCTGTACACGGCCCCGCTACAGACACGTTCCGCGGCTATTTCAGCAGGCTGCTCACGCGGATTCGTTTCTACGGCTTTTTCTTTCCCGCGCCTCTTTATCTGGTTCTTCCCGCTTTTCTTCTGTGTCTCCGGCAAAACCGCTTCCGGTTGGTAACGGCCGCGCTCGCAATCCTCTGGCTTGGCGGCGCTTTCTATCCCTACTTTTATCCGCATTACATCGCAGCCGCCACGTGCCTGTTCGTTCTGATTGGCATTGAAAGTCTGCGGCAACTCACCCGCATCCGCTTCGGACGGGAACTGGCCGGCATGCTGCTCACATTGTGTTTTGCGTATTTCGGGTTCTGGTACGGCATCTACGCGAGCGGCAGCCAGAGCCTGCTCGCAGCCATAGACGAACAGGACACATTCAACGAAATCAATACCGGCGACCCTGAAGGCAGACTTGCCATCGACCGAACGCTGCAACAGGCTCCGGGGCAGCAGCTTGTTTTCATTCACTTTTCGCCCAGTCACGGCGCGCGCGACTGGATATACAACAGCGCCGATATCGACCGGTCCCGGATTGTCCGCGCCATCGATCTCGGCCCCGCCGAAGACGCCGCGCTCCGCCGCTATTACCCGGATCGCCGCGCGTGGCTGCTTGAAGCGGATACGCGCCCGCCCAGATTGTCCGCATTGCCTCCACAGCCGTAACTCCGAACCCTTACGGACTGTGCTATGAGTATGCATGTATTGAAATTATTTCAGCTTTCCGCGCTATTTCTGGCCTCTCTCACCTCTCTTCAGTCTGGCGTGAGGTCCCCCATTCCGATGCCAACGCTGCAGCAGAGCGCGGAGCTTATTGTTATCGCTTCTGTTACGAACATTGTCAGCGGAACGGGCGGCGTTCAGAGCATTCAGTTACAAGTGGAAAGAACTTTACAGGGAAACCCACCCGGGCTCCTCGTAACGGCCGTGCTGACACCGCCCATGGACCCGCATTTCGCCTTCCCCAACGGGGTTCTTACCCGGGATGCTATTGGGCAAAGCGGTATATGGTTTTTGACTCAATCGGCGGCCGGTTATCAGGTGATGCCGCTCATACACGGACCCTACGTCCGTAACCTTGACATTTACGTTCCGGTTTCGGGAACTACCCTGGAGGGAGGGCCTGTTCAGGGTACGACGAATCAACAGCTGCTTTCGTATTTGATCAAGTCTTATATTGATGTTCCGAACCCCTGCTCATGGGACGATCCGGTGTATGCC
>JALYHT010000096.1 GCA_030776225.1 Acidobacteriota bacterium | reverse complement strand
TCGTTGCGCTTGGCCGGCGTATCCTGCGCCACGAGAAACATGCGCCCGGAAAGCGGCACCACGAACGAATTCGTCATGGCTTCCAGATCGTGCAGAGCCTGCCGGTAATCGACGCCCGAAATCCGGAATCTCCGCTGCGTTCCACTGGATGGATAATCGCCGTCGAAGACAGTGTCCAGGCCGAACCGCCGGGCCACCTGATCGAATAGATTCCTGGCATCTCCTGTAAGATCGAAATCCTGCACGCCGGGCTTTACATTCAATGCCGGCACGCTCCGGAGTTGGCGGGCGGACGCCAGTTCGCGCGCGGTCATGCTGTCGAACACGTCCTCCGGAGCCAAAGAGGGAGGGAGCGGCGAGACATCGACGGGCGCGGGTTTCGATTGCAAAGCCGTTCTGGATTCCAGCGCCGCTCTCGATTGCAACGCCTCCATCTTTAATTTCAGATTTTTATTGTTCGGCTGCAGCGCCACCGCTTGCGAATAAAGCAGGTAGGCGTCTGTGTTGTTGCTCTTTCGCGCGGCCTTCTTCGCCCTCTTCGCAAGCGCCGCTACCTGGTCGCGGGGTGAATCCTCCTGGCCGCCCGATCCGCTGCAAACGCCGCAGAGGAACGCCAGGGCCGCCAGGCTGACAAACACACTTCGGCCTGTCGAACGACTGTTCATCAAGAGAGTCTGACGAGTCTGCGCCGCCCCGCGTGCAGAAGTTCTTGGGACAATAGCGGCTTCATGCCCAACTTCGAACGAATGATGATGGACGACCCTTTCAGGCTGCTGGTTCCGCTGGCGTTACTTCTGGCAGCGGTTCTCGGCGGCCTGGTGGTCCGCGGCATCGTTTTCCGGGGCGTTCGCGGCTGGGCGCGGCACACGGACAGCCACCTGGACGTTCTGATCGTCGGCAGCCTGCGCGGGCCCATCGTTCTCTGGTCGCTGATTCTCGGCATCCACCTGGCGACCCAATACTCCGAAATCCCCCGCGCCGACATCACGTACATCCCGCGCACGCTCGCCGTGCTCTGGATACTATCGCTGACCATGGCAATGGGCCGGCTGGTGGGGAGCGCCGTGCGGTTTTACGGCAGCCGCGTCACCGGGGCGCAATCCGTGACCAGCCTGACCGAGAAACTGGCGCAGCTTGCCGTGATTCTGCTGGGCTTCGCCTGGCTGCTGCGCGTTTTCAACGTGAGCCTGACGCCCATCCTGACGACCCTCGGAGTCGGAGGTCTGGCTGTCGCGCTGGCCTTACAGGACACGCTGTCGAACCTCTTCGCCGGTTTCTATGTTTCGATCTCCGGACTGATTCACATCGGCGATTACATCAGGCTCAATTCGGGCGAGGAAGGCTATGTAGCGGATATCAACTGGCGGTGCACCATGCTGCGCGGGTCCACCAACAATCTGATCGTTGTGCCGAACAGCAAACTGGGCCAGGCGATCTATACCAATTACAACCTGCCTGACGCTCATCTCGGCGCGTCGGTCTCTTTCAGCGTCGGGTACGATTCCGACGTGGATCGGGTCCAGACTGTTCTTCTGGATGAAACCCTTGCCGCCACGCGCGAACTCAAAGGCCTTCTTGCCGATCCGGCGCCAAACGTTCTCTTCAGCCCCGGGCCCGGCGATTCGTCGCTCGCTTTTCAGGTCAACTACAGCGTGGACAATTTCGCAGGCCAGTATCTGGTGCAGAGCGAACTGCGAAAGCGCCTTTTCAAACGCCTCAAGGCCGAGAACATCACGATGCCTTTCCCGACCCGGACAATACTGCTCGAACAGAAGAACTCTGCTTCACCTGCTCCATCAGACATTGCCGCGGAGCCTTATCCGGACGCCACCGCATCAGCCCCGTCCCATGACGGAAACGCCCGCCCGTGAAATGGTCGTATTGCACTTCCACCACAAGTTCGGGCCGCAGCGGCTGCCATTCGGCGGATCGCTCCGTAGACCAGCGGCTCGGGCCGCCGGGCGCGCGGCCTGTAAAGCCAGGCTGTTCGACCAGCGCTTCGAGCTTCTTCGTGAGGGCGGGTTTGTCGGCGGCCTTCAGTCCGGAGCAGAAGCCGACGTGGTTCAGCAAACCTTCCCGATCGTAAAGGCCCAGCAGTAACGAACCCACGAGGTCGGTTTTGGCGCCATAGCGAAAGCCGCCCACCACGCAATCGGCCGTGCGCAGGTTCTTGATTTTCACCATCCCGGCCCTTTCGCCGGATGGATAAGGCAAATCCACGCGTTTTGCCACCACTCCGTCCAGCGGACCGCCGCCGGTTCGGAGCCACCGTTTCGCCGCGACCACTTCGCGCGTCACCGGGGAAAGTTGCACCAGGCCTGCAAAATAGTGCGCGGCGAATTGCTCAAGCGCTTCGCGGCGCCGCTCCAGCGTTTCTTCCGCGAGCAGTTTGCCGCGTTCGTCCACCAGCAGGTCGAAACAGTAGAAAGTAGCCGGCGTTTCCGCAGAGAGTTTGCGGATACGGCTTTCGGCGGGATGAATCCTTTGCAGCAGATCGTCGAACGAAAGTTCGCCTTCCCTCTGGATGCACACTTCGCCATCGAGGACAAAATGCGTTGCGTTCAATGCGCGTAACGCGGCCACCACTTCCGGGAAATAACGCGCCAACGGCTGGTTCGATTTGGATCGCAGTTCTATTTCATCGACATCGCGAAAATCAAGGAAGCGAAAGCCGTCCCACTTGGGTTCGTATTGCCACTCGGCTCCGGCGGGGATCTTCGCGGCGGTGAGCGCTTCCATGACTGGATAGTCGTAAGAGATCGGCAAACTCATTTCAGATGGCTCTCCAGTCTGACGCGGCCTTTCTTCTGAAGCAGCGGCTTGTACAGATCGCCGATCTGGCGGACTCGCGCCGGCACGTTCCTTATATCGAAATCGCCAATCCGGAAACCCTTCCTGATTTCTTCCCATGTGACCGGCGTCGAGACGGTCGCGTTCTCTTTCGGCCGCACGGAGTAAACGGATGCCAGCGTACGCCCCCAGGCGTTCTGGTTGTAATCTACGAGTACGCGCCCCGCGGGCCGCTTCGCTATTTTGTATTCGGCGGTGATGAAAGCCGGGTGTTTCGCCGCCATCTCTTTCGCGAAACTCTTCGCGAAAGTCCAGACCTGTTTTTGCAAAGGACCGCGCACTATAGGGATGTAGATATGGATGCCGCGCGAGCCGGTTGTCTTCGGGTAGCTGGGCATTTTCAGAGCATCGAGCGCTTCTTTCACCGCGCAGGCGGTCTCGAGAACCTGCTTCCAGTGCGCCTCGTTGCCTTTTTCATCCACCACCGGATCGAGATCGAAGTGCAGATAGTCGGGCCGGTTCACATCGTCACACGTCGCGTACCACTGGTTGAGATCGATGCAGCCGAGGTTCACTACCCACAACAGCGCGGCGAGGTCATCGACTACCGGGAACGCGATCACGCTTGCCGAAGCGTGTGTAATGGAGCAGGTCTTCAGCCACTCCGGACGATTTTCCGGTGTCCGCTTCATAAAGAAGAATTCGCCATGCGCGCCATTCGGATAGCGCTTCATCACCATGGCGCGCCCCGCGAGGTGCGGCAGCAGCGCCTTTGAAACGTCCGCATAATATTGCAGAAGGTCGCGCTTGGCGATTCCCAGCTCCGGCCAGAATGGCTTTTCGAGGTTCGTGAGTTTGACCGCACGCCCGTCAACTTCGATCTCGGCTTCTTTGACGCCTTCGGGAATCGTCATGTGTCGAGAATATAGAAGCAGGAGAAAGGCCACGGATCGTCCAACCGACCAGATTTTAACCAGCGCGCTCGACTCTCTGGAGCCCGGGAATGTACTGGATCTCGCAGCCGGGGCCGGGCGCCATTCCCTTTGGCTCGCCGCCCGCGGCTGGAATGCCACTGCAATCGATCTGCGGAACGAACCGATTCCCGGGGTTCGTTACCTTCAGGCCGATCTCGAAAAACACGAATACCGCATCGAGCCAAACGCGTGGGATCTTATTGTCTGCTGGCTTTACTGGCAACCCGATCTGTTGTCTGAGATTGCGGCGGGGGTTCGCCCGAAAGGGGTAGTCGCCATGGCGGGAAAGACCGAAGGGCGCTTTGCAACATCGCTCCCGAAATATCGGGATGCGTTCCCCGGCTGGGAGGAAATAGCCTCAGGCGAGAGCGAGTGGCGCGCTTTCTTCATTGCGCGCCGACCCTGATCCGGTGAAGAACTCGTCAACCAGATCCGCAATGCGATTTGCTTCTTTCGCCTGATAGATCGCGACTCGCAGTTGTGCGCCGCCGCGAATCCCGTGCGTGAAGTAAGTCGCGAACTGCTTCATCTTGCCGACGGAATCGTCTTCCGAGCGGTCGAGAAGCATCGCGTAATAGGTCCGCATCATGTTGTAGCGGTCCTGGTGACCTGGTTCGTCGTAACGGCCAGTCAACAGATACTGCTCAATCTGGCGGAAAATCCATGGATTCGAGGAGGCGGTGCGGCCCACCATAACGGCGTCGCAGCCAGTCCGCTCAATCATCCGCACGGCGTCTTCCGGGGTGACGATGTCGCCATTGCCGATGACCGGGATCTTCACCGCCGCTTTTACGGCCGCGATCCGGGACCAATCCGCCTTGCCTGAATATCCCTGCTCCCTGGTCCTCGGGTGCAGCGCCACGGCCTGCAGCCCGCAATCCTCAGCCATGCGGGCCATCTCGACCATGACCAGTTCTTCATCGCTCCAGCCTGCGCGGAACTTGCAGGTGAATGGAATCGTGATGGCTTTTCGGACCGTGCGCAGCAGAGTTTCGACCAGCGGCAAATCGCGCAGCAACCCCGAGCCGCCGTTGCACTTCACCACTTTGTTCACCGGACACCCGAAGTTGATGTCGAGAATGTCGAAACCGAGGTCCTGGCAGACTTTGGCGGCGGTGGCCATGGTCTCCGGATCGGCTCCAAACAACTGGGCCGAAATTGGATGTTCCTCGGGATCGAAAGCGAGATACCGCTTGAGCGTGCGGTTTTGCTTTTTAGACTGATCGGCCCGCAGAGAAGCGCTCACCCCGTGCGAGCTCGTAAATTCGGTCATAATAAGACCGCAGCCGCCGAGATTTCGGATGAAGCGCCGGAAAACAGTATCGGTCACTCCGGCCATGGGAGCCAGCACGGTCGCGGGGGCCACCGTAATATTGCCGATACTGAGAGTTTGAGGGAAACTCACAACTTTAGTTTAGCGTCCGGTATTTAGCCGGTGATGGTCCGGGCAAGTGAACTATGAGACCGCTGCACATAGGATTACTGGTTGTCGGCGCAGGCCTTGCGGGCGGCCTTGCGGTAAAAATGACGCAGCCCCCTGCCATCCCCTTGCCTGTGGCGAGGCCTGCCAGTCCAACAC
>JALYHT010000095.1 GCA_030776225.1 Acidobacteriota bacterium | reverse complement strand
GTTCGCTATCGAGAAAGACATTCGCGAGGCGGTGCGCTTCTTCAGGGAAATCGCCGGGCTTACCCGCAAGTATTTCGTGCACTGCTGAGCCCAGGTCTGCAGCGCTGAAGTCGTCATCCGCCGTATCGTGCTCTTCTTCGAAATCCGAAAATACCCGCCCATTCCACCCGATATAACGCTGCAGATAATACCTGCGCCGACAATCGGCGAACACGGCAAGCGACGTGACGTTCACCGCTGAATCGTATTGGCCGCCGATGCGCGGGCGGGGAATCGCGAGGAGTTCCTGCGCGGGAGCGTCGAGCAAGTCTGCCCTGTCCGGTTCCGGCGGGTCGGCATCCGCGATACAAATCGAAACGTCGAACCTGCTCTCGAAACTGGAAACCTGAGGTCCGTTTGTGACCGCGAGATTTTCGAGCTGAAAAGTATTGTCGACCATTTTCGCCCAGTTCGAAGGCTTGTTTTTGCCGCGTGAAAAAGAAAGAATCAGATGCTCTTCGGCGCGGGTCATCGCGACATAGAGTAGACGGTGACCCTCCTGCTTCTCGCGCTCTTTCAATTCTTCGGTATTGCGCAGCTGCCACGAGTCTTCCAGGCCATCCTTTTTGCCTGTGGGATCTTTCCACTTCAGGCCGAGACCGAAGGCGGGCGTAAAAGTCGCCGGGGCGGAAGTGCGCTGCGTGCCCTTGTCCATTGCGGCGATCACGGGCACGGGAAATTCGAGCCCTTTGGCGGCGTGGGCCGTCATGACCTGTACGGCATTCCCCTGATCTTTATCGGCAAGATCCGATTCCAGATTGAAAGCATTCTGAAGACTCTCGATTTCATCCAGCAGGCCGTGAAGACCGCGCTGTTCGCCGCGCGTGCGGGCCAGATGGAGGAAGTTTTCGATGTTATCCCCGGTGACAGTGTTCGGGGTCCAGTGGAACCCGCAATCGGTGAGGGCGCGGACAAGCAGGAGTTCCAGCGGGAGAACCGGCTGCTCAGTGCGCCAGCGTTTTAAATTGCAGGTAAATCGCTCCAGTTTGGCGGCATCCTCCGGCTCGAAGTCCCCGAGTTTGGCGGGGTCAAACGCCACTACGTTCAAGCCCCCGGAAAGCGAACTCGCGAGCAGTCGGGTACGGAGCAGCGCTTCATCGCCCAGCCCGACCAGTGGTGATCGCAGGACCGTGGCAAGGGCTACGCCATCGCGGGGATTCGCAATCGTATTCAGGAGCGCCGTGATATCGCGGCCTTCCCGCGAAAGCAGAAACGACTGACGGCGTCCGCTGACGTAGGGGATGCCAGCTTTGACGAAGGCTTCGAGGATGGGTTTCATCGACTCGCCGTTGCGGCAGAGTACGGCGAAATCGGCGAAATCGGCGGGACGAGTTCCGCCCGGCGGGCCGATTTGCAGGGTACCGCGGAGCGCCGCAATACGATGCGCGATCCAGCGCGCTTCGCGCTCGGCCGGCTCCTCGTTTTCTTCCGTTGACCGGATCTTCAGGATTTCAATGGAAGGCGCGGGCTTGTGTTGAAAGATCGCCCCAGCCACGAGTTCGCGGGGCACAATGCCCTCCTGACCGTTGAGAAGAGCCTCCACACAGCGCAGGATTTCAGGCCGGCTGCGGAAGTTATGCAACAGGCTGACTACGTGCTTATCGGCTTGTTCAATCTCGTTCCGATAGTCTTCAAAGATATCGGGACGAGCGTGGCGGAAACCGTAGATCGACTGGTTGATATCGCCGACGCCGAAGAAGACATCGTCGCCGCGCACCAGCGAGATGAGGTCCGATTGCTGCTGGTTGATGTCCTGGAACTCGTCGAGCATCACCTGACGGAACTGTGAGCGGATGCGTGTTCTCACGTCCGGATGCGTGCGCAGAAGATCGACGGTGCGGCGTTCCAGGTCGTTGAAATCGAGCGCGCTGAGGGCCAGCCTGCGCTCGCTGTAAAGATCATCGAAGCGCTGCAGCACGTCGAAAATCAGAGCGCGATACGGGGCGGTGTGGCGATCCACAACGCACGCGACGAGCGACGGCAGATTGTTTCTGAAATCGTCGAGCACTGCCTTCTCGGTTTCGGGTACGCTGCCGAGGCGGATTGGGCAGCTTTTTTTCAGCTTTACAACCTCTTCAATGGAATCGGCATCGACTTCGGTCAGCCGTTGCGCCCACTCTCTTATGGCGGCCAGCTGCTTCTGTCGCGCGGCGCTCAAAGACGTTCGCGGCGGCCATCCATGCAGCAGACGGAGAAGCTTCGCAGCCATGCCGGCGGGCGTCAGATGCGCGCCCGGATTTCCCATCGCGCGAACCTCCGCCACGGTTTTTCCGGCGGACCGCATACCGTCATATACGCTGCGCAGTTCGTGTACAGGGTAGGGGGAGTGCAAAGCGTGGATCAGGCCCAGGGCTTCAGCGTGGCGCTGTTCCACCAATTCATCCAGCGCCGCATTCAGGCAGGAGTACTGAAGCTCGTCCGACTCCCGCGCATCGAGCACCGTGAAGCGCGGATTGATTCCCGCCGCTATGGCGTTTTCTTTCAGGATGCGGGCGCAGAATCCGTGGATGGTGGAAACATAGGCGGATTCCAGTTCGCGCAGCCGGTCGTGATCGTCCCTGAATAACCCGGCCAGCCTCGCCTTCATGTTGGCCGCTGCTTTTTCGGTGAAGGTTATGGCGAGGATCTGGCGCGCTTCAAAGCCATGATCTTCGATAAGACTGCGGAAGCGCTCGACCAGAACAGTGGTCTTGCCCGAGCCCGGCCCGGCGACCACGCACGCGTCGAGGCGCCGGTACCTGATGGCGTCCTGCTGCGGCTCCGTAAAGCCAGGCGAGAAGTCACGCGCCAAATCAGGCATTGCCGGTTCCGCCCGCTGCACGCTTGATTTCGATAAGACCCGATGTTTCGACCCTGCACGCCGCGACGAAATCGCACCAGCGGCAGGGTTCCGTCTCCTCGGGATGCGCGTGGACCTGGCCGGAGAGAAAACCCGACAGGCGCTCGACGGTGCGGGCCCTGGCGTCGTCGGCCCAGTTGGCAGGCATGGGGTTCAGCTCCAGCTCAACACCGGGAATTTTGCCCCAGCCGAAGCGCTCATCTTCGCGCACCGCCCAGTAAACCATGCCCACCGGATTCAGATGCAGGTTTTCGCGCACGGCGAGCGCGTAGAGCGGCCCCTGCAGGCGGGTGGTGCTCGCCACAAGCTTTTCCACGTTCGCGGTCTTGCTGCTTTTGTAATCGACAATGACGCAATCGTTGCCGAAGCGGTCGAGCCGGTCAATGCGGCATTTCACGGTGACAGCAGTATCGGGCGTTGAACCAGGGAAGTCGATGTTGAGCGCGACTTCGGCTTCGGAGGAATCTGGATTCCATCGATCGTTGGCGCTGACGCGCTGCGCGATTTCGCGGAAGCGGATGCGCTCCACTTCGAGTTTGTAGCCGGGCTGCAGATGCTCGGCGCGACAGGTTTCTTCGAATGCCTGCTCAAAGAGCTCGACGAAATCACGGCCCTTGTCTGCCAGCCACCGTTCCAGCGCGACGTGGAGGATAGAGCCGGTGACGCGCGGATTCAATCGCTCCGCCGGCCGTTCGGGCGAGGCCTTCAGGGAGAGAGTCTTTCCGCTGAAAAATTTAAATCGGCATTGGGCAAGATCTTCGAGCGCCGTGAGGCCGATCGATCGGTGAAGCCGCGCCATTTCCGCGTGGAGCAAAGGCGAGACGATTCGTCCGGGGCGGGCTATAGCGGCAGGTTCAATTTTCGGGATCGCATAACAAAGGAGCGCGGATTCGACCCGAATGCCGGAATCGAGCAGGCGCGAGGGCTCCGCCGATTTACCGGCCGAGTCATGTTCGGGCCAGGTAAAAAACAGCGCATCGGCAGCGCGGGAGCGCAGCGAGGCAAACAGCCATCGTTCTTCATTTTCCTGATCGTCGGCTTTGCGCAGAGGGATACCGGCGGCGCGAAGACGCTCGAAATCGGCTTTGGGAAACAGCAGGTTCTGAGCGGGCTGCCGCGGGAAATCCCGATCGGTCAGACCGCATACGAACAGACAGGAGAAGTCCCACTGGCGAGCTTCGTAAACGTTCATCACGTGCACGATGTCAGCGCGGTCGTCACTGGTGTGGAGCGTAGCTGTCTCGATGGCTATCGAAGCGACCCGCCAGAACTCAGCCAGCGAGATGGGCTCTTCGGGGGCCGGCCAAAACTCGCCGACTGAAGAGATGGCGGTTACCCACGCCCGCACCGCGGCAACATGGCTGCGGGCCGCCTCAATGCCGGTAAGATCGCGCGGGATTTCCATCTGGCCGGGTCTGTAAAGCGATGCGGCGAGAGATTCGAGACGCCGCAGCCATTCGGCCGGTTTGCGCGGCGTTGAAACCCAGCTTTCAATTTTCAGACAGGCGGCAATATCCTCCCTCAGCCAGTCGGCATCGCAGATCGAAAGCAGCGCCGCCGCGCCACGACCGGGCATTGCTTCGCGTACGGCGAAGTCGAAACGGTCGAAATCCGCGCGGGCGCCCCAGCGCGGGTGCTGTCGCAGCGTTTCGAGAGTAGTCTCGAAGTCCCAGCCGGAGAGGGCTGCCCCGACCAGTCCACTCAGGAAAAGTGCCGCGGGGTGTTTGCGCAAAGGAGTGCCGAAGTAGAAACGGGCGGGGATGCCGAAGCGGTCGAAGGCTCCCCTGAGCAGAGGGAGATAGCCGGCGGTTTCGCGCAACGCGATGCCGATCTCGCGAAACTCTGTACCGCTGTCATGCAGCAGAAGAATCCGCCGCGCGATTTCGTCAACCTCGCGCTCCATGTTGCGGGCTGCAATGTGGACCACGCCCGGTTTGCGTGAAGCGCCGGAAAGCAGCCGGTCCTTCGCGCCCGTTCCGAGGCAGAACTTTCGTATCTCATCGCTCGAAGCGTCGTCCGTGATGATGAGCGTCAGCTCGCAGGTTTTCGCCAGCACACCGATAAACTCCTGCTCCACAGGGCTGAAGCTGGCAAATCCATCCATCCAGACCCGCATTGGACCGGCGTGGGCGGCAGCGGCGCGCAGCCAGTCGGGGCGCATCGGATAACCTGCCTGTACGACGCTTTCGCGGACAGCGCGCCACAACTTTCCAAATGCCCTGGCGTGCGCACCGAGCTTGCCGACCGAGGCCAGCTTATCCGGCGTACACCCGGCGTTCTCGAAAAGTTCGACAGTCTCGACCACTGCAGCCGTCATGCCTTCGGTGGTGGCTACGGCGGCGAATTCCGGCAATCGGAGACGTTGCAGCGCCTCGCGGACAAATGCGCGCAGCAGTCCATCGGGAACCACGTTCTTCCCCGCATATTCGGCGGCGAAGCGGTTCAGCGAAACGATGGCATGTGGGGAGAAGACCGCGCCATCCCGCGCGAGCTCATGCTGGAAATGTCGGACGAGAGTAGCGGTAGGAACGACGATACGCAGGTTCGTTGCGCCCGCCCGAAGGGCTTCCTTGAATTCACGAAATACAAGTGCGGTTTTGCCGGCGCCGGGGGCGCCCCGTATGAGTCTCATGCGCGGCGAACAAAAGGAGAATGAATGGCTTTGTTTCTACCGTAACACGCTTCCGCGGGTGTTTAGGTCAGATCCTTTCCCTGCTCGGGTTCTTATACGGGGTGCGGAGGAACTTCGCCACTTCGTCCTGCGCGCCCTGCGTATTGTCCCGCGTGCGTTGCGCCTGCGTATATTCATTTACGGCGCGCTCACGCTGGCCGCTGATATCGAAGATTCTGCCGAGATAAATGTGAGCCCAGACTTCCAGCCATTTGGGCTGAAGATCTCCATTCAGGGTCTCGCGGAATTCGTTCGCGGCGGACTGATAATTGTTCTGTAAAAAAAATACCTGCGCGACCCGGTAATGCGCCATGGAACTGTTCTTCTGGGTATCGAGCGCGCGCTGGTATTCTTTCAGCGCTTCGGTGAACTCCGAGACCTGGACGAACTGCTCGCCTTTTCGGATCGCCACCTGAACGCGCATCTGTGGGCTCATCCGGAGCACCTTGTTATTCGGATCGAGTGTAACTTTCTTCGGCTTACCGAAAGTATCGACCGAGAACTCGGATGAGGTTCCCACCACCTCAACCCGTTTCTCTTCCGGATTGCCTTCAGTTTCGATCTTCAGATCCACAGGCATGCGGAACGTATCCAGATCCTGAGAGATCTTGCCCTGCACGCGGAAGCCTTTCTGGGTGCGGAAGATTGTGTACTCCAGCTTGAACTCGGGAGCGCCGTTCGACTCCACCCACTGGATGAAGAAATAACGCAGTTCCTCGCCCATTATGGCTTCGGCGACTTTGCGGAAGTCTTCCGTAGTCGCGGATTTCCAGGCGTATTCCTGCAAAAACCGTTTCAGCGCCTCGAAGAACTTTTCATCGCCCATGGTGCTGCGCAGCATCTGCGCGACGACTGCGCCTTTATCGGCGCTAAGCGCCCAGTATTCCGGCGAATAATCCTCCAGGCGCGCCGTCTGAATCAGCGGTACGTTGTCCACTGTCAGCGCGGTGACACTGAGGTCTTTCATCTTCTGTTCGAGAGCGCTCGCGCCTTTTTCGTGTTCCGTCCAGAGCGCTTCCGAATACATCGCCATCCCATTTTCCATCCACATGTGATTGCGGTTGACGGGCGAAACTTCCACTTCCCACCATTGCCGCGCCACCTGATTGGAGAGCACGCCGCTGTTCACTTCTTTGCCGATGGCGGCGGGAGAAATGAAAATCATGCCCGGCGCGGCATATCCGTTGGGCGCGCCGTCGGCCGTTTCCATGACGGTCAGATTGGCCGAAGGCGCCAGTCCGTAAATCCCGGTAAAGTAATCCACCATCTGCGCGGTGGCGGTTCCGTAAGCGTTCGCCATGTTGGCTTCCGCGCCGCGGAACCAAAGCGTTGTTGTCAGGCCCTCGCTCGAATTCTTAACGGGCTGACCTTTGAATACGGCGATATCGCCGGGGAAAGAC
>JALYHT010000094.1 GCA_030776225.1 Acidobacteriota bacterium | reverse complement strand
GTGCAGCAGAATACTTTCGACAATGGCCGTGCCGAGGAGCGTCATGCGCGTTGCCAGCCATGCGGGAACGTGACCTCCATGCAGTGGCAGATCGGCGGAGCCGGAGCGCTTCACTCTTTGATGCTATCGCGCGGGGCGGAGATGGGTGCCGCCCCGTGTGGCGGGTAGTGCCCTGATCAGGGCCGCCGGACTTCAGGGCAGGACATACCCTGGCCTCATGGATTTCGGTTATAGCGAAGCTGTTCAAGCCAGAAGAGCCTCATCGAGAGGCGGCACGGCAATCGGAACGGCATCCATATCGTGGAGGGCGTAATTGAGACGCTCCAGGTTCGCGGGGTCGGCCAGGATCAGGAGATCGAGGTCACGGCTGAACTCCGCCGCGCCGTAAAACACGCACGCCTGACCGCCCATCAGCAGCGTTTGCGCGCCACTCCTGCGGATCGAAGAAAGGGCTTTGAGTATCGGGCTCCGGTTCAAGCGAACCTCCGAGGGCGAGGTATGTTTCCCACAGGCGCATAGACTCTTTGAAACGCTCGACGGGCGTCATTCGATACCATTCGGCCCATTCTTCTCCGACGAGATCTTCGGGTCTGATGGAATCCTGTGCCATGCGGTCCGCGTCCGTAGCAGTGTAACAGGGTCACTCGCAGTCAGACATCGGAAGAGCCACCGTCGTCGCCATCTCCTCCGAAGAAGCCATCGCCCGAATTGTCGCGTTCGTCGTCGATATCGGAGCTGATGTTCTGGTCCTGACTGGCCGCCTCCGCGAAACGGGAACCGTCGTTGCCGCTGCCCGGATTCCGCTCGTCGCCGTAGTAGTTGTTCACAATGGTTTCCGCGCCCGGGGAGATGCCGCCACCGCCGCCGAATAAGCCACCGCTACCGCCGAATAGCCCGCCGCGATGTCCGAAAAGGGAAGAAAGGCTGTCGAAGGCGAGTTCGCCGGCAATCACGCCGGCCGCGGTGGTCGCGGCATTATGGAGAAAACCGGAGAAGCCGCCGCCTGAAGGAGGTGGGGGCGAGGCATATTCCGAACCGCGGTAGTCTGAACTTCCATAGACTGGAGCCCGCGAGCCGAGAAATCCGCCCTGTTGAGAAACGGGCGGCGGGGCGGCCTGGCTTCTGAGTTCCTCTATTTGCGTTCTCGCCTGATTCAGCGCCATTTCCTGAATGAGGACCGTCTGCGTGAGGATGTAGAGCGCATCGGGCCGCGTACCGATCGTGTGCAGGATCAGGTCATAAGCATCGCGGTCGATCTGGGGCGCGGGGGTGTTCCGGATACGGTCGGCCAGTCCCGCGATCATTTGCTTTTCCTGTTCGGTCATATCGCCTCTCATTATGTTACGAGCCCGGCGGCCGGTTCGTTACCCGGAGTCGCTTATAGTGGTTTTTCACCCTTTACGAAATGAAGACAGCCTTTCTTTTTCCCGGGCAGGGCTCGCAGTTCGCGGGCATGGGCAAGTCGCTGGCGGAGGCATTTCCGGCCGCGCGCGAGTGCTTTGAAAGCGCCGATGACGCGCTGGGTTTTTCATTATCGAAGATGTGTTTCGAGGGGCCGGAAGAAGATCTGAAACGAACTGAATTCCAGCAGCCCGCCTTGCTTGCCGTTTCGGTGGCGGCGTTCACTGTGCTCAAGCAGGAGTTGGGTGAACCGGACTACGTCGCGGGACACAGCCTCGGGGAGTATTCGGCGCTGGTTGCGGCCGGGTCACTGGATTTCAGCGCGGGATTGCGGCTGGTAAATAAGCGGGGCCGTTACATGCAGGAAGCCGTCCCGGCTGGAGTGGGCGCCATGGCTGCCCTGCTCCGGCTGCCACAAGGCAAGCTCGAAGAAATACTGGCCGAGGCGGCACAGGGCGAGGTAGTTACGCCCGCTGGATTCAACTCGCCGGATCAGGTCGTCATCTCAGGCAGCGCGGGAGCGGTGGAACGCGCTATGGAACTTGCCAAAGCGGCAGGCGCGAAACGAGCCGTGGCGCTGCCAGTCAGCGCTCCTTTTCACTGCCCG
>JALYHT010000093.1 GCA_030776225.1 Acidobacteriota bacterium | reverse complement strand
CCATAGCCGCGACCGGCTTCTTGTGGTCGGCGGTCTGGTCGTTTTTGCTGCTGTTAACACCATCTCTACGACCTTGCTGTGAGCCTGACGCTTACTGTCCGTCATGGCCTTCCCGTAAATGTTCATCGTGGTCTGGATGCTGGCATGACGCATCAACTCCTTTTGGACGGTGATGGGCGCCCCTGTATCGTCCAGCCACGACCGATAGCTGTGCCGAAAAGTATGCCAGCCGATATCGCCATCGATCTCGGCTGCGACACCAGCTTTGCGAATGTGGTTCTTTTGAATCTCCTCCTGATGAAACGGCCTGCTCGTAGCCGGGTTGGCGAACAACCACCCCTCCGGTGTTGAGACACACAGCGTCTTGTGCAGCATCAGGGCTTCGATCACCGCAGCATCGAGCGGAACGCAATCCCGCGAGTACTCGGTCTTGACGTCACCAACTCTGCCGTGAACCACGCTCCGTTGAATCAGCAGCGTGAGGCCAGGGAAATCGAAATCCCGCCACTGAAGCGCAACGATCTCACTGACGCGCAGGCCCAGGCACCCGGCAATCAGCACCATTGTCCGGTACGGCTCCCGGAGAAACGGCAACAACGAATGGAACTGATCGGGAGCCAGCACCCTCGGCGTTTTAAGCCGCTTAGTCCCGCCCTTCACCCGAACCAGCTTGATGGGATTTCTGTCAATCAATTCCCACCGTTCAGCACACTGAAAAATCGTGTGCATCAGACTTCGGACATGACTCTTTGTCTTTGGGGCAAGAGTCAGGTTCTTCAGCCAGTCCTCCACTGCCTTCGGCTTGATCGCACTCATTTGCGTATCGGCCCAACGGGGCCTGATCTGGTTCCTGATGTACGACTGGTACGACGATCTTGTTGAATACCGTTCCGGCATTTCTTCCTGCTCGTATCGTGCGATCACCGCTCCAAAGTCGGCAACCCCGGCAGCACCCGGCTGCTCTGCGTTAAGCCGCAACAAAATCGCCTGCACTTCAGGAGACTTTCTCGCGGCGGATTCGGTCGGATAATCCTCCCGCGTTCCAACCATGACAGCCCGGCGTTGACGTTCACCCCGGGCATCGGGTTCGTAGTAACGAAATTCCCATACCTCCTTTCCTTTCTTACGCTCTTTCGTTTCGAGACTTCCATATTGATATCTTGTGCGCGTGAACAACGAAGACCTTCCTTTCGCGTTAACGGCACGAGTGGCTCTTTGAGCATAGTCCAGACCGTAGCCACTGATCCAGAGAAGAAGCGCGAAACCGCCAGAGATCCCCGATTCGGAAGGCCGGGACGATACCCTGCCGCGCCATTCTTTGGAGGGTCTTCGGATGGATTTGCAGCAACGCCGCTGCCTGATCCGTGTTGAGGACCTGCTCGAAGACTTCCGCGAGCAATTCCGTCTCTCGCGAATTTAGTATTGACTGCAACTCTGCCTGGTGCGTCATAGGGGTGTCCGTTTCTTCAGATAAGCTTGCGTTCATCGGGAGGTCCCGACGGATATTTCCAATCGACGCGCTTCTTCTCTTGCGCTTTCCAGTTGGCCAGCGGATCGAATGCCTTCGAGACATGAGCGGGCTCGCCCTCTATCGCAAGGGAAACCGGCGCAGTGACCGTCTTGGTTTCTTCACGCTGAAGGCGGCCGCGGTAAACCGTAAGACGCCGGTAGGTGATTGGGATGCCCATCTCGTTGAGCCGCCGGTGGATCACACGGAGCGTATGCCCCACCTGTGAGGCTCGCTGCACATCCGGCCAGACGGCGCGAAGTTGTGCCATCAGCGTGGCAGGTTTCTCGCTGGAAAGTGCGGCAACGAGCGATGGTGTGTGTTGGTCTGCCAAACGCGGCCCCTACATATAACAGGCCAGAACGGCCTTTTTGGACAAAGTGTTTTCCGGATGGTGGATTTGAATACACAGAACCCCGGACTTCCCCAAAGGACCCCACGATTCTGCCGCGAGACAACAGAAGTTCTTCAGAGTGCCCCAGCCTACCCCAGCCAGGACATCAATGTGCCCCACGAAACCCCGAAGTACCCCAAAGCCGGGTTGTCTCGTTGGCAGAAAACACGCGTCGGAGGGCAGAAAAGACTGGTAGTGGAACATAAAGGGATTGTCGGACGGGGTGGTGCGTTTTTGCCCGCAACGAGTGCGGTATCAGTGGCTTCCGCCGTGGGACAAATTCCCTCGCGCGTTCGACTAATGTTCGACGCCGAATTAACGCGCAGAAAGATGTCCAAAAAGGTCTTTCTGAGCCGTTATCTGTAGAGGGCTTATTTATGAAGTCAACGCCGATGAAACAACGCGCGAGCGGTGCCCGGAGTGCCAGAGTCGCGCTCCGAATCACCCGAGCAGATCAACATCAGGTTGAGGAGGCGGCGAAGACCAGAGGCTACGCGACTCCCAGCGCATTCATTCGGGCGGCGATCAGGAACGAGTTGGATGGTCGAGCCGAACTGACCGGCACTGATGAACGGATTGGAGCAGGCTTTGATCGCGTGTCGCGCGATGTCTTCCGCGTAGATCGGGGACAACAGGCGATGTTTGCCCTGGTGGACGCATTCGTCAAAGCAGTTCTGGCGTGCGTGCCGGAACCACCGCCGGAAGCCAGACCACAGGCCATCGCCCGCGCGAAAGAACGTTACGACCGGCTCGTCAAAGCCGCCGGTCAGGCAATGTCGGGCGATTCACGCGCCGCTATGCAGGACCTGGTGGATCATGCGACGAACTGACGACGAGAGGGAATTCCGGCTCCGGCCACCAAAGCCTCGCGTCGCCCGGAACGAGGGCGCGGCCTGGTCGAACGGATTCAGGCTTCTGATGCACTACGCCCGAAGCAGCCGAAAGACCGGCAACCGCGCGCCAGGCGGAAAAGGGAAAGGCCCGCGTCCATATCATCAGCGGTGCGCGATCCGCGTCACGTATCTGAAGAACAAGACCCGAGGGCAATGGAAAGCGCATGGGCGCTACCTGGCGCGCGAGAGCGCCACCTTCAAGAACGACGCAGAGGCTGTGGGATTCAGCCGGGAGCACGAAGCCGCTGACCTCGCGAGACAGCTCGAAAACTGGCAGGCCGCGGGCGATCAGCAGATGTGGAAGGTTATCGTGTCTCCGGAATTCGGCGACAGGGTCGATCTGTCGCGGCTGACGCGCGATCTGATCACGCAGATGGAGAAGGAACTGGGCACGCATCTCGAATGGGTCGCGGCTGAGCACCACAACACCGAACACCCGCACGTTCACGTGGGGATTCGAGGCGTGAGGGACAGCGGCGAGACTCTGCGTTTGAGCCGTGAGTTTGTGCAGCAGGGAATCCGGAGTATTGCCTCGGACCTATGCACCCGTCAGCTTGGGTATCGTACGGAACTCGACGGGGCGGAGGCGGAACGCCGGGAGGTTACCGAGAAGCGGCTCACCTCGATCGACCGCAGGCTCCTGAAGGACGCGCAGGAATTCAGTCCGGACGTGGAATCGCAGCATTTCACCGTCTCGCGGAATCCGACGCAGACCGGCCTGAGCGATATGGCGCGATCTCGGACACGACATGATGTTGCACGCCTCGCCGTGCTTTGCCAGATGGGGCTCGCAGAATCTACGGGGCCGAGCAGTTGGCGAGTACGGCGGGATTTCGAGCAGGTCCTCCGGGCCATGCAGCGGACCACAGACAGACAGAGAACACTCGCGGCGCACGGCGCGTTGATGTCAGACGAGCGCCTGCGGATAGAAGTGCTCGACCTGAAGTACCTAACCTCCGTCGAGGGCCGGGTGCTCGTTCATGGGCAAGACGAACAGACGGGGCGCGGTTACATGATGCTCGAAGGAACGGACGCGAAGGTCCACTTCATCCAATACACGCCTGGGATGGAGCAGGCCAGAAGCCGGGGTGAATTGAAGACCAACTCTTTCGTAAGACTTAGCAAACTGTCCGTGGGTGAACGCGAGATGCTGGAGGTCAACGATCTGGGCGGCTCAGAGAAACTACTCACGGACCCTCGCCATCTCGGCGAGGCCGTACGGGAGCTTTTCAACCGCGGAATCATACCGACCGAAGACGGCTGGGGCGGTTGGCTCGGACGATATCAGGCGGCTCTCCGGGAAGCAGCTATTCAAGCGCCGGCGCGGAACAGTGGACACGATCAAACTCGCGCCCGGTACAAGACTCGAGATCATTCGCGCGAGCGCTGACGGTAAGTAGTTCCACCTGGGATGGCGAAGTGCGGGCAACACTTGGCCGTGGTGCGGGGATGGAGCAGGCCGCGACCGTTTGGCGAGCCTGGCAGAAGGCTCAACAGTCACGGTCGTAACGGTTTCGCCGCACTCGGCTATGATTGTTTGGAGGCCCAATGACCAAAGGCGCACTTTCTCTGGCGCTGATATGCTCAGTTCTTCCTCTGTACGGCGATCAAGTCATCGCAAGTGGTAGCAGCTTTGCAGTCGGCACTGATGGATATGTATTGACAAACGCGCATGTGGTCGCTGGCTGCGCTCGGATCATCGCGACCGCTGGTGGTGTGGAACTGGCGGCGCAGACTATAGCGACCGATCCGCAAAATGACCTCGCGCTTCTGAAAATTGCGCGGAGGTTCAGAGTGGCCCTCGTCATTCGAGACCGCGCTCGTGTTCAGTTGGGCGAACCGGTGATTGCCTTCGGTTATCCCCTCCAGGGCTTGATCTCGACTTCGCTTAATATGACCACCGGAAACGTCAGTTCTCTATCCGGCCTGGGAGATGATGCGCGTTCCTTCCAGTTCACGGCCCCGATTCAACCCGGGAACAGTGGCGGACCGCTGGTCGACGCGGCTGGTAACGTTGTCGGTATCGTCACTTCAAAGCTCTCACCTCTTTGGGCTGCGAAAAACATTGGCGACCTGCCGCAGAACGTGAACTTTGCATTGAGAACCTCGGTGATTCAGGGGTTCCTCGAAAGCCGTGGCGTAGATTACCAAGGCGGCGGGCTGACTGCCGCCGTTTCAGTTGCCGACCTTACATCGAAGGCCTCTGAGACAGTTCTCCCTCTCCAATGTATTGGTGCCGCCGCCGAGGTCACAGACGCGCAGGTCCGCGATGGGGGCAAAGAAGACGTGGCCCAGATAATGGAGGCGGCCAGTCGTTATTTAAGAAACGAAATGCTGAATGAGGCCGAGGCCCGTCTCCGAGCTGGGATTGAGAAATACGAATTCGATCCTGATCTGCGCGAGGAACTTGCGAAGCTGATGATCCGAACGGGACGTCAAGATGCGGCAGCCGGGCAACTTCGAACGGTCATCAAATTGTCGCCAACGTCATGGGAAGCTTCTGCTCTGCTTGGAGCATTGCTAATCCAGCAGTGGATCAGCGGAGGGCCCGCGGAACTTCGCGCAGAAGGACTGCGTATTTACGATGGGCTGTTAGCGCATTTCGCCACAGCGGCCGGTTCAGTACCGTCATCCGATACGCCAAAACCGCCCCCTGCCACTATCATCGACTCCTGGAAAACCGTTGTTGGATTGCTGCGCGACCCCTCGGGTGAGTGGACGGCAGTTTTGGCAGGCGGTACAGCGTTTGAGAAAACACGCTCATTCAAAGTCACCGCAAATACTGATGGAACTTACAGAATCAGCCCAAAGGATGTGGTTCTTATGGGAGCCAGCCAAGAGCAGATAGAAGACTATTTTGTCTTCGTTCCATGGGATCTCGATTTCAGAATGTCATCGCCTCAGACCGGCTTCTCGGCACTTTCGTCGTACTCGAATGGCCAATGTGGATTTAAGCAATCTGCCGAGGTTAAGATCACCGCAGATGGCTCGGTGATGGTCATTGCAGGCAAGGTAATCGAACTCACCAGCGTATCGCTTTTATTCGAAAGGGCAATTGGGAGGAAGAAGGCCATTCAAAGTTGTCAGAACGAAAAAGTGGGCGGCCCCGCTCTTTTTATAACTCTGAACCGAGGGCGCGAAAAGCAAGGAGCATCAATCTCTATGATCACTGCCGCCTCTATACAAGCGCTGGCAGCGCCAAGTCCGCCGAGGGACAAGTGACACACGATCTTCGAGTGCCAGTCGACTGCTTCCTGGCTCCACTACCTCCGGCCTGAGGAGGAAAGCGTCTGCGGCGCGTGCGGGGAAGTCAGGGCAATCGCTGAACTTCGGAATGTATCAGGGTTGCCCGGAGTCAAAATGCGGGGAAGACCAAACAGACGTGACTAACGGAGGTTTTCAAATGAACCCACCCACGGTGCTTTACAAATACCTGAGTCCCGCGCGCATTGACGTACTTCTGAACAAGCACCTGCGCTTCACCCAAGCGTGCGCCCTGAACGACCCTTTTGAATTCAGCCCCGGCGCGCCGGTCCCTGACGCTGAGGGGCTCGGGCATTTTGAGGCAAGACTGGCAAAGAGTCGGGAGACGCAGTGCCTGGAAAACTCTCGTACATTCGGGGTACTCTCCCTCGCGCAAGAGAACAACTCGATTCCAATGTGGACACACTATGCCTCGACTCACAGTGGCTTCGCAATCGGATTCGACGCAGAATCCGGTTGGTTAGGGCAAGCAATCAGGCAACAAAAGCTTGACCGGGTCCGATACATACGGGAACGGATTTGCAGCACGCGGCTCTCGCCTGATCATCCCGAGTTGAAACTGGACGACATCTTCATGACGAAGAGCGCTGAGTGGGAATACGAACAAGAATGGCGATGGATCGAACGGGGCAATCCGGGCGACTACGCGAACGTCGTTTCGGGCCTTGCCGGTGAACTGCTGTTCCTTCGGTCGTTTCCACCGGAGAGCGTCCGAGAAATCATTCTGGGCTGTCGAAGTAGTTCCGCTCTAATCGAATCGGTCCAGACTATCGCGCTAACGCCAGACTTCACGCATGTAAGGCTTCTCAAGGTCGTGTTGGACGAAAGCAAGTACCTGTTAAACGTGGGGAAGCTATAGATTTCAAGCGTCTGCCTTCGTGGTTGGGATAAGCTCGGGGAAAAGCAGCGCCTTCTGTGTGTATCGCTTGCCCTTCGTGTCGGTCACGGTGAATTCGACTTCGATTCCTTCATTGGTTCGACTTCGTAGATCGGCCGGAATCGGCTGTATTCCTTTGGCGACGAACATGCCGCGAATGCTGTCGCCGGGTTGCAGCTTCCCGTTTTGGTACCGCCGATGGTTTATGGCCGAGTCACGTGGAAAATCGATGTAGGAGCCATAGACTGTGTAACGGTTCCTTGGCGGGGATGACTCTTCAGGGTCATCGAGAGGCTCGATTTCTGTGTCGTTCCACGGTGGCTTGATCCCGTATTTTGCGATCACTATGTTTGCTCTCGGAGAATCATTCGTGACAACTACCTGTAGTGCAAACGTGGTGGTAGCCATTCCCTGCAGTTCGCTGACACGGTTCACAACGGAGAACATCTTTATGTTTTCCTGGACGATCAAAACATTCCGCCACTTTTCCCGACACCACGCGAATACCGTCCAAAGCAACGCCGTCAGGGGGACCGCGAAATCTTTGACGGCGGCGTAAGACGGAGAAGGACGGGACATACTCTCTACGGGTCAGTTTAGCGGGTACGGGCGCCACCCGTCGGCGAACTACTGAAACTCTTGTTCCGTAGCCGCCGCCAATTCACTCTCCAGCTCCTCAATTGTCGGCAAGCTTCCCTTCAGCTTCTTTCCATGACCGCGAGATTGTGATACCAGGTGATTTGTGCAAGCACCGCTTGCACGATTGCTCCGTCGGGACACGTTTCGCCGCGGCATGTATCTCAGGTTTCGTGTGGGGAAGCTGGCTTGATACTTGCGGTTAGGCTGCGGGAGAACCGTAAACATGAACCACTTCGCCGGCCCTGATCTTCGCCACCGCATTGAGCAGTTGCGGGAAGAGCGGTCGATAGAAAGTGATTTTGTTCCGGGTCACGTGAACAATGACGATGCCGAACGACAATGCCTTGAGATCGTGCTGGTGCTCGAATCCCCGATCGGCCGTGATCAATACATCGCACTCCAGTTGCTTCACCAGTACATGGTCTTTCAGATGTTGCCAGCCGAGATCGAAAAGGGTCTGCACGTCATGGTCCGGGAACGCTTCGACCAGGCGTGGATCGATGGAGGCGTCTATAACGACGCGCACGCCAGTTGATCGATTGCGATATCGCGGCTCAGTTCGAGAAACGAGAAAACGTGTTGCCGGAGAATGGAGGGGTAGACAGCCAGAAAATCATCGATGGTTTCGCCCGTCTCCAGGAAGTCGATGAGCGTTTGCACCGGCACTCGCGTATGCGCGAAGCAGGGCGTTCCGTGCATGACCTCTTTGTCGATGGTCACCACGCCCGCAAGCGCGCTCTTTTGCTCTGCCGTCATCACTGATTCCATGATAGGAGATCTGCCACCATAGGGCAAATCGCGAGGGATCGATATACGCCAACTCCCACTCCGTGGGGAGAAAACCCAAAGGTCCATTTCGACTCCCGATCAACTCCCATTACCTGTTTCCGAGGGTTACTGAAGGCTCTTTCGAGTGCCACTCGTGCCTTGTTATGAACTACATAGCCAATGCCCGGCACGCTCATAACCCAAAGGTCGAAGGTTCAAATCCTTCCCCCGCAACCAATCCAACCAATCGGTTACGAGCTTCCGGCGCAAATCCCAGAACCACTTAGACCACATTTGCCTCTCGGTAGCTAACGTGGGTCTCGCCTTTTTCCGCCGCTAAGGGCGCGGCGGTTTTCGACGAGTCCGCTTTCATGATCAAGCCCCGGCGACCGCACGCATGTAGTTCAGATTGCGCGCGGAAAATCCTTTCGTGTCGCCGAAGGCTCGCTTGAGGTCTGCGGTCATTCCACAGGAAGACCGTAAACATGAACCACTCCGCCAGCCCTGATCGTCGCCACCGCCTTGCGCAGCTGCGGGAAGAGCGGTCGATAGGAAGTGATTTTGTTCCGGGTCACATGAACAATGACTATGCCGAACGACAATGCCTTGAGATCGTGCTGGTGCTCGAATCCCCGATCGGCCGAGATCAAAAGGGTCTGGACGTCATGTCCGGAAACGGTTCGGCCAGACGTGGATCGATGGAGGCGTCTATAACGACGCGCATGCCAATTGATCAATTGCGATATCGCGGCTCAGTTCGAGAAATGAGAAAACGTGTTGCCGGAGAATGGAGGGGTAAACGGCCAGAAAATCATCGATGGTCTCGCCCGTCTCCAGAAAGTCGATGAACGTTTGCACCGGCACGCGCGTATGGGTAAAGCACGGCGTTCCGTGCATGACCTCCTTGTCGATGGTCACCACGCCCGCAAGCGCGTTCTTTTGCTCTGCCGTCATCGCTGATTCCATGAATAGGAGATCTGCCACCATGGGGCAAATCGCGAGGGGATCGATATCCGCCAACTCCCCTCCATGGCTTATCGGGCTTTAATGGGGGGCAACCCGGCTCTACGGGCTAACCCGGTACAATAGATAAGCTATGGCGATACACCTTGAGGCCGTTTACGAACAGGGCGTATTGCGACCGCTGGAACCTCTTGCGCTTGCGGAGCATCAGCGAGTCCATGTCACGGTGGATGAGCGGAAACGTCCGCTTAGTTGGGAGTCCGCACAACCAATTGATGAAGGCCGGCCCGAACTCGAATGGCTTTCCAGAGAGTCGCGTCACTACACAGGCGAATGGGTTGCGCTCGACGGCAATCGGCTGATCGCGCATGGTCCGAAGCTGGCGGCAGTGAAAGCGGCGGCGCAGGCCGCAGGAGTTTCGCGGCCCTTTTTCGCCAGTGTGCCCGACGACGATCTGCCCTTTGGCGGCTGGTAGCTTGCACCAGATCGAGTTCACTACGGTTCATTCCTACGACGGTAACCGGGAGGGCATCTCCGTTCCCGTCGTATTGAAGGCCGGTGAAAACAGCGTGCGTCTGGCAGCAAGTATTGACACTGGAGCAACGTTCTGTGTCTTCAGGAATGAGTTGGCAGAGACCCTCGGTCTGGACCCGGCCAGCGCGACCGTGAAGCGCTTCCGGACTGCGAACAGCAGCTTTGAAGCGTTCGGGCATGAGATCGAGATCTCGGTTCTCGGCGTGACGACGGTTTCGACCGTGTACTTCTTCGCAGATGCGTCGATCAACAAGAATGTCCTCGGGCGAGTCGGATGGCTGGATCGCGTACGGCTGGGGCTGGTGGACCACGATACGACGATGTACCTCGCGCCGTACGACATAGAGTGAAGGCTTCCCTTCGCAGGCGATTATCGAATGGGGCATTCTTTGATCCAGCGTCGTCCGGTACGCGTTCAGAAAAGACGATCCACCCGGACGCGTATCCGGGACTTTCCTGGCGGCAGTGGGCAGCTATCACACCCCGACGCGACCGATTGGCCGTGCGAACATACCTCTTTGAAGTCTGAGAAACCCGGAAAACAGTCGGATGGCATCGGGAGGATGCCGCATGCGCGATGGGCGGGAAACTGAATCTATGACTACCGCAGTTCTCAAACGATCGCCCCTTCACGACCTGCACATCGCGAGGGGCGCCAGGATGGCGCCGTTCGCGGGCTACGACATGCCCATTCAGTACGCCCCGGGCGTCTTAAAGGAACACCTGCACACGCGCGCAGCCGCGGGATTATTCGACGTCTCCCATATGGGGCAGTTCATTCTTCACCCCCGGTCGGGCAAAGTTGAAGACCTGGCTTTGGCACTCGAGAAACTTGTGCCCGCAGACCTGTTCACCCTCAAATGCGGGCGCCAGCGCTACACCCAATTCACCACTCCGGACGGTGGTATTCAGGATGATTTGATGGTGGCCTCATTCCCATCCTGGCTGTTCCTGGTTGTGAACGCGGCGCGTAAGGAAGCCGATATGGCCCATCTGGCCGAACAATTGCGTGACGTCGCCGAAATCGAAGTACTGAATGATCGGGCACTGATAGCGCTGCAGGGGCCACGAAGCGAGGCCGTCCTCGCTTCCCTTTCTCCGGGAGTCTCCGGGATGAAATTCCTGGATGCCGGCAGCCACAATGTAATGGGGTTCGATTGCTTCGTCTCCCGTTCAGGCTATACAGGAGAGGACGGCTTCGAGATCTCGGTGGCGTCGGGAGCTGCGCGAGCCCTGGTGGAGAAGCTGCTTGATAACAGCGATGTTTTGCCAATCGGGCTGGGCGCCAGAGACAGTTTGCGACTGGAGGCCGGGCTGTGCCTGTACGGAAGCGATATTGACCACACCACGAGTCCGGTCGAGGCGGCGCTGGGGTGGTCCATCCCGAAGAGCCGGCGCGCCGGGGGCATCAGGGCGGGGGGCTTTCCTGGAGCAGATTTTATTCTGGCGCAAATGCGGGAAGGCGTGGGGCGGCGGCTCACGGGCCTAAGGCCGGAGGTCCGGCCGATTCGCGGAGGGGCGAAGATTTACGCAGACGAAACTTCCATGGAGGCGATCGGAACCGTGACCTCCGGAGGATTTGGGCCCAGCGTCAATGGGTTCGTTGCAATGGGCTACGTTCCCGCCGGCCTCTCCGCGCCAGGAACGACGCTGTTTGGCGAGGTACGCGATTCCCGATATCCCATGACTGTCGCACCTCTGCCGTTTGTGCCGCACGCATATAAGCGCATCTGACGAAGAAGGTAAGAATGGAAACCAAATACACGCCCGATGAAGAGTGGCTGACAGTAGACGGCGAGATTGCCACGGTAGGAATTACGAACCAGGCCCAAAAGGAGCTTGGCGATCTCGTATTTGTTGAGTTGCCGAAGGTGGGTCAGCAGGTTACAAAAGGACAGGCCGCGGCCGCCGTCGAATCGGTGAAAGCCGCGTTTGACGTTTACTCTCCCCTCACGGGAGAGGTTATCGAAGTGAACCCGTTGGTGGTCGCGAATCCAGGACTCGTCAATACGGATCCAATGAATGCCGGTTGGTTCTTCAGGGTTCGTATCCATGACATGACCGAACTGAGCGGGCTGATGAGTAAAGCCGAGTATGAGGAGCGTCTGAATTGAAGACTTCGTGGGAATCGGCTGCCAGTGAGACAGGATCGAATCGCCCTGTCAGGGAACCCGCGGTTACCTTTGCCCACCGCCACATCGGGCCGGCGCAGCATGACGTGGGCGAAATGTTAAAGGCGATTGGCGTTGCGTCGATCGAGGAACTCATCGCGCAAACCATCCCCGCCACAATCCGTCAGTCGGTCCCCCTCGATTTGCCTGAGGCTCTTTCCGAGCCTGAAGCTCTGGCGCGCCTGCGCGAGATCGCCTCGCGCAACGCGGTTTTCACGTCCCTCATCGGGATGGGGTATCACGGCACCATTACGCCTGGAGTGATCCAGCGTAACGTTCTGGAGAGTCCAGCCTGGTACACCGCCTACACGCCCTACCAGGCTGAGATCAGTCAGGGCCGCCTTGAAGCGCTCCTGAATTTTCAGACCATGATCTGCGACCTGACAGGAATGGACATCGCCAACGCATCGTTACTCGATGAAGCGACGGCGGCGGCGGAAGCGATGGCGCTGGCAAAGCGCGTGGCATCCTCCGCTTCTTCCAGATTCTTCGTCGATCGGCATGTTCACCCACAGACACTGGCGGTTCTTCAAACGCGCGCCGAGCCCCTGGGCTGGACCATCGTCACCGGAGACCCATTTGCGGACCTCGATCACGGCGATTTCTTCGGAGCTCTTTTCCAATATCCCGGGACTTTTGGCGATGTGCGCGATCTTCGCGCGCCCATCTCCCTCGTGCGGACAAAGGGCGGACTTGCCATCGTAGCGGGCGATCTTCTCGCCTTGACGATGTTGATGTCTCCAGGAGATCTGGGCGCCGATATAGCCATCGGCTCCACGCAACGTTTTGGCGTACCCATGGGTTTCGGCGGGCCGCACGCCGCCTATTTCGCCGCCCGGGACGCGATCAAGCGCAACATACCCGGCCGGCTGGTGGGCGTGTCGATCGACAGCCACGGGATGCCGGCGTATCGGCTGGCACTTCAGACCCGCGAACAACACATTCGCCGGGAGAAAGCGACTTCGAACATCTGCACCGCACAGGTCCTGCTCGCTGTCATGGCCTCAATGTATGCGGTCTATCATGGCCCGGAAGGGCTGCTGCATATCGCGCGCCAGGTCCACCACACCGCCGCCGTACTGGCAGCTGGTTTGCGGAACATCGGTTTCCGAATTCTGAACGGCTCCTTCTTCGACACGCTTACTGTTGCCGTGGGTGACCGGCAAGGCTCGATCATGGCGCGCGCCGAGGCGGAGAAACTCAATTTCCGCGTTATCCCGGCTGGCATTTACGGCACGGATGCCGCTCTCGGTATCTCGGTGGACGAGACTACATCGCCCGCCATAATCGAATCCGTATGGCGCGCTTTCGGGAAGAATCTTTCCTGGAAAGAAATCGAGCAGGACGCGGAGCGGGGACTGCCTGAGGTTCTTGCGCGCACATCAAAGTTCCTGACCCATCCCGTGTTCCATCAGCACCGCTCCGAGACCGAGATGCTGCGTTATCTAAGAAAGCTTGCCGATCGGGACCTCGCGCTCGATCGAAGCATGATTCCGCTCGGCTCCTGCACGATGAAGCTGAACGCCACTTCGGAGATGCTCCCCGTGACCTGGCCGGAGTTCGGAGCACTTCATCCTTTTGCGCCCTCTTCACAGACCGCCGGGTACAGCGAACTGTTCCAGGATCTGAAAGCGCGGCTGTGTGAGATCACTGGTTATGAAGCGATTTCGCTCCAGCCCAATTCCGGGGCGCAAGGCGAGTATGCGGGTCTGCTGGCTATTCGTGGATACCATCAGAGCCGAAACGAGGCGCATCGCAACATTTGCCTGATTCCTTCGTCGGCGCATGGCACGAATCCAGCGTCGGCGCACATGGCTGGCATGGAAGTGGTTGTGGTGAATTGCGACGTACGCGGAAACGTGGACATGGCGGACCTTAAGGTGAAAGCCAGGCGTCACAGTACCAGGCTCGCCGCAATGATGGTGACCTATCCGTCAACACACGGTGTGTTCGAAGAGCAGATTCGCGAGATATGTGCGCTGGTGCATGAACACGGCGGGCAGGTTTATCTCGATGGCGCCAACATGAACGCCCAGGTTGGGCTTGCGCGGCCCGGCGACTACGGCGCCGATGTGTCGCACCTCAATCTCCACAAAACCTTCTGCATTCCGCATGGGGGCGGCGGCCCTGGAATGGGACCTATTGGAGTTAAGTCGCACCTTGTCGCGTTCCTTCCGTGCCATCCGATGGCCGTCGGGGCCGGGTCGGTCGGTCCGGTGTCCGCGGCCCCAAACGGCTCCGCGTCCATCCTGCCCATCTCATACGTCTACTTATTAATGATGGGGGCAGAGGGTCTTCGGAGCGCAACTGAAGCCGCGATTCTTTCGGCCAACTATATCGCCACGCGCCTCCAGCCGCACTTCCCTGTGCTTTATCGAAATGAACGCGGCCGAGTGGCGCACGAATGCATTCTCGACCCACGTTCTCTGAAGGAAAGCTGCGGCGTGACTGTAGAGGACATCGCCAAGCGTTTGATCGATTATGGGTTCCATGCTCCCACGATGAGTTTCCCGGTTCCCGGCACGCTCATGATCGAACCGACGGAGTCGGAATCGAAGGTGGAACTGGATCGTTTCTGCGACGCCATGATCGGTATTCGGCAGGAGATCGCGGCCGTGGAGAACGGTCGCTTCCCGATCGCCGAGTCCCCGCTGCGTCACGCCCCTCACACCGTACACGATATGGTTCTGGACAACTGGAGCCGGCCGTATACGCGAGCCGAAGGCTGTTTTCCCGGGCAGTCACCGCGCCAGGATAAATACTGGTGCCCCGTGGGACGCATCGACAATGTCCACGGCGATCGCAATCTGGTCTGTTCATGCATACCGACGGACGCTTATGGCGAACACGCCGCACACGCCTGAGCAGCGGGAACAGAGTGACGTCGCAGAGGGGCTGAGAGATCAGAGGGCGAAGGTTCTGCCGCGATGCAGCCCCAGCAGGAGCTGAACCAGGCGATGGGCGATGAGCTCGTGCAGGGTGAGAAGTTCGCGATTTGCGCGGACGATGGCTTCGACATCGCCCGGATCGGCCGCGGGTCCGCCGGCTTTGAGTGCGTCGGTGGCCTCTTTTACGATGGGGTCTGAGATCACCTCGCCGGCTATTTCCCAGAGGGTGATGAATCGGTCCACCGCGGTGGGAAAGCTGACTTCGAAGACGCCGAAGTGGCTGGTGGTGCGGGGTGGCTTGTAATCCAGGTTGAACGGGCCTTTGTAGTTGTGGCTGCGGAGGAGGACGAGCACG
Organism: Acidobacteriota bacterium; assembly: GCA_030776225.1. GTDB lineage: Bacteria > Acidobacteriota > Terriglobia > Bryobacterales > Bryobacteraceae > BOG-234. The sequence continues at coordinate 5,341 of JALYHT010000093.1, read as the reverse complement.
TTCAGCCAGTCGAGCGGGTTCACGAGGCCGACGCCGATATCGACATCGTGTTTCAGCCGGTAACCGTCGTTGATGTCGAAATGGAAAAGCTTGCCTGCGAGCAGGGCACGCGCGAGCGCGGCGCGAGGGGCCGCGCCCCACATCAACTCATGAAGATACTCGGGATTCAGGCCGACCATTTCCGGATGCGTGAGCAGGCCCGAGGCGATGAAAGCGAGCATGGCGTCGCTTGTAGGCAGCAGAATCTCGGCCTGCGGTTCGAAAGGCTTGGCTTCGAGGCAATGCCTGAGCGTGGAGACGGATTTCGCGCGCGCGACTTCAATATCGCGATCGCACGCGGCGTTGATAATTTCGGCGTACCAGCGCAGAGTCTGGGTTTCTTCGACAGCCCCCTGTACCGAGTAGCCAAGCGCGCCGGGCCAGTAGACCGCGAAGTTCGCGCCCAGCTCATGGCCGATTTCAACGGTGTTGCGCACGCGGAATCTGGCGTATTCGCGGACGGCGGGGGATTCGGCCGCGGGTCCGGCGGCCCAGACGGCGTGGTGAAAAGTTTCGGCAGTCACCATGGAGCACCGCACGCCGTTTTCGCGCAGCGCTTTGTTGAGACGGTCCACGATTTCCGCTTGCGCCGGCCTGCCCAGGGCCTCGGTTGGGATCACGTCCGTATCGTGCGTGCTCCAGTAACCGATGCCGATTTCGGCAAACTTGCGGATCACCTCTTCAAAGCCGATCTCCGGGCGCGTGGGAGCGTGGAAAAGGGCATGGCCTGGGTAGGCTGCGGCCCACTGCGGGCCCGAGATGAAATACCGGCGGCGGATTTCCGGAGTGTAAGCGCCTCCGCAGGCGTTCATCAGGCGTGAGACGAGCGCTTGCTGCCGGCTTTCGGGAATGGGTTTCATGTGCGAATCACCGATATTGATCGAAATTCATGGGACGCTCGTACGGTTGGTACGTCAGGACTTCACTGATTGTTTCATTTACCGGCGCGCCTTCGTGCTCCAGCCATGCGTGCCCCTCGAATCTGCCCTCGCGTTTTCGAAAGCCGACGCGGAGATCTGTAGACAGGCCGCGGCGGAGAAGTATGGTCCACAAGGTCAGCGACCGGGCGAGGCAATTGCCGCCCCAGCCGACCAGCCTTTTCGCGATCGCCTGAGCGCGGCGGGCGTCGCGTATGAGATCGGGCCCGGGAACGGCGGCCCTTGTGGTCCGGAGGCTCCATTGCCGGAGAAGGGCCTGCACGCGCGAAACGCCCAGCAGCCGCGCGCCGACTGAAATCGATATCGGCAGCAATAACGCTTCAAAGATCATCGAACGCTGGGATGGGCTCAATGAGCGTGCGGTCCGCAGTTTTCGGAGTAAAAGCATCGGCGCCACAGGAAAAGAGGATACCAGCAGCGAACCTGGGGCCCCGGTATACCGTTGCTACTGCGCTTAAAAAACCAGGGGAGTATTGCCGGCGAAGCCAAATGCGATTGACATTTCGTTGAGTCCGGGTATCGTCCAGGCGTTATCTCCATCGTAATCGAGAATCCAGAGTCCGTTGCGGAAAATGCCGATTTTGGGGGGATTGCCGGAACTGTCCCAGTCGCCGACTACGGGGATGTCGCCCGCCTGGCCGTAAACGTAAGAGCGGTCGAGGCCGTTATAAACGCGGTCGCCATTGTAGTCGACGAGCCAGAGGCCGTTACGGAAAACGCCCACTTTTGTCGTACCTGTACCGCTCCAGTCGGCAACAATTGGCAGATCGCCGCCCTGTCCGAACGAGAAGGTGGCATCGCTTAGACCTGTGGGGACACCGGTCAGGTGACCGCTGAAATCGAGGATGAAAGTACCCTGGCGGAAGAGACCGAGGGCGATGCGGCCCGTGCCGCGCCAGTCTCCCACGACAGGAATGTCGCCGGCCTGCCCGAATGCGATGGTTTTATCGGCAGCATCGAGGACTCCGTTGCCGTTGGTGTCCAGATACCAGGCGCCGTTCCGGAAGATGCCGATTTGCTTTTTGCCGGTGGCGTTCCAGTCGCCGACGATGGGGAGGTCCGTGGAGGTTCCGTAGGCGGTGGAAGAGAGATAGGAGGAGACGTGCCATGGGTCCGCGACGAAGATGGACTGGTTTTGGTAGGGGTAGGAAACGCCGAGGGTGAAGGATGGGGCGATTTTGGTGATAAATGCCGAGACGGGCGATGGTTGGGAATTCAGGAATCCTCCGAAAGCAGGAAAATCTCCCGAGGTGGTCTGGCCTGCCACCACAATCGAGCTCTCATTGTCTACAGCGATGGCGTTTACGGCGTCATTGCCAGAGCCACCGAGATAGGTGCCGAAGAGAAGCGAAGACAAGCTGGTTGTAAATTTGACTACGAAAGCATGCATCTGTGGGCTGCCGATGCCCCGCAAAGCTGTCTGAATTGGAAAATCCGATGACAGCGTTGTGCCGGTCAGGTAAGGAGTCCCGTGAAAGTCCCGGACCATACCTGTGACTTCATCGTTTGAAGCACCCCCCAGAAAAGTGGAAGCAACCAGTTGATTTCCATTCAAGAACCGGGCTATGAAACCGTCTGTGGCGCCTCCGAAGCTGGTCTGATATGCACCCGCCGTGACTGGAAAGTTGGATGAACTCGTGGTGCCCGCAACGACCACGTAGCTGCCGTCGCGGTAAATTCCAGTCACCTTTTCCGGCGCGCCGGGGGAGCCTCCGCTTCCGCCCAGGTACGAACTAAGTGCCAGAAAAGAACCATCCACAGATATTTTTGCGTAAAATCCGTCCTCGCCACCTCCCGATTTAGCCTGGTAGGGCAGGTAAATCGGAAAATTCGAAGAGTAGGTCGATCCGCCAATATAATACGTCCCTCCGGGGGCCATATAAACACACGTTCCGTGATCCACCCCGCTTCCTCCGAGGTAAGTCAGAAACATCAACGTGTTCCCGGCAGGGGCTAGTCTGGCTACAAAAACGTCTTGTGCCCCGGCTAGTTTCTTCTGCAGCGCGGTACTGGTCGTTTTCAGATTTGTGGAGGTCGTGTCGCCGACAACGAGCGCGGCGCCCGTGGAATCAACACCTATCGCATTCCCGACCTCTGTTCCTGAGCCCCCGAGATAAGAGCTGTAGAGCAGCACATTCCCCTGAGGATTCAGCTTGGTGACGAAGGCATCGCGCGTGCCACTCAGGTGGGACTGAAATGCCCCTACCGCTGGAAAGTTGGAAGAAGACGTCCAGCCTGTAAGGTATACGTTTCTTGCCGGGTCGGTTGCGAGGCCAAATGCCCGATCGTCTCCCGAGCCCCCGAGATAAGTGCAATAAAGCAGGGATCCGCCGTTCGGTAAGAAGCTCGCTACAAACGCGTCTACATCACCGGCATTCTGCCGGAACACGCCGTTTACGCCCGGCAGATCGTTTGCCGCGGTCCAACCTGCCACTACGATATTGCCAATACTATCGATAGCTACCGCAGCTATATCCGTTGTCCGGCTGCCCCCGAAATAACCACTCATCAAGAGCGCGGGATCGATCACCAGTGTCTCGTCCTGACGATACCGGCCTGTCCAGAATCCGATCGAGCCGTCGTGTCGTTTTTTGAACCCCCCTTCCACCGACATCCGTTTTCCATCGATCAATTGATACAACACAGGAGCTTCTTCCACGAGAACGCCTTCGCCAGTAGTTAAGCGGAGACTTCCATCCGCTTGAATCTTCACGTCGCCGCTGAAATTCAATGCGATTTGTTCGGGATCGGCTTCGGGAGCGACTACATATTCAGCTTTCAAGGTATTCCCGGCGGCAATATAGTCCACATCCACGCCGGCCCACAGTTTTGTATAGCGCACCCCGCGGAACAGAGGAAGGTCCGTTCGCCATCGGCCGGGATCACTGCCGCGCAAATAATTCGCTTTTGCGCCCAACGGGTCGAAGCCAGAGATTCGGGTTATCTGGCTGTGCCGGAACGCTATGTGGAAGCGGGTGTTCCCTCGCCGCAGATCGACGCCACGGTCTTTGAACAACACCTCGACATCGGGACCGCTACCCATTAGACGAACATCCGGCCCTGCCTGACCGCGGTTTTGGACGAATGCCAGCGGCAGTCGGGGAGCTATCGGATTATCGGTGGCCAGTGCCGCGGAACCGATCAGCAAGCAGGTACCGAGGACGATTATTTTCTGCTACATGTTTGATGCGCTCCCCCTTGTCTATCGACACCCCGGAGAAAAGTTATTAGGGCATCCCTTGGGTTGGTGGGTGATTTAATATAACTACGTAGGTAGTTATATTACTTAAAGGCGCGATTGCCGTACTTTAGGCTACAATTTAGGTATTCGTCACTTTCTCTGATGCCGCCCGAAAAATCCAGCCACGAGACTCTGCCGCCCGTTGTTGCGATCGGCGACTCCGTCCTTTATCAGGAACTCGAAGATGAGGTCGTTCTCCTTAATATGGAAAGCCAGGAATACTTTGGATTGAACGAGGTGGGGGCACAGATGTGGAAATGCCTGATGGCTGTTGGGGATGTCCAGGTGGCGGGCGACCGACTTTCAGGAGACTACGCTGCTGAGTCTTCCGTAATCCACGCCGACCTTCACGTTTTGGTGCGCGATTTACTGGCTGCGGGATTGTTGAAGGCGGTCTGACCACCATTCCAGGAGCCCCGAGAGTACTGGAACTGTTCAAAGGTAATTTTACAGCCAAACCCGAGCTTCGATGATAATATGACAATGTGATCGAATCAGCACAAGGCTGAAAATTCGACTCGGAGGGTTTTATTTAATGCTTCGCTATACTGCGGCTACAGTTTTCGCCCTAATGACCGGAGTGCTGGCAAACGCCGGACAGATTCAACTCGGTGGTGTTAACGGTCTTACCAATTCGTACATTACCAGCGGTTGCGCCGGTTCCAGCTGCGTGGCCGGATCGACAGCCACCGCGATAGAACAGAATTACGATAATGTGCTGTTTTCCGGTGCCTTGAATACGAGCACCTCGCCCAAGCCTTATTCCACTTACAGTACGTCGACGGCAAACGCTGGCACTATCGTGGATTCGACTAATGGCGTCACGTTTTCCATGATAAACGACGGGACCTCCGAAGGCGGCTCGAACAACGTCTGGACCTTGGCGCAGGCTTCGGGAACTCTTCCTACCATGACCATCCCCGTCGGCGTCTTCGGCGTCACCGATGTATATACGATGATCAACACGGAGTTAGCGTCGGCTGCTTCTGCAAACCGGGATGTGACTTTATTTTTCAACTTCGGTACAACATCGAACGCCTCAACCGTCCAGACAGTCACGGTAAAGCTGGCAAACAGTAATAACAGCACTACCGCAGGTGGTGAAGTGCGCAACGCTGTGGAC
>JALYHT010000092.1 GCA_030776225.1 Acidobacteriota bacterium | reverse complement strand
TTCAGGCGTAGTGGCCGGCATCGCTTCACTGAACGATTTTCACGCGACCCCGATGCACTCGGCCCCGGTTTCCCTTTCGACCAAATCCACTGTGGGCACATCCACCACGACAGCCAATGCGCACCCGATGCTCACAACGAGCACCGGGAACCATGCTCTGGCGCCCGGCGATTTCGCGACCATTTACAACGTCGGCTCGCTCTACAACGCAAGTCTTGACGGCACTGGTCAGACGATAGCGGTAGTGGGCCGCACGAATTTCAAGATGAGCGATGTCACGACCTTCCGCGCGACTTTCGGACTTCCCGTCAACAATCCTCAAATCGTCCTGAACGGAACGAATCCCGGCATCATCAGTCAGAATGAGGAAGTTGAAGCGTTGCTCGATACCGAATGGTCGGGAGCAGTGGCGAAGAATGCGACGATTAAGTTCGTCCTCTCTGCCAGCACCAATACGACCGGGGGAGATGCGCTCTCGTCCCAGTACATCGTCAACAACAATCTCGCGCCGGTGATGACTACCAGCTTCGGACTCTGCGAAGCCCAGCTGGGGTCGCAAAACCAGTTCTACAATTCGCTTTGGCAGCAGGCGGCGGCCCAGGGCATTTCCGTGCTCGCAGCCGCGGGGGACAGCGGTTCAGCGGGCTGCGATGCGCCGAGTTCGACCAGTCCCGCGAGCCAGGGCTTCGGAATCAGCGGCATCGCCTCCACGCCTTATAACACGGCTTTGGGAGGGACCCTGCTGAACGATTCCGCGAGCCCTTCTTCTTACTGGTCTCCCACCAACACGTCCACAGATTCGAGCGCCCTCTCTTACATTCCGGAATTGGTTTGGAACGACAGCGCTTATGTTGCGGCCGGCAGTTCCTCGAATAATCTCTACGCGGGCGCGGGCGGCGTCAGCACTCTTTACGCCACGCCTTCCTGGCAGACGGGCGCGGGAGTGCCTTCGGTCGATCCCAACACAACCAATCAGCACCACCGCTACATTCCGGACGTCTCGCTTTCCGCGGCCGGGCACGATCCTTATGTCGTAGTTCTCAATGGCGGCATGATCGGCGTGAGCGGAACCTCGGCGTCCGCTCCCGCTTTCGCGGGAATTATGGCGCTGGTGAACCAACACCTGGGTACATCCGTGGGGAATCCAGCCACCACGCTTTACTCTATGAACGCCCAGTATCCGTCAGCATTCCACGACGTGGTGGGCGGCAACAACGCGGTGCCATGCACGGTGGGCTCAGCACATTGCACGGCGACATCGAGCTCGATCGGAACCATGGCAGGCTGGAGCGCGGGGGCGGGGTATGACCTCGCCACCGGCCTGGGTTCAGTCAACGCCTACAACCTGGTGATGAACTGGCCGCAGCCTGCCAAAACGGCTGCTGTGTCGATCAGCTCTCTCTCACCGAATCCCATGACCGGCTCTGCCGTCAGCCAGATTCTTACCATTAAGGGCGCCGGTTTCCAGAGCGGGGCCAAAGTGCTGATCACTTCGAAAAGCGGCGTCACGACTTATACACAAACCACCCTCACTGGAACAACCCAGATTCAGCTCTCCGTCGTCACCGGCGTCGCGGCTGCTTCCTGGTCCGTACAGGTGGTCAACCCGAATTCCCAGGCCTCCAATACAGTTACGCTGACGATCAACGCGCCTGCCACGACGCCCGCGATCAGTTCTCTTAGTCCGAACCCGATGACCGCCTCCGCCAGCCCGCAAACTCTCACCATCAACGGTTCGGGTTTTCAGAGCGGCAGCGGGCTTCAGGTCCTCTTCACCGCAAACGGTTCCACGACCACGATTCCGTCCACCTCAATCACCTTCGTATCCAGCCTGCAGTTGCAGGTTTCGATCAATACAGGCCCCACGGCGCAAACATGGTCGGTGCAGGTGGTCAACCCCGGCGGCCTCACGTCGAACAGCGTGACCTTAACTGTGAAGACCGGTGTGTCGAGCGCGCCGGCGATTACATCCCTTAGCCCTGCGACGCTGAAGCGGCTCAACGGCTACCAACTCCTGATCGTCAACGGCAGCGGCTTTCAGTCCGGACCGGGGCTGCAGCTGACGGTCGGTTATCCGGGCGGCTCGACCACTATTCCCTATAACAGCATGTACTTCATATCGAGTGCCCAGCTTCAGCTGTACCTGAATGTCGGAACGACCGCGCGCACGCTGACTGTCTCGGTCACAGATCCTAACGGACTTTCCTCGAACACAGTCAACCTTCCCGTGCAGTAACCCGCAACAGCAGGCACTGATGAAGCAACCTTTGTTGAGTTACCAGGGGATGCGATTTATTTGGGCCGCTTATTGAACAACTTACGGACTGTTTGAGGCCCGGGCCGGAACTGAGGCGGCTACTATCCTGGCATGTACGAATCCCGCCTCGAAAGAATCGGTTCGGCAGCCGCCGGCATTGCCCACGATCTCAATAATCAACTCAGTCTCATCGTCAACAATCTGACTCTTCCGGGTGAGGAAGGCGTTAACGACGCGCGTAAAGCCGCGGAGCGCTGTTCAGCGCTCACCGGCAGCCTGCTCTCCTACTGCAGGACCGGTAGAATAGACGTCCAGTCTCTCGATCCGGCGAAGCTTGTGCGCCGCTTCGTTTCGCAACTGCGGCTTCCCGAAGGGGTGCGGCTGGAACTGGATGTCCCCGTTTCCCTGCCCCTCATACGGGCCAACTCCATGAGCGTGATGCGCGCACTGGTGAATCTGGCGGGGAATGCCTGCGATGCCATGAACAATCAGGGCCGGCTGCGCATTTCAGCCGCGGCGCAGCAGATCGAGGTGAGCGATTCCGGGCCCGGCATCCCCCACGCAGTCATACGCCGGATGTTCGAGCCCTTCTACAGCACCAAAGGCGGAGAAGGTTACGGGCTGGGCCTTGCAATCGTGCGTGAAACGATGCGGGAGCAGGGCGGATATGTAGCGGTGAATTCCGAGCCTGGCAGGGGAGCGCACTTTATCCTGCGTTTCCGCGCAGCCTGAATCACGGCAGGGGCTTCAGTGCCTCGCCTTTTAAAATCGCACCCGCAGCCTGGATATGCCTGATTCCATCGCCGACCTTCAGGACCAGTTGCCCGCGCTCATCCATCTCGGCGCTTCCGAGGTACGTCTCCGCGCCGGACTTCATCACCAGATGTGGCAGCCGCAGCCTGGGACTGCGCGCATCCGCCCCCCAGTCGAAAGTGCCACTGATGGCATCCCAGGCCTCGGCGGGAGCGAACTCGATCCCGCGCCCGTTGAATGTGCCCTGCGCCTCCATATTCGAAAGCAGCGCGGCGCCTGCGCCGGAGGTGGAGAGCACGCCTTCCGCACCTATGGCGCCGTTGCGCCATGCCAGACCCGAAAGTTTCCCGGTCACATCGTAAGCGGGCTCTCGGCCCGCCAGATGGATTGTGCCGGCTCCTTTGAAA
>JALYHT010000091.1 GCA_030776225.1 Acidobacteriota bacterium | reverse complement strand
GGGTGGCGATATCGAATGGCGTGTCGTCCAGCAGATCTTCCAGCTGCAGCGCCAGGGTCGGACCCTGCTTTGAACGCTCGATGGTCTGCATTTTCCGCAGATCCAGATAGTATGCCGCCCTGGCATAATCCCGCGAATGGCATGCATCGAGGAATTGAAGAACGGCCGACTGCGGCGTGGTCCTCCCCAGCGGGTCTTTGGCCTGGACCGCAGGGGCCTCGGGCGTTTGACCGTATAAAACTCCACCCAGCGCGAAGAGGGCAAACAGACAGCGAATTGGGCTTCTTCTCCGCAAACTCTTTCTCAACATTAATCCTGGAACGGCTGCAACTGCACTGCCGTTGAGTGAAACTGTGCCGATCCGCAGAGGGCAGGCCTTCTACTGGATCGTGCTTGCGCCTTCGACCCCGAAAGCCGCGGATGTCACGTTGCGGTTCACGTGATTATCGAGGTTGATGGTGTAAGTTTCAGGCGCGTCGGCCAGTACCTGGGAATGCGTGGCGCATACGATCCGGAAGCCCTTCCGGTCCACAAGTTCCATCAGCATCTTCAGAATGCGGCGCTGGTTTGATACCGAGAGGGCCATCTCGGGTTCGTCGAGCAGGAGCGTCGTTCCTTCTTCAAGCGCCGGGAAATTCTCTTTGAACATGGCCAGCATCACCTGGCCGTGACTGGCGAGTTGCAGAAAATCCAGCATTTCCGGCTGGTCTTTAAAGAACTCCAGCTGCATCCTTGGATTGTGCTGCTCGGCATCGAACAGGAAAACTTTCCCCTTCTTCACGCCGCCCCGATCGAGCTTGTAAACGTAACCTTCCGTCTGGTCTCCTCCCAGAGCGTAACGGATGGAATGCAGAAGCGTACTTTTGCCCGAGCCGTTCTCCCCCGTCAGCATCACGATGGGATGCGAAAGGTCCACCACCATCGGCATATGGAAGTTGAGGTTCTGGAAAACCGGATGCGAGAGGATCTTTAAAAACATCTCTCCCGTCAGGATATCAACGCTGCGACCCGAGCTTGCTAAGCGACAAGCCCGGAACGCAGCAACAGGGCGTCGGGATCCGGTTCGCGTCCCATGAATTTGCGGTAAAGCTCAGCCGGGTCCTCGCTGTCGCCTTTGGAAAGAATGTGCTCCCGGAACGCCGCGCCCGCTTCCCGGCTGAAGATGCCTTCGTCGCGGAAACGCGTGAAGGCATCCGCGTCGAGAACTTCTGCCCACTTATACGAGTAGTAACCCGCGCCATAACCGACCGGGCTGGAAAACAGGTGCGTGAATCCCGCGATCATCGCGTAATTCCCGGGGAGCTTCGCCGCTGCGAAAGGCTGCAGAACATCGCGCGCATACACCACCACATCGCCGTCGCGCGCGGGGTCGTAGTCGCGGTGCAGCTTGAGATCGACGAACCCGAACCCCAGTTGCCGCATCTGCACATTGGCGCCGCGATAAGTCCGTGCGCGCACCAGTTTCCGGAACAGATCTTCGGGAATCGGCTCGCCGGTTTCATAGTGCCGCGCAAACAAATCGAGCGCCGCTCTCTCCCAGCACCAGTTCTCCATAATCTGGCTGGGCAGTTCCACGAAATCCCACGCCACTGAAGTTCCCGCCAGGCTTCGCACCTCAACCCGGCTCAGCACATGGTGCAGCAGGTGCCCGAATTCATGGAATATCGTTTCCACTTCCCGATGGGTGAGGAGCGCCGGCCGCGCGCCTATCGGGGGCGTCAGATTTCCGCAGACGCAGCCCAGATGCGGCTCGTAATTTCCATCAATGCAGCTGCCTGTGATAAAGCCTTCCATCCAGGCGCCATCGCGTTTCGATTCGCGCGGGTACCAGTCGGCATAGAACGCGCCCAGCATCACGCCGTCGCTGTCGAGCACTTCGTAGTACCGCACGTCGGGGTGCCACAGAGGAACGCCCTCGCGCCGTTTGACGCGGATGCCATAGAGCCGCTCGACCGTGGCAAACATTCCTTCCACCACGCGTTCTGCGGGGAAATAGGGCCGCAATTGTTCTTCGTCGAAATCGTAAAGCGCGCGACGCTGTTTTTCGGCCCAGTAAGCCACGTCCCAGGGCTCCAGCTTCTGGCCCGCGAAAGCTTCGAGCGCCGCATTTTCGCGGTCGAAGAACGGTTCCGTCCTGGCTTTCAGTTCTTCCAGGAACTTCACGGCGCGTTCCCCTTTGTGCGCCATGCGGTCATGCAGAACGAAGTCGGCGAAATCCGGGAAACCGAGCAGGCGGGCTTTTTCCCGGCGCAATCCCAGAATTCTTTCGAGCAGCGGGCGATTGTCGCGCTGCGGCTCGGTCGCCCGGGCTGAAAATGCCCGGTACAACCGCTCCCGTATCTCGCGGTTGTCGAGGTAGGTAAGAACGGGTATGTAGCTCGGGGCCTGCAGGGTGAACCGCCAGCCTGTCAGGCCTTTGCCTTCCGCGCTCTGCCGGGCGGCATCGATGGCGCTGGGCGGCAGCCCCGCCAATTGCGACTCATCGGTAAGGATCAGCTCAAATGCGTTGGTCGAATCCAGAACATTTTCCGAAAATTTCGTCGTAATTTTCGTCAGTTCAACATCAATTTCCGCCATTCGCTTCTTGCCTGCCGGATCCAGTTCCGCGCCATGCCTCCGGAATGAATCGAGCGTCTTCTTCAAAGAGCGCTTGCGGGTACCGGTCAATGCCGCCGCATCGCCCGTTTCCGAATAACGCTGTAGCTGTTTCCAGAGACCTTCGTTCAGCGGAATCTGCGAATAGAATGCGCTGGCTTCGGGCTCCACAGTGTTCCATGCCGCGCGCAGTGCAGGCGTTGTCGCTACGGATTCAAGATGCCGCACCACGGCCAGCGCATGGTCCAGGTTTTCGGTCGAATTCTCGAGCGCCCCGAGCGTGTTCAGGTACGTACGAGGCGTATGGTCCTCCACAATTCGGTCGATGTTCCGCTGCGCCTGGGCGATCAACTCCCGGATACCCGGCTCCACATGTTCGGCTTGAATTCGGTCGAAAGGGATCTCGAACTGGACAGACAACAAAGGATTTTCAGGCATCTTCGGGTAATAGTACCAATAGTATATACAGCGCGATTAAACTGTATTAATCGATAAACGACCCGGTTGTTCACCGCGCCACACTTTCAGCGCGGCAGAGATACTGGAGCGATAGAATAGAGCTGTCGCCCCGACAGGCAGCTGCTTTTAGCATTTGTTCGGTCCTATGGCTGAAACCCCATTCGTTCACCTTCATAACCACACCGACTACTCCCTGCTGGACGGCGCGTGCGAAATTGACCAGCTCATGGATGTGGTTGCCGAGCAGAAGATGCCGGCTGTCGCCATGACGGATCACGGGAACCTGTTCGGCGCCGTCAGCTTCTATAACGCCGCTAAAGCCAAAGGGATCCAGCCGGTGATCGGCTGTGAGGTTTACGTTTCGCAGCAGGGGCTGAAGACGCGGTCGGACACGGACCGCTACAACCACCTCGTTCTGCTCTGTGAGAACCAGGAGGGCTATAAAAACCTCATCAAGATGGTTTCAACCTCCTTTCTGGAGGGCTTCTATTACAAGCCGCGCATCGACAAAGACCTTCTCGCGGCGCATTCGAAAGGTCTGATCTGTCTTTCGGCATGCCTCCGCGGCGATGTCAACGAAACCATCCTGAACGAGAAATACGACGACGCCCGGCGGCTCGCTTACACGTACCGCGACATCTTCGGCAAAGACAACTTTTTCCTCGAAATCCAGGACCACGGTCTGGAGCAGGATAAGCGCCTCACCCCGCAGGTGAACCGCCTTTCCATTGAAACGGGCATCCCGCTCGTGGCGACCAACGATTCGCACTACCTGCGCAAAGAAGACGCGCGCGCCCATGAAATCCTCATGTGCATTCAGACGGGGAAGACCATGTCCGACCCGAACCGGATGCACTGGGACCATCCCGATTTCTACCTGAAAACCCGCGACGAAATGATGGCCCTCTTCGGCGAACTCGAAGACGCGGTGAATCGCCCGTGGGAAATCGCGCAGCGCTGCAGCGTGAAGCTGGAGAAGGTTATCGATCCCTTTCCCCGCTTCGATATTCCGGTCGCTCATACCACCGATTCCTACTTTGACTATGTGGCCCGTCAGGGCTTTGAGAAGCGGCGCCCGCGTCTCGAAGCGTTGCGCGCCTCCGGGCATTTAAAGCACGATCTTGCGGAATATGTCGAGCGCCTGAACTTCGAGATCGCCATGATCCAGCAGATGAAGTTCTCCGGCTATTTCCTGATTGTCTGGGACTTCATCCGCTTCTCTAAATCGAAGAGCATTCCAGTCGGTCCGGGCCGCGGCTCGGCGGCCGGCAGTCTGGTCAGCTATGCGATGCAGATCACCGATATCGACCCTCTGCAGTACGGGCTGCTGTTCGAGCGCTTTCTGAATCCCGAGCGCGTAAGCATGCCCGATATCGATATCGATTTCTGCATGAACCGCCGCGGCGAAGTCATCCAGTACGTCACTGAGAAGTACGGGCGCGAGCAGGTGGCACAGATCATCACGTTCAACACGCTCGGAGCGCGGGCGGCGATCAAAGACGTGGGGCGCGTGCTCGACATGAGCTTCGCCGACGTGGACAGGATCACGAAGCTGGTTCCCGGCGTCCTGAACATCAAGCTGAAGGAGGCGATCGCGACTGAGCCGGGTTTCGCCGCGCTCGCGAAGCAGGATCCGCGGGTGCAGGAAGTTCTCGATGTCGCAACGCGCCTCGAAGGCTTCGCGCGAAATTCTTCGGTGCATGCGGCGGGCGTTGTTATATCGCCTGAGCCGCTGCGCAATATCGTTCCACTCTACCGCACCAATCGCGAGGAAATCGTCACCCAGTACGACATGAACGGTCTTGACAAGCTGGCGCTTCTCAAGATGGACTTCCTCGGTCTGACGACGCTGACTCTCATCGACGACGCGCTGAAGATGATTGAGAAGCGGCACGGAGTCAGGATCGTTCCCGAGGATCTGCCGCTCGAAGATCCGGCGGCCTACGACATCTTCAGCAAGGGATTTACCAGCGGTGTGTTCCAGTTCGAATCGCCGGGCATGCGCGACATTCTGCGCCGCTACCAGCCCACGCGCATCGAAGACCTCACGGCATTGAACGCGCTCTATCGCCCCGGCCCCATTCAGGGCGGCATGCTCGACGACTTTATCGAGCGCAAGCACGGCCGCAAAGCGGTCCAGTGGGATTTTCCCGAGCTCAAAGAAATACTCGGCGAGACGTACGGCATCATCCTGTACCAGGAACAGGTGATGCAGATTTCGAGCAGGCTGGCGGGTTACTCGCTGGGCGACGCCGACATCCTGCGGCGCGCCATGGGCAAGAAGAAGTTCGAGGAGATGGCGAAGCAGCGCGAGCGTTTCCTCAAAGGCGCGGCGGAACGCGGTCACCCGGCGAAAAAGGCCGAGAAGATGTTCGACCTGATGGAGCAGTTCGCGGGCTACGGTTTCAATAAGTCGCACTCCGCCGCGTACGCGTTCCTCGCATTCGTTACGGGTTATCTCAAGGCGCACTATCCGGTCGATTTCATGGCTGCGCTGCTGACGTCGGAAACAGGCAACGTCGGGAAGGTCGTCAAGTACATCAACGAGTGCCGCGACATGAATATCCGGGTGCTGCCGCCCGATGTGAATGCCAGTGAGTATACGTTCACGCCGGTGCGCGATGAGAAGGGCGACGCGATCCGGTTCGGGCTGGGCGCCGTCAAAAACGTTGGAGAGGGCGCTGTCGAAGCGATTATCAAGGCGCGCACCGAGCTGGGCAGCTTCGGTTCCATTTACCAGTTCTGCGAACACGCCGACATGCAGTCGATCAACCGGCGCGTAATGGAAAGCCTGGTCAAAGCCGGGGCCATGGATGCGCTGCAGGGTACGCGCGCGCAGTTGCTGCTGGCGCTCGATGCGGCGATCGAAACCGGTAACCGCGCCGCGAAAGACCGCGACAGCGGGCAGGCAGGCTTGTTCGGCGGCGGGCCTGCCGAACACCAACATCCGGAACCCGCGCTGCCCAGGGCGAACGACTGGACTAACAAAGAGAAGCTGCAGGGCGAGAAGGAACTGCTGGGATTCTATGTCTCCGGACACCCGCTGGACAGCTACGAAGAGAAGGTCTGCGAACTGGCGACGCACGATTCGAGCAAGCTGGAAGGGCTGGAGAAAGGCGCGGAAGTCGCGCTGTGCGGCATGATTACGGGCGTTCAGAAGCGTCGCAACCGGGAGCAGAAGCCCTGGGCGTCGCTCGTGATTGAAGATCGCGCCGGCAGCATCGACGCAATGGTGTTCACGACTCAATTTGAGGCCCTGCAGAACCTGCTCATGGAGGATCAGGCTGTGCTGATTCGGGGAACGGCGCTACCTGAAGAAGGCAATCCGACGAAGGTATCCGTTAAGGAAATCATTCCGCTGGATGTGGCTCGCGTGCCGCTGCCCAGTCTCATCAGCGTCAAAGTGTTTGTTGGCCGGAACGGCATAGACCGCGCGAGCGAACTACACCAACTGTTCACGCGCAAGCCGGGCGATACCCAGGTACGTTTGCGAATCGAAGCGGCGCGGGACTTTTCAGTGATACTGGACGTGCCTTCAAAGGTGCGGCCGGACCGGGAGTTCCGCGCTGAGTTAAGCCGGATCTGCGGTCCGGACATGATGGAAGTGCTGGGAAGTTAAACGGCGCTAACGGCGCCTGGAGCGCTTTTTCAGACCTTCGTCCATGGTGAGCAGTTCGGCATCGAGGTGTCGGGTGAGCGCGAGATAGGCCGCGTCATAGGCGGTGAGGTTATGCCGCATTCGCCAGACATCGGTCAGAAGCGGCAGATGGGGGTAGCGTGTGATGCGCATGGCGAGGAACACAGCCATTAGAGACTCGCCTTCGTTCGGCCGCAGAACGCCGGCGGCCTCCCAGCGGCGCACCGTATTGGCGACTTCGAGATCGAGCAGTTCCGGAGCATGGAGAGCGAGATGTACAATCGCGGTCTCCATCTGCAGGCCGATCGGAGAGCCGCTGAGTATCTCCAGAACCGCCGAAGCGTCGATGACGATCATCGACCGTCGCGCATCTTACGGATCGTCTCAGCGGGCGTCTCTTTGAGTTTCAGCGGCCGCAGATTCCTCGCCATCTGCAGCCATTCCGCGCTGGATGGGCGCTCAGCGAGTTCCGCCGCATCGCGCAGAATATAAGCGCTGAGCGACAGCCCTTCGGCCGCCGCCCGGGCCTTCAGCTTCCGGTGCAATTCATCGGGGACGTTTCGCAATTGAATCATGGCGGGCATGCTATGCACATGTTAGCATGTGGGGAACATGTGCGTCAAAAGAGGCTTCGGCTGTGGACGCCGACTCTGGTAAGTACTGCCTAGCCGCCGATTTCAACAGGCGCTTCGCTGCGTCCGGCATTTGCTTCGGTGAGGCGCATCACTTCCAGCCGCAGGGCATCGACGAGCGCATTCCAGCTGGCTTCGATAACGTCGTCTGAAACGCCGACGGTCGACCAGCTCTTTTGGTGATCGGACCATTCGACCAGAACGCGCACCTTCGCCGCCGTTCCCTTTTTCGAATCGAGAACGCGCACCTTGTAATCGGTAAGGCGGACTTCCCGGATACGCGGGTAGATGCCAGAGAGGCATTCACGCAGAGCCACGTCCAGAGCGTTCATCGGGCCATGTCCGCTGGCTGTGGCGGTCTGGACGCCGGCTTCGGTCGAAACAGTGACGGTTGCGGTGGCGTACCCGGATTGAATACGGACATCGTAGCCCTGTACTTCGAAAAAGCTGGCTTCGGGCTGCAGAGACTGGCGCACGAAGAGCTCGAAAGTGCCGTCGGCAGCTTCGAGATCGTACCCCTGAAATTCCATATCCTTCACACGCTCGAGAAGATCGCGGCGGCCCTGCTCGGTCATTTGCGAAGCGAGACCTTGTTGCTGGAGCTGGTAAAGGACGTTGCTGCGTCCCGATAGATCGCTCACCAGTACGCGCTGGTGGTTGCCCACGAGCGCCGGAGAAATGTGCTCGTAAGTGGACGAATCCTTCATCACCGCGCTGACGTGAACGCCGCCTTTGTGGGCAAAGGCGCTCTGCCCGACGTAAGCCGCATCTTTGCGGAGCGGCAGGTTGGCGAGTTCGGCGATGTACCGGCACGCCGCGGTGAGGGATTCAAGCTTCTCGGGCCCGATCGTGGTGTGCCCAAGTTTAAGTTCGAGATTGGCGATGATCGAAGCGAGATTTGAATTGCCGCAGCGCTCCCCATAACCGTTGAGGCAGCCCTGCACGTGCGAGGCCCCTTTTTCGATGGCGGCCAGAGCGTTGGCTACGGCCACTTCGGAATCGTTGTGGGTGTGGATGCCGATCGCGCCATCGAATTTCGAGCGCACATCGGCCACAATCTGCGCCAGGTCATTCGTCAGGGTGCCGCCGTTGGTGTCGCAAAGGCAAAGCACATCGGCGCCGGATTGTTTGGCTGCTTCCAGAGTGCGAAGAGCGAAGTCCCGGTTATGGATGTAGCCGTCGAAAAAGTGCTCTGCGTCGTATACGACTTCTTTGCCGTGCTCCTTCAGATAGCGAACGGTTTCAGCGATGATAGTGAGGTTTTCGTTTTCGGTGATGCCGAGAGCGCGGGAAACGTGCAGGTCCCAGCTCTTGCCGAAGATGGCGATGCACGGGGTGCCGGCATCGAGAAGCTCGCGGACGTTGCGGTCCTCCTGAACGGAGTTCTTCGCGAAGCGCGTGGACCCGAAGGCGGTCAGCTTTGCGTGCCGCAGCTTCAGGCCGCGCGCCTGCTCGAAGAACTCTTTGTCTTTAGGGTTGGAACCCGGCCAGCCGCCTTCAATGTAATCGATACCGAGCTCATCCAGTTTGCGGGCAATGAGAATTTTGTCATCGACCGAAAAAGAGATGGCTTCGCCCTGCGAGCCGTCGCGGAGAGTGGTATCGAAGGTTTGAATGCGCATGGTTTGAAATCCGGTTGGCCGAAGCCGGGTTATACCGAGGTCGGCACCCCCACCTCTTTGTTGCGTTTGAGGAACGTCATCATCTTGCGGAGTTCCGCGCCCACCTTTTCGACGGGCTGGTCAGCCTCTGCCGCGCGCATCGCGAGGAACTTGTGGCGACCCGCTTTGTTTTCGCCGATCCACTGCTTCGCAAATTCGCCCGACTGGATTTCAGCGAGGATCTTCTTCATCTCTTTGCGGGTTTCGGCATTGATGATGCGCGGGCCGCGGGTGTAATCGCCGTACTCGGCCGTGTCGGAGACGGAGAAGCGCATGTAGCCGAGGCCGCCCTCATAGATGAGGTCCACGATGAGCTTGAGTTCATGCAGGCATTCGAAGTACGCGATTTCGGGGGCGTAGCCCGCTTCCACCAGGGTTTCAAAGCCGGCGCGGATGAGCGC
>JALYHT010000090.1 GCA_030776225.1 Acidobacteriota bacterium | reverse complement strand
GTGTATACAACGTGCCGCCATTTCGTACTAAGGACGTTCCCTGGATCGATGTCATTTCCGAAGCCTTCAACAATCCCCTGCGAATGCTCGCGGGGTGGTATCTCACCCGTACCGCGGCGGTCCCCATCAGTACGCTCTTGCTAAGTTATTGGATGGTCGGTTGCTATTTCATGGCAGTGAAGCGCTATGCTGAATTCCGGGAACTGACCGCCGATACGCTTCCCCGATACCGCAAGTCTTTCCACTACTACTCCGAGCGCAGCCTGCTCTCAGGCATATTGTTTTACGGATCCGCGGCTATGTTGTTCCTGGGCGGCTTCATCGTTCGGTACCGGCTGGAACTGATCCTGAGTTTCCCGCTGGTGGCGCTGGTGATGTCGGCTTACCTGTGGCTGGCGTTCCAGCCCCACAGTCCCGTGCAGCATCCCGAGGGGCTTTACCGCGAGCCGCTCGTGCTGATTCCGGTGGCCCTCTGCGCCCTCGTCATGGGCATCCTGCTGTTTGTCGATGTCCCGCTGATTTACCGGCTGTTTCCGCCCACCAGTGTGGGATTCTGAATGTCCGGCCTGCTCCGCGCGCTGGTGGTCTATGGAGTCCTGAACGCCGCGGCTTACAGTTGCCTCCTGCCTTTATGGGAAGGTTTTGATGAAGGCTTTCATTATGGTTATGTTCAGTTGCTTTCCACCACAGGCTCGTTTCCCGTGCTGGGCCGGGCCTCACTTTCAAGAAACATATGGCGTTCCTATGAATTGACTCCGGTAAGTCACTATCTGCAGCCCTACACCCGCGCGCCGCTGAACTTCGGGGATTATTCTCAGATGACTGAATCCGCCCGGCAGGATCTGCGGCATCGGCTTATGTCTCTGCCGCCGAACCTTGATTTCGAGCCCCAGCCGGATAAGCCGAATTATGAGGTGAATCAATCGCCGTTGCCCTATATATTCATGGCGGCAGCCGACCGCGCGCTCTTCAGCTTCCCGCTTCCCACCCGCGTGCTCTTTCTGCGGTTGATCTGCTCCTTTCTCGCCATCCTGTTCATAACTCATTCCTCCATACTGATCGCGCGGGAAATCGCATTGCCCGAAGCCTTCCTCGCCTGCGTCCTGTTCTGCGTCTTCTCCTCCCAGATGTTGCTGGCGGTCATTTCGCATGTCTGCAACGACGGTTTTGCCGTGCCCGCCATGGCTTACCTCATCTGGACCGCAATCCGCGCGGCCCGCACCGGCACAGTCCGCGCCTGGGCGGGGATGGGAATTGCGCTCTCCGCGGCGCTTCTGATTAAAGCGTACTTCCTCTTTCTGCTGCCCCTGCCGGTATGCGTGCTTGCGTGGAACTTCTACAAAGGACAACTGCGATGGAGGCCAGTCGCATGGTTTATGGCCTGTGCGCTGGTTCCCGCCGCCCCCTGGTACGCGCGCAACATGGTGCTCTACAGAAGCATCAGTGGCACGGTGGAGAGCACATCCGGACTGGGCGCGGGCATGTTCCTGAGTGCTGCGCTGAAGCTGCCCTGGCTCGATAGTATCCGGTATATGGCGCATTCGAGTCTGTGGACAGGGAATAACTCATTCACAACCTTCTCCGCCACAACTTTGAATATCCTGCTCCTGCTGCTGGCGTCGGCAACGCTGCTTTATTTACGTCGCGCCAAACGGGACCCGGCCGAGTTACTGGCAGCGGCCTCCATTCTCCTGTTCTCCTGCGGAGTTGCATTCATCAGCGTGGCATTTTTCTCTGCCACCCACGGGGCGGCCATCGCCGCCGTACCGTGGTACCAGCAGGTGCTGCTGCCTCCCGTGCTTATGCTCGCGTTCCTGGGGGCGCATCGCGCGAGACGATTCGGAGTCCCGGTGTCCGCCGCGCTGTTGCTCCTCTGGGCCTACATCTTAGTTGCCACTTACTGGACAAAACTCATTCCGCTCTACAGTGGATTCCCCGAGGGACGCGCACGGCCCGGGCAGTTATGGCAGTGGTACATTCACGGCGCCCCGGATCGCGAATCCATTCTGCGGACTCTCTGCCTCGCCCCTGCGGCCGTCATCTGGATACTGATTGGCAGCGTCACCGCGCTGAGTTTAACGCTCTGCGGCGTCGTCTTATCACGCCTCTTCAGACGGCCAGAGTCCCAGCTGGAGCAGCGGCGGGGAGTCTTGAAGACAGGGTTTTGAGAGATAAAAAAACCGCCCAAACGTGGATGTTACCCTGAATCCGTGAACTGCCTCTATGACATCGATCCCGGGCCTGACTCCCCCGAGATCGTCCGGATGATCGTTGAAATTCCCCAGCACTCGGCTAACAAGTACGAATATGACGGGAAGCTTGGCGTTTTCCGTCTGGATCGGGCTCTTTATTCGCCGCTTCACTATCCCGGCGATTACGGGTTTGTTCCGGGCACTCTGGCGGAGGATAAAGATCCCCTCGACGTTCTGGTTCTGGTGCAGCAGCCGAGTTATCCAGGGGTGATGATCGAAGTACGCCCGGTCGGAGTTCTGAACATGGTGGACAGTGCGGAACAGGACCAGAAGATTCTCGCCGTGCCGAATCGGAATCCGCGCTACGACCAGATCCACACGATGGATCAGATTTTTGCGCATGTGCGGCGCGAGATCGAGCACTTCTTTTCAATCTATAAGGAACTGGAAGGCAAAGTTACCACGATGGACGGCTGGGGCGGCCCGCGCGAGGCGCGCAAAGTAATTCAGGAATGCCGCGAACGCTATCTGAACCTGCATCAGGCTGCGAGCCACGCGGCCGCGGGCACGGACCAATAAGATTACCCGGGCGGTTTCTCGCCCGGTTTCAGCAGCGTAGGGGGCTTGCGCTTCGGTTTTCCGTCTTCCGTAACCGGTTTGCCCTTTGAATCTTCGGCGGCGATCGCCTGTCCGGCTTCTTCTTTGAGCTTCCTGTCTTCGGCGCGCAGCCGAGCGGCGCGGGAACCCGCATCCTGCTTCGCAAGGTCCATGCTGTCGGACGTGCTCGCAATGGCCTCCTTCAGCGCAACGTCATAAAGATCCATGTCGGCGGGGGCGCCATCCCTGATTTTCTGCAATTGGTTCAGAAATGTATTTTCAGAGGCAGTGACCGCGGAAGCGCCCGCTGAGATATCCACCCCTCGTTTCAACGCATCGTCCGAAACGGTGTCGATGGCGTCGATGATGTTCGAATAATCCTCCAGCAGTTGACGCGCTGTGGCTGAGCGGCCCTTTCTGTCTTTCCCGAGGAGGCGTTGCAGCTGGTCGAGGCGCTGCCGGGCGAACAGGGCGTAAAGTTTCAGACGATCATTCGGAAGTTGGGCCTCACGCAC
>JALYHT010000089.1 GCA_030776225.1 Acidobacteriota bacterium | reverse complement strand
TGCAAGCATTTCCGCCGCGAAATGGTGGGCCTGAACGTCCCGCGCGATATCTACATTCACGTCTGCGGTACCGATCTTGTGCGCGATTCCCGCACCGGCCAGTACCTGGTTCTTGAAGACAACGCGCGCTCGCCCAGCGGCATTTCTTACGTGCTTGAAAACCGGCTGGTCATGCGCCGGACTTTCCCTCGGGCTTTCGAAGTCTGCGAAGTCCTGCCGGTCGATCACTACCCGACCGAGCTGGCGCGGATTCTGCGAAGTCTTTCTCCCCGCAGCGGCGAGCGCCCTGTCATCGTGCTGCTGACGCCGGGCCTCTATAACAGCGCATATTTCGAGCACTGCTTTCTGGCCCAGGAGATGGGGATCGAACTCGTCGAAGGGCGCGACCTCGTGGTCGTCGATGACGTGGTTTACATGAAGACCATCCACGGCCTCACTCGGGTCGACGTTATTTACCGCCGCGTGGACGATGATTTCATCGACCCGCTGGCGTTCCGCGCCGGCTCGGTCGTGGGCGTACCGGGGCTGATGAATGCTTACCGCGCCGGCAATATCGCTCTGGCCAACGCGGTGGGCACCGGAGTCGCGGACGACAAGGCCATTTACGCGTACGTGCCTGCATTCATCAAGTATTACCTCGGCGAAGACCCTATTCTGCGGAACGTCGAAACCTATCTTTGCTCCAATCCCGAGCACCTCTCTTACGTGCTCGACCATCTGCCGGAACTTGTTGTCAAGGCTGTCGGCGAATCGGGAGGCTACGGGATGCTGATGGGGCCTGCGTCGGATCGCAAAACAATCGAAGAGTTCCGTGTTCGCCTCAAAGCCGACCCCCGAAACTACATTGCCCAGCCCGTGATTCCACTCTCCCGGGTGCCTTCTTTCGATGCCGCGACTCAATCGATGAGTCCCCGCCATGTCGATCTGCGGCCCTATTGCCTTTACGATGGCCAGAAGGTGACGATTGTGCCCGGCGGCCTGACGCGCGTGGCGCTGCAGCGCGGATCGCTGGTCGTCAATTCGTCTCAGGGAGGCGGCAGTAAGGATACCTGGGTACTGCGGGGTGATGAGTAATGATGCTGTCGCGCATCGCCGATTCTCTCTTTTGGATCGGCCGTTACATGGAGCGCGCCGACAACACGGCCCGCATCCTCGACGTCAATTACCATATGCTGCTCGAGCAGCCGCCGGACACGTATAAGCTCCGGTGGGACCCGCTCATTGCCGTAACCGGCGAGCGCGCGCGTTTCTATAAGTCTTACGAGGAGGCCAGCGCGAAAACGGCATTCGATTTCCTGGGCTTTTCGGAAGAAAATCCCAATTCGATCGGCCAGTGCATCGTCTGCGCGCGCGAAAATGCCCGCGCCATCCGCGACCGCATCTCACGCGAGCTCTGGGAAGACATCAACAGCCTGTATCACAAAATTACGAAATTGCGCGATGAAGACGAAAGCCTCTCGCGTTTCTGCGACGCCGTGAAACGCGGCGGCCACGCATTTCACGGCGTCTGCGATGCCACGCTCCCGCGCGACGAAGGCTGGCATTTCGTTCAGGCCGGCTGCGTTCTGGAGCGCGCCGAGATGACGGCTCGCATCCTGGATGTTCACTACCATCAGCTGCTCGAAGGCCCGCAGATTCTGAACGAAGCGCGCAGCCATCTCTGGATGGCTGTGCTGAAGTCTGTAGCCGCCTTCGAGTTTTACAAGCGCCAGTATTCCCAGATCGAACCCACGAAAGTCGCCGAACTGCTGCTCCTCGACTCGCGCCACCCCCGCTCCGTGCGTTTCAACTTCGGCGCGCTGCAAAGCTCTCTGCATGCCATCAGCGGGTCCGTACCGGGGACGTATGCCAATGAAGCCGAGCGCCTCACAGGCAAAATTTATGAGCGGCTGGCATATGACAGCATCGAAGAGATTTTCGATGGCGGACTGCATAATTTCCTGACCGACCTGCAGCAAACCTGCCGCAGCATCGGAGAACAGATTACGCGCGCGTACTTCCACTATGCGGTGGTCGCTTAAGAATGGCGCTTGAATAAGAATGGCGCTTGAAAATGCCGCAGGAGATCGCCGTCCGAGGATCGTCTTGAATCGATATAAGCTAGCCCACGTCACATTGTTCTCCTACGATGGCTCCGTTTCGGAGAGCTATAACGAACTGCGTCTGCGACCCCGCCATGATGAGGCCCAAAGTTGCCTTTCATTCCGTCTCACCACGACGCCATTTTCAAAACCGACTTCGTACCTCGATTACTTCAACAACTGGGTCCACCAGTTTCATATCCTGCCCGACCACGAAGAACTGCGCGTCGAGTCCGAAGCAATCGTGCTGGTGCACCCCACGCCGCTTTATGTCAACCGGGTGGTTCCACTCCACGAACTCGAGCAGTGCCTCGAATCTCTTAAAGACGAATATTTCGACTGGCTCGCGCCGAGCGAGTATTGCCCTTTACTGCCCACTCTGCGGGAAATGAGCGCAGAGGTGGAAGCCCGATGCGACAGCACAGTGCGGGGCTTTGCCGAAACGGCGGCCGCGCTTGTGCATGAGCAGTTCACTTATAAACCGGGCGCCACGCACGTACACTCGTCCGTGCAGGATTGTCTCTCCACGCGCGCCGGAGTCTGCCAGGACTTCGCGCATCTGCTGATCGCGTTGCTGCGCTTACGGGGCATTCCCGCCCGGTACGTGTCGGGCTACCTCGTTCCCCGGCAATCTCGCATCAACGGCGAAGAAGCTCCGCGCCAGACGATGGAGAACGTGATCGGGGGGCAGGCTTCGCACGCCTGGGTGCAGGCTAATATCCCGGAAATTGGGTGGATCGGTCTCGATCCCACGGTCGGCCACTTCGTGGACGAGCAGCACATCGTCGTGGCGCGCGGACGCGATTACGGTGATGTACCTCCCGTACGGGGCGTTTATAAAGGTCACGCCGGCCAGAGCCTTTCGGTGGACGTTCTGGTCAGACCGGCACTGGACGACGAGGGCGCGGAACTCCTGCAGGAAACCGCTGCCGGCCCGTCCCCGCCGCCCGAAGCCGAAGAACAACAGCAGCAACAGCAGCAGTAGACTTGCGTCGGTGGACTTTGACGCCCCCGAGAGAGTAAAATCAAGTGTATGTTGGTGTATAGTTCCCCTAACGCATGATTCCAGGCCGCAATTTCCCGCCTCGCAAGTCAAATCGCCGAGAGAACGTAAACGAATCGATACGGGCCAAGGAAGTCCGGGCCGTATTTCCAGACGGAACAGCTGAGGTCATGCCCACAGCCGCTGCCTTGCGGCGTGCCCAGGAGCTGGGCCTGGATCTCGTCGTAGTATCTCCCACAGCGGTGCCCCCGGTTGCCAAGGCCATTGACTACGGCCACTACCAGTATGAGATGAAGAAGAAGTCTCATGAGGCCAAGAAAAAGCAACACGTCGTGCAGGTCAAGGAACTGAAGTTCCGGCCCAATACCGACGATCACGATTACGATTTCAAAAAGAATCACGCCATTCGCTTCCTGCAGGAAGGAAATCGGGTGAAGGCGGTGGTGCAGTTTCGCGGACGTGAAATCGCGCACACCGATTTGGGCCGCAAGCTCCTGAACCGCTTTGCCGAAGACTTGCTGGCCTATGGGGCGGTCGATGGTTCCGCGCGAATGGAAGGGCGCAACGCCCACATTCTGATCAGTCCGGTCAAGGTGCAGACCCCCGCGAAACCAGCCGCTCCCGCTGCCAAGCCCGTATAGATTCCCCGAAAGCGCGGCTCAGGACCTCCGGGTGTTTCAGTTGGAAACACCCGGAGGTGAACCCCAGGCTCGCTTTACATGGGCGCGTACAAACTCAAGGTCTTTGTTCATTGCCGCTGGTTCGTCCGTCGCGGCATATTCCTGGTGAATTGATACGGGCCCTGTAAAACGCGCTTCCGCCAGGATCTGAAAGAAAGACACCCAGTCCACCACGCCCTGGCCCATGGGGCACATCTGCATCTTCCACCCGGTTCCGTTCCTGGCCCACGTGAAGTCCTGGACTGCGACAGCTTTGAGTCTCGGCAAAGCAAGCCGGAGCGCAATTTCCCATCCCGCGACCCCTCCTTCCGCGGTCGCCTGCGAAGGGTCGAAGTAATAACCGATCCATTGCGGATCCATGTCTCCGATGATGCTCTGCGCATCCCAGAGAGCTTCCCCGACGAACGCTCCGGCCCGGTTCGGGAACATGGCCGTCATTTGATAGTTGCGGCCCAGTGCGAGCAGCACAGTCAGATCGTTACGGACTTCGGCCAGCCGGCGCTGCACATCCACGCTCGCGCCCGGCCGGTTCGCATATGGCCAGAAGCCCAACCTGTAAAGATGAACCTGGGTATGGCCTGTGATCGCGAGAATGGGGTAAGCCGTCTGATCGTTTGGACCTGTGATCGTCGTGGAAATCATGGGAACTTCAAGCCCCACGCCGCGTACGCTTTCGAACGCTCTCACCAGATCGACGTTCGCGATGCGGGGGTTGACGTGACCTCCGTCCATCACAGTAAGATCGAGACCCTCATAGCCGATCTGCTGTGCGAAGAACCCCAGCTGGGGATATGGGACTTTGATCAGGTTTTGGGAATACCCGCAGATCAGCGGAGCGCTCCGGGGGCCTTGAGTCACTCCCTCCCGGGGACCGCCGGCCTTCTCGGCCGCGGCCTGCGCGCGCATTTCGCGCCCACTCGCAGCTGCCGCACCGAGCGCAGCCAAAACCCTTCGCCTCGTTATGGTTCTATCCATATAAAGCTCCCTCATTCGTGCGACGATGTATATAACCGTCCGGTTGCTCTGAAGACGCCGGGGGGAGCGGAACCAAATGTTCTTCGCCACCGATTGTATCCCCGATTGCCGGGATTGTTTATCCTTTGGGAAATGACCGGGAAATGATCCGCAGCCAGTTCACCTACGCGGTAAAGAAGTTCCCGTCCAAACAGGTGCTGCCCATCGTCGCCGCGGGATTTCTCTTGTGGTGGACGGCGCGAATCTGCCAGTCTTTCGCTGCCAATCGATCGACAGCCGCCCTGATTCTGTGGCTCGAAGTGCTGGGAATCGCGACGCGCGGTGACTGGATTCTTGCCTTGTGGTCGTCAAGCATAGCCAGCCTGGCATTCAGCTTCTATTTCATCGATGAGATCGATTCGTTTCGGATCACCACAAGCCAGGGGTTGATTACTTTCTGCGTCATGGCCGTAACGGCCTTTACGGGCAGCCGCCTGTCAATTATCGCGCGGCGCCGCGCCGAAGAGGCCATACGCCGGCGCGAAGACATGGATCGCCTCAACCAGCTCGGCCGCATTCTGCTTTCGGCAAACACGCTTTCGGAAGCAGCCGGGGTCGTCGTTCGCAAAGTAGTGGAACTCTTCGGTCTCAATGGGGCCGTGCTTCGGATCGCCGGTGAATCGGATGTTTTTCAGAGCGGGGCGATTTTGCAGGGGCCAGTCTCAATGATCCCTCTCGATACGGAACATAAGAACGATTTTCTCGAGCTGCACGGCGCGCCCCCTTCCGAAGAGGTGAGGAACGCCATGGCCTCGATGATTCGGCTTGTCCTGGAGCGCGCCCGCAGCGCGGAGGCGCGGGCTCAACTCGAAGCGATCAGGAAGGGGGAGGAGCTTCATAACACTGTCCTGAACGCTATGGCGCACAACCTGAAAACGCCGCTGACTTCCATCAAGGCCGCGGCGTCTATGCTTCGCGTTTACGGGGCTTTTCGCGGAAAGCCCGAGGGCGATCTGGTGGCGGTGATCGACGAGGAGGCCGATCGTCTGAATCAGCTGATTATGGAATCGCTGGATCTGGCGAAATTCGAATCCCGGCGCATCAATCCGCTGTCGGAAAATTGCCTTTTGCAGGATATTGCAGGGCGCGTGGCGGTCAGAATGTCGCGCTATTTCGGTCGCCGTGAGTTTATCATCGATTTACCGGAGGGTATGCCCGCCATCAGGGGCGATAGCTTCCTTTTTGAGCAGATGCTGGTCCAGGTGGTGGATAACGCCTGGAAGTATTCGCAGCCGGGCGCCCCCATACGGATATCGGGTGAAATGGGATTTAACAGCGTCATCCTGACCGTCTGGAACGGCGGCAGTGAAATCCCGGAGGACGAACGCGACCGCATATTCGATAGATTTTTTCGAGGCAGCAGGGACCGCCACAGAGTGGAGGGTTCCGGTTTGGGGCTGGCGCGCGCGAAAACAATCGCGGAAGCCTGCGGAGGGAAAATGTGGCTGGACATAGAGCCGCTGGGACCGGCATTTCGTTTCGAGCTTCCGCTCGAAAAAGCCGGGAGAGGCACGGGGAGCCTGGATGATAGAAAACTGCACAATCTTATTAGTTGACGATGAGCCGCAGATTCGCCGGGTCCTCCGAGCGGCATTGAGATCGCTGGGGGCCACCGTGGTCGATCTCCAGAACGGAGAAGAAGCGCTCGAACTCCTGCGGGAGCGCACCGTCGATCTCATTCTGCTGGATCTCAATATGCCGGGTATGGGCGGTCTCGATACCTGCCGCGCGATCCGCAGCGGTTGGGATGTGCCTATCATTATCGTGTCCGTTCGCGATTCGGATCAGGACAAGGTGGAAGCCCTCGACGCGGGCGCCGATGACTTCGTCACCAAACCTTTCAGCACGGACGAACTGATGGCGCGCATCCGGGCAGCGCTGCGCCGCACCGGAATCGCGACGGATGTGACCCCGAAGCACATTTCGGCGCCAGGGCTGGAAGTCGATTTTGAACTCAGGCGGGTTGTAGTGAACGGCAAGCCCGTCCGGCTGACGCCGACAGAATTCGACATTCTGCGCTACCTGGTTTCACAGGCGAACAAGCCCGTGCCGCACCGGCGCATTCTTCAGGCGATCTGGGGCCCCGATTATGGCGACCAGATCGAATATCTGCGCGTCTTCATCAACCAGCTCCGGAAGAAAATCGAGCCTCAGGGTTCAAAACCAGTTTTTATTACCACCGAACCGCGTATAGGTTACCGTTTCGTGCTGGAAGGCGCGG
Organism: Acidobacteriota bacterium; assembly: GCA_030776225.1. Taxonomy (GTDB): domain Bacteria; phylum Acidobacteriota; class Terriglobia; order Bryobacterales; family Bryobacteraceae; genus BOG-234. Next base: position 12,659 of record JALYHT010000089.1, on the reverse strand, counting down.
AGCCCAACGGGAAACCCAGTGAGGAACCAATCCCTGCGGCGTGATTAGCCCGCCGGGCTTGCGCGGCGTGTACACTGGTTTATTCGGGCTGTGGCGCAGCCTGGCTAGCGCGCTTGCTTGGGGTGCAAGTGGTCCCGGGTTCAAATCCCGGCAGCCCGACCAATTTTTTCAATCAGATGCGGGAGAATGCCACGGCTCCCGCGAAGCCAGTGTAGATGAATTTGTAGATCTCACCGAGGAACGATTGAAACCCATTCCTCCTCAGCCCACCAGCACGAGATGATAATTCTTCTTCCCGGCGCGCAGCAGAATAGCGCCGGGCCACTTAAGATCCTCACCTGAAATTTTTTTCTGAGCCTGGGTCTGGCGTTCGTTATTCAAATACACGCCCCCACCTTCCACAAGCTTCCGCCCGGCGCCCTTACTCTCCGCCAGTTGCGTAAGCACCAGCAGATCGATCAGCCCGATCCCACCGGCAAGTTCCGCGCTGCCCACGCGAGTCACAGGCATCTCGCCGGCGAGCATCTCCACCGTCTGTGCCCCGGGCACTTCATCCGATGCCTGAAACAAAATCCGGCTCGCCGCCTCTACCGCGCTCACCGTCTCCGCTCCATGAATAATCGCGGTCGCTTCCGAGGCAAGCACGCGCTGCGCGCCGCGCTTCTCCGGCTGAGCGGCAACATCCGCCGCAAGTTCGGCGATCCTGCATTCATCGAGAAAAGTGAACAGCTTTAGATAGCGCACCGCATCGGCATCCGCCGTCTGCAGCCAGTATTGATACATCTGATAGGGGCTCGTCCGCTTCGCATCCAGCCAGACCGATCCCTCTTCCGTCTTTCCGAATTTGCGGCCCGTCGAAGTGGTCAGCAGCGGAAAGGTAATCCCCTCGCCGCGCCCGCCCTCCACGCGCCGGATCAGTTCCTTGCCCGAAAGAATATTGCCCCATTGATCGCTGCCGCCCATTTGTATAGTGCAGCCGTGTTTCTGGAAGAGATAAAGAAAGTCGTAAGCCTGCATCAGCATGTAGCTGAATTCGGTGTATGAGATGCCGTGATCGCGCTCTTCGAGCCGGGTTCGCACGGAATCCCGCTTGATCATCTCGTTCACGGAAAAATGCTTGCCGATGTCGCGGAGAAAATCGAGCAGATTGAGCGCGCAAAGCCAGTCCGCGTTATTCAACATCAGAGCTCTGTCTTCGGACGAGAGATCGAAGAAGCGGCTCAGTTGCCCGCGAATGGCGCGCGCATGTTCTTCCGTCTTTTCTTTGGTGAGCAGGGTGCGCTCCGAACTCTTGCCGCTCGGGTCGCCGATCAGCCCCGTCCCGCCGCCCACGAGTACCAGTGGCCTGTGCCCGTGCCGCTGCGCGTGCGCGAGCCCCATGACAGGGATCAGATTGCCCAGATGCAGACTGTCCGCCGTCGGATCGAAACCGATGTAGATCGTGCGGGCTGCATCCGTCAGGAAAGCGTCGAGGTCGTCGCTCGTCGTCGCGTCGAGAAAACCCCGCCAGCGCAGTTCCTCCAGCAGGGGACTCTTTGTATTTTTCGTCTGCTGCAACGCAGTCATGCCTGCGCGGCCGTGACGTCGTCGAAGCTTTGCGGCGGATTCCAGTAGAGCATGCGCTTGCAGCTCTCGCAAACCATAACGCTGTCCTGCCGCTTCAGTTCCTGCAGAAACTGCGGCCTGAGCTGCATGTTGCACTTGGAACATCGGCCCTGCAGCACTTCCGCAATCGCCACGCCCGCCCGTCCTTTCCGGATCCGCTCGTATTCGGCGGCGATTTTAGGCGTCATCTCGCCCAAAATCTTCTTTCGCTCTGCGGTCAATACATCGATTTCTTTTTGATCGAGAGCCGTACGTTCGCGGGCTTTGGCCTTCTCTTCTTCCACGTGTTTCTTTTCAGTCGCCAGTGCCCCTTCCGCGGCCTTCACCGCCTTTTCCAGCGGATCGGACGCGGTCATTAATTCCAGAATCCGGTCCTCGTGCCGCCGGATCTCCTGCTGGCAAAAGTCGATTTCATGCTGAAACGCGCGATATTGGTCGTTGGTTTTCGCGTCCATCATCTGCGCCTTCAGCTTTGAAATCTTCTGCTCATTCGCCTGGATCTCGCCCTCCAGCCGCTTGCGCTCCTTCTGATTGGCGCTCAGCCCCGCGCGGTCGTGTTCGAGGCGTCTCTGGTGCGAGTCCAGCTTCTTCTCGATTTCCGCAATGTGTTTGGGAAGCCCACCGATTTCCTTCATCAACTCAGCGGCTCGATCGTCGAGATTCTGCAATCGAATTGCGTGGGAGATGTCAGGCAGCATGGCTTTGTCGAATTTTAACAAACAGAGTCACCCCGATCTGCGCAATTTACGCAAAACCTGACCCCGGGCTTCCGTAAGTTCCGGCACTTGCAGCGCCGCCGCAAGCGCGTAATAGCAAAGCACTCCAGCCGGTATGCCAACCAAAATATCGGCCGCGCGGGCCATTGGCGGGGAAGGCAGCAGCGCGTGCGACGCAATCACAACGCCGCGGCACACCAGCCCCATTGCACCCGCCGCCGCCAGAATCTTCACCAAACCCGCGACGAGCGCGCGGCCATGCAGGCCGCCGATCCTGGGTCTCAGTAACAGCAGCAGCGCAATGGAACTGAATGTGGATACGACCGAGGCCGAAAGCGCCAGCCCGGCATGTCCGAAGGCCGCCAGCCGCACCATGCTGTAAGCGGCCGCGCCGTTCACCGCCACGGCTCCGAGGCTGACGTACATCGGGGTGCGCGAATCGCCCAGCGCATAGAACGCCGGCGCCACCAGCTTCAGCACCGCATAACCCGCCAGCCCGACCGCATAACAGGAAAGTGCCAGCGCGGTCTGGTGCGTGTCCGAATCCATAAACCTGCCGTGCTGATAAACGATTCCGATCATGCTTTCGCCCAGTACCGCCAGCCCCACCGAAGCTGGAACCGTCAGCAGCAGAATCATCAGGACGGCTCGCGACATCGTATCCCGGAACTCCGCGAAATCTTTGTGTGCCGCGCTGCGCGAAATCCGGGGCAAAGCCGCGGAGGCGATCGCCACCCCGAATACGCCGAGCGGCAGCACGAAGAAACGGTACGCGTATGCCAGCCAGCTCACGGGACCGTTCATCGGGTGGCCCGACGCATCCCGCAGGCCCGCCGCGAAGTTCGTATTCACCAGAACGTTGATTTGCCCCGACGCATTCCCGATCAGCGCCGGTCCCATCAGCCCCAGAATGTGCCGAACCCCTTCATGTTTCAGATTCCAGCGCGGACGCCACGCGAACCCGGCCCGCCACACCGAGGGCAACAGGAATGCGAGTTGTGCCATGCCCCCGGCCACCACGCCGGCTGCCATCCCCTGCACCGCCGAAAACCCGAATCGCGGCCCCAGCCAATATGCCAGCGCCAGCCCCGAAGTCACCGACACCAGATTGAATACCGCGGGCGATACCGCCGGGATCGCATACCGGTGGGTCGCATAGAGCACGCCCTGCGCCTGGGCCGCCAGCGCCAGCAGCAGCAGAAACGGAAACATCGTGCGCACCAGGGATGCCGCCAGCGCCGATTTGCCCGGCACTGCCTCAAAACCAGGCGCGAAAAGGTCCACGATCCGGGGGCTCAGCAGCATTCCCGCCGCGCAGAAGCTTCCAACGACGACAATCACAACCGTGCCCGTGATATTCGAAAGCTCCCGCGCTTCCGCCTGGCGTTTCATTGTCAAATATCGGGTGAAGGTCGGGACAAAGGCAAATGAGAGCGCGCCTTCCGCGAAAAGCTCCCGGGCCAGATTCGGGATACGATACCCAAGAACGTATGCGTCGTAAACTGCGCCAGCCCCGAACAGCCAGCTGAGCACGCTCTCGCGCACAAGGCCTGTGATTCTGCTGACCGTGATGGACGCGGAGACAATACCCGCGGACTTTACCAGCCCACGACCTGCTGCCGAACGCTCCGGCCCGGAATGCAATCAGGGACCTTCGACCCGGCGCAGGTCGACGTCAGCGTGAATCAGGCCGCTCTCGTCGAGAGTGGCAAAGCGGGTTCCGGGCAGTTGCGCCGACGCGCTGCCGGCGGCCACTCCCCAGCCCAGCGCTTCCGGAAAATCATCGCCGTTGTTCAATGACCACGCGAGCGCTGCGGCCATCACATCTCCCGCCCCTATCGGCGAGATAGCTTCGATGCGCGGAGGCGTGGCCTCCCACAATTGCTCCACCCCCTGCCTGAGAGTCGCGCCGATAGCGCCGCGACTCCCCAGCGAGAGCACCACCGAATCGGCTCCCATCGCCCGAATTCTGCGCGCGGCAGCCAGCGAATGCGAACGCGTCAGCAGCACTGTATTCAGCAGCCGCTCCGCTTCCTGTTGATTCGGCGTCACCACGGTAGGTCCCGCTTCCACCCCGCGCGACAGCGGCTCCCCATCGGTGTCGAGCAGCGTTTTTACGCCTTTCTTCCTGGCCCGCGTGATTAGCTGGGCGTAAAAATCCGCCGGCGCCCCAGGCGGGAGACTGCCGCACAACATCAGCCAGCGGGCGTTGGAAAGCTGGGCTTCCACAGTGCCTTCGATACTCGCCAGTTCACTTTTATCGAGTCTCGGCCCGAGTTCGTTCAGCTTCACGGTGAGCCCGTGACGGTCCACGATCGTGAAATTCAGCCGGATGTCGTTGTGTATCGGCACCGTCGCGATCGGAAACCCGCAATCCTGCATGAAGGTCTCGAAACGCGCGCCGCGGTCCCCGCCAGCCGGAAAAATAGCCAGCGTCTTCCCGCCGAACGAATGGATCACCGAGGCCGCATTGATACCCCGCCCCCCGGGCGAATCTTTGCTCGAGAGAATATAGGCGCGATCGTCGAATGCCAGCCGGTCCACGGCAATCATTCGATCGATCGCCGGATTCATGGTCAGTGTGACGATCAAACAAATATGGTGGCACACCGGCCCCCGCGCGCCTTCAGATAATCTCGACATTTCCGGAGAAAAATCCCGCACGCCCGTACTGCCTTATCTGAGCGGGACCCGCTCACCAGGGAGACGCGTACCTAATGGCGCTTTTCAAAACCTTAAGTGCGGCTGTGTGCGGCATCGATGCCCACCCGGTCGACGTGGAGGTCGATCTTTATCGCAGCGGCATGGCCCGCGACTTCATGCTTGTCGGCATGCCCGACACCGCCGTACGCGAGAGCCGCGAGCGCATCAAGTCGGCGCTCATGAACTCCGGCTTTGGCTACCCCAATCAGGCGGTTACGGTGAACCTCGCGCCCGCCCACGTTCGCAAGGAAGGCGCGGGCTTTGACCTTCCCATGGCCCTCGCGATCCTCGGCGCCATGGGAATCTTCAAAGGACTCGACAAACACGTCTCCGTCGGCGAGCTCTCTCTCGATGGCACGATCCGGCCCGTGCGTGGCGCCCTCTCCGTAGCTGTTTGCGCACGCCAGCAGCGCATCGAGAACCTGATCCTGCCTCTGGAGAATGCCGCGGAAGCGTCGGTCGTCGAGGGCATCAACGTCTTCGGCGTGCGCCATCTGGCTGAAGTCGTCGCCATGCTCACGAAACCGGAATCTTTCGTCCCGGTGAAGACTGCGCCTCGCCCCCTCAACATTCCCGTCTCCGCATCCGCGCCGGATTTCCGCGATGTCCGCGGCCAGACCACCGCCAGGCGCGCGTTGCAGGTCGCAGCCGCCGGTGGCCACAACGTTTTGATGATCGGACCGCCCGGCTCGGGCAAGACCATGCTGGCGAAACGCTTCGCCGGTATCCTCCCGCCCCTGAGCTTCGACGAGGCTATCGAGACCACTAAGATTCACAGCATCGCGGGCGTCCTGCCGCCCGGCGGCGGACTCCTGCACATGCGCCCTTTTCGCACGCCCCACCACACCATATCGGACGCGGGCCTGATTGGCGGCGGCTCCGGCTCGCCGCGCCCTGGCGAAGTGAGCCTCGCCCACAATGGCGTGCTCTTCCTCGACGAGTTCCCCGAGTTTCCGCGCAACGTTCTTGAAATTCTTCGCCAGCCGCTTGAAGACCTGACAGTCACCATCGCGCGCGCCAGCATGACGCTCTGCTTCCCCGCCAGCTTCATGCTCGTGGCTGCGATGAACCCGTGCCCCTGCGGCTACTATGGCGATACCACGCGCGAGTGCCGCTGCACCCCGGCCATCATCCAGCGTTATCTCGGCAAGATCAGCGGCCCACTGCTCGACCGCATCGACATCCAGATCGAAGTGCCCGCGGTTCCTTACAAAGAACTCCGCGCCGGAGAAGTTGCCGAGTCCTCTGAGGACATGCGCGCCCGCGCCGCCCATGCCCGTGAGATTCAGAACGCGCGCGGCTACAACAATTCGCGCATGCCGACCCGGATGATCCGCAAACAGTGCGTTCTTGACGAAACCGGCGAGCGCACTCTCGAAATGGCCATGCGCCGCATGAGCCTGTCCGCCCGCGCCCACGACCGCATCCTTAAAGTCGCCCGCACCGTAGCCGATCTCGACGGCTCGGACTCGGTCGCCGCCAAACACATCGCCGAGGCAATTCAGTACAGAAGTCTCGATCGCAACTACTGGAACTGAATTGACGTCGTGATGTTCACTTACCTACCATTGGGATGTGAGGACCACTCTTTCACTGGATGACGATGTGGCGAGTCTTCTGATAACGGAAATACGGCTCACAACGCCGGCTCCCCGCCGCAAAGCTTTCAAAGTACGGCCCCGTAGTCTCGGACTGCCCGAGGGTCTCAGCTATGACAGGATCGAGGATCTGATCGAAAGTCTCGAAAGCAGGGCGCATCTTTGATCGCTCCCGACTGACTCTCGTAAGCGATGCCTGCTGGCTGCGTCACCATCGCATGCGCGGGAACGGTTTAAGCACTGACCGCGACCGCGAGCTGCGGTTTACGATAGAGGAGTACACAGCTATGAAGAGCCCCGCCCGCCTCTCTCCGGGTTTTCTCGCGACCCTTTTACTCACCACAGTCGTCCCCTTGGCCCATGCGCAGGAGTTGCCCGAAGGGAAAGGCAAGGGCGTGGTCGAGCAGGTCTGCAGCGCATGCCACGGGACCGACCTCATATCCTCCCGCCGTGCCACTAAAGAAGGCTGGAAGGACATTATCGACGACATGGTTTCGCGCGGCGCCTCTGCCACCGACGATCAGATCGCCAGCATCAGAGAATACCTCGCGAAGAAGCTGGGCCAGGTCAACGTCAACAAAGCGCCTTCCTCCGAAATCGCCAGCGTGCTCGAAATCACCCCCGCCCAGGCGGATGCAATCGTGAAATACCGCATGGATCACGGCGACTTCAAAAGCGTGGACGATATCAGGAAAGCTCCAGGGCTGGGAACCGCGAAGCTCGACGCTAAAACAGACCGCGTCGTCTATTGATTCGACATATTAGTCTGGAATAATGTCTGAAGCCATCGACCGCTACGTAAAAGAGAACGAGCCCCGCTTCCTCGAAGAGCTGAAAGACTTCCTCCGCATCCCCAGCATCTCCACCCTCCCCGAAAATAAGGAAGCCACACACCGCGCGGCCGATTTCGTGGCGGACCACCTCTCCTCCGCCGGCATGGAGCACGTGGAAGTCATCGAGACTCCGCGCCATCCCCTCGTCTACGCCGACTGGCTCCACGCCCCCGGCAAGCCGACCGTCCTCTGCTACGGCCATTTCGACGTCCAGCCGCCCGATCCCCTTGACCTTTGGGAAACGCCCCCCTTCGAGCCCACCGAGCGCAACGGCAATCTCTATGCGCGCGGTTCCGCCGACGACAAAGGCCAGATGTATTCCCACATAAAAGCCATCGAGGCCCTCAAGGCCGTCTACGGCCGCCTCCCCGTCAACGTTCGGTTCCTCATAGAAGGCGAAGAGGAAGTCGGCGGCTTGTCGGTCGCCGATTACGTTGCAAAGCACCCGGCCAAACTAAAGGCCGACATTGCGCTCGTTTCCGATACGGAAATGTACGCCCCCGGGCTCCCGACCCTCAACATCGGCCTCCGCGGGCTCGTCTATTTTGAGATCGAATCCCGCGGCCCCATGCGCGACCTGCATTCCGGCCTGTACGGAGGCGTCGCGCCCAATGCCGTCTTCGGCCTGATCGAACTGCTTTCGAAAGCCAAAGACGCGAACGGCCGCATACAGATTCCCGGCATCTATGACGGCGTTGAACCCCCTTCCTCCGAAGAAAAGGAGAGTTGGACGCACCTGCCCTTCGATGAAGACGAGTATCTGAAAACTGAAGTCGGCTCCATCGAGCTGACCGGCGAACCCGGCTACTCCGTTTTTGAAAAGACCTGGGCCAGACCCACTTTCGAAGTCCACGGCATCGCCGGAGGCTTCACCGGAACCGGCGCCAAAACAGTCATACCCGCCACAGCCGTGGCCAAGGTCAGTATCCGGCTCGTCCCCCGCCAGGACCCGGAAAAAGTGGTTCGCGCGGTCGAGCAGTGGGTGAAGGAAAACGCGCCCCGCGGCATCCAGTGTACAGTCCGCGTCTTAAGCGCCGGCCCCGGTCTGACGGTCAATCCCGACCACCCCGCCATCCGGGTTGCCGCCAAAGCTTTCAGCGACATTTTCGGCAAGCCCACCGTGTTCACCCGCTCGGGCGGTTCGATCCCCATCGTGGGCGACTTCGCGAATCATCTGGACATCCCCACCATCCTGATGGGATTTGGCCTTCCGGACGACGGCCTGCACTCGCCCAATGAGAAATACAACATCCGCAATTACTTCGATGGCATTCGCACCCTGGCGCATTTCTTCGAAGAATACGGCCGGGCCGCGTAAATGCCGGCTTCCGGACCGCGGATAGCATCACGGGATCGCAGTATACTGAGGTCGAATCACACAGCCCCGATCAACGAATGGAATGTTCCGAAGCCAAACCCGTAAGCTAAAAATTCTGTTCGGCTGTGTGGACGCGTTGCGCACCGCCATCGCTTTTACCCTGGCTTACGACGTTCGCGAATATCTGCCTCTCACGCGGCAGTTTTTTCTGACTCCCGACGTGCATACGCTGATTCTGGGATTCTGCCTGGTGACCTGGGTGGGCTTCGGCTACCGGTTCAATGTTTACGGAAAGCTGGAGTTCGTTCGCATCCGCGTGATACTGGGCGATTCCATCCGGCAGGTAGGGGCGAGCGCGCTGGCGCTGGTGGTCCTGGTCTATGCGGCGAAGCTCGATATCAGCCGATTTTTTATCGGACTGTTCATCGGGGCCAGTTGGGTGTTTCTGCTGTGGTTCCGCATCGGGGCGCGAGGTCTGGTGGCGCGAATCAGCCGCGAAATGGGAGCGGAGCGCAATGTCTTTATCGTGGGTATCGGCAGCGCGGCTATAGCTCTCGCGCGGAGCCTCGAATCGTTTCACGGCCACGGCGTGCGCATCCTGGGTTTTATCGCTCCTCCGGGTGAGCGGCAGGCCCCCGAGGCCATCGAACTGGAGCGGACGCACTGTGTTCATCCGCTGGAAGATCTGCGCCCCCTGCTCGCGAGGCAGTTCATCATCGACGAGATTCATTTCGCGGTGGATTCCAGCGCCCTGCCGGAACTCGAACCCGTGTTTCAGTGGTGCCAGGAGGAAGGGATCTGCAGCCGGATCGCAGTCGATTTCTTTCCCCGCGTAAGCGGCTACATCGATCTGGAGCAAGTGGGTGGGATGCCGCTTTTGACTTTTTCCGGAGCTCCCGCGAATGAAGCCCTGCTGCTTGCAAAGCGCGCGATCGATATGGTTCTGGCGCTGCTCGGAATCGTTGTTCTCAGCCCCGTGTTTCTGGTGGTGGCGGCGCTGATCAAGCTCACTTCGCCTGGGCCCGTGATATTTCGACAGGTGCGGTGCGGGCTGAACGGGCGCACATTCACGTTTTACAAGTTCCGATCCATGGTGGAAGACGCGGAGGCGCGGCTGCATCAGGTGGCGCATCTGAACGAAAAGAGCGTTGTTACGAAGATCAGGAACGATCCAAGGCTAACAACGGTTGGCAAGTGGCTGCGCAAATTTTCGCTGGATGAATTGCCGCAGCTATTCAATGTGCTGAAGGGCGACATGTCGCTGGTGGGTCCGCGCCCGGCTATTCCCGCGGAGGTGGCGCAGTACCAGCGCTGGCAGCGGCGCAGACTGCGGATGCGCCCCGGGCTGACGTGCCTGTGGGCGTTGCGGGGCAGGGACAAGGTGGATTTCGAATCGTGGATGCGGCTTGACCTGCAATACATCGATACGTGGTCTCTGGGGCTCGACGCCAGAATTATTCTGCTCACGATTCCGCAGGTGATCTCGGGGCGCGGCGCCAGTTAACTCTATGCAGCCGATGCGGTGCGGATCGCGCAGGCGAGAGCCCGCGTATCGAGATCGTCGCCCAACAATGCGCGGTGTGGAATCCAGAAGGCATTCGTGATGCGAGCCTCGGCATTCGGGCAGATCATCACGCGGCAATTGTGCCGCTCGCTGTAGAGAGGGTTGTTATACAGCGTGTGAGGGTAGAACGGCGTGCACGGATAACCGGCGGCGGTCAGACTGCGATGAAATGCCCCGCGATCGCCGTCCAGCCAGCCGAGCAGAAGATAGTTTGTGTGAACGCGCGCCTGCTCGGGCACGTGCTGGAAGTGCAGTCCGCGGACATCCGTAAGTTCCGCGCGAATGGCGGTAACATTGCGCATCCTGATGCGGTTCTGTTCGGGAAGACGCTCCAGCTGAGCGATCAGGACGGCGCATTGCAGCGCCGTGATTCTGTAGTTTGAGCCGAGGGTGAAGTGATAAAACCAGCCCTCGCCCTTGCGGCGGCCGATATCGAGAATTTCCCGGGCGCGGTCGATCAGGCGCTCGTCGTTCGCAAGGAGAATGCCCCCCTCTCCGGCTGTCATGACCTTCCCGTTCTGAAAACTGAACGAACCGAAGACCCCGAAGCTTCCAGCGCGGCGGCCGTTCCATTCTGAGCCGTGGGCGTGAGCCGCGTCCTCAATCAGGGGAATACCGTGTTGACTGGAGATCTCGACCAGCGCGTCCATGTTCGCCATGGGCCCGCCGAAATGCACCGGGATGATGGCTTTCGTCTTCGGGCCGATCGCTTCGCGGACGCATGCGGGGTCTATGTTGAAAGTGTCTCGCTCAATGTCCACGAACACGGGAGTTGCCCCCACCCGCGAGACTGCAGTCGCTGTTGCAATGAACGAAATCGCGGGCACAATGACTTCATCGTGCGGGCCGATGCCCAAAGCTTCGAGAGCCATCTCCAGAGTGATGGTTCCGTTCATCGCGCTCAGGCCGAAGCGGCAGTGCTGGAAAGCGGCGAATTCCTTTTCAAACCGCGCGACGAAGGGGTGGTACCCGCCCCAGTTGACGCTGCTGAGCACTTCGTCGATAAGCTCGCGCTCGCGGGCTCCGGAAACCGGCCAGGTCGGGACACTCATAGGGTTAAGAACAAGACTAGACATAGAATAAGCGACGTGAGTATTTATGAAGAACGCAGGGATGAGATCGAAAAGCACGAGTTCATGATGGGCGTGCCCCGCGGGCGCCTCGCCGTCACGCTGGACGTTCTGACAGACGCGCTGGTGCTGGTGGGCCAGCACGGCGTGTATTGCCGGAGCAGCCGGCAGCCCGGCAAACCCGCGATGGATATACAGCTCATTACGAAATCGATCAGCGACGCGAAAGAGCTGATCAGCGGCGTGATGGCCGAGTTGAAAACCGTCCGTTGATTTTCACGCGCGCACGAACGGGTTGTGTTTTTTCTCTTTACCGATGGAAGTAATGCCGCCGTGGCCGGGGTACACAAGCGTATTTTCGGGCAGCGTGTAGAGCTTGCCTTTGATGGAACGGCCGATCTGTTGCGTATCTCCGCCGGGCAGGTCCGTACGGCCGATGCTGCCTTCAAACAGAGTATCGCCGGCGATCAGTTTGCTTTGGGCCGGAAGGTAGATCGAAATACTGCCGGGAGTGTGGCCGGGCGTGTGCAGCACATGCGCCTCGATCGCGCCGGCGCGGATGATGTCCCCCTCGCGCGCGGGTGTGTCGATGCCAGGGTCTTTCGGTGCTTCGATGCCGAGCCATGCGGCCTGAGCTTCCAGTTGATCGCTCAGCATTTTGTCGGCTGGATGCATGTAGACAGAAGCGCCGGTGGCTGTCCGCAGTTTTTCGGCGCCGCCGATATGATCGATATGGGCGTGCGTGATCACGATGGTTTTAACGGTGAGCCCATGGCGATTGACGATTTCGAGAATCTTTGAAATTTCGTCGCCTGGGTCGATGACAATAGCTTCGCCGCTGGCCTCGTCGCCCAGCACGGAGCAGTTGCAGCCGAGCATCCCTACGGGCAGAACTTCGTGAATCATTTTTTTCTTTCAGTCATAGCTTTAACAGCCAGATGCCCCATCCGATAATGGTGACACGATGACCGAGCAGGCGACGGCCGGCTATAACGCGTTGATGAACAGCGCCGCCCTTGTAGATCTCTCAGACAGAGGCAGGATTCGCGTGACGGGCGAAGACCGCGCGAGGCTATTGCATGCGATGACTACGAATCACGTCCGGCAAATGAAGCCGGGTGACGGTTTGTATGCCTTTTTTTTGAATGCGCAGGGGCGCATTCTGGCCGACGCGTTTTTACTGTGTTTCGAAGATCACTTTCTGCTCGACACCGCCGCGGAAACGCGGCAGGCGGTTTACGCGCATCTGGAC
>JALYHT010000088.1 GCA_030776225.1 Acidobacteriota bacterium | reverse complement strand
CGGATATTGCGTCCATTTACGGCGGGCCCAAAACCGTTCAACAGATTCTGCGTGATTTGAAAATCGAGATCGCCGCTGGTATAGGGGTTCAGACTGTACAGGTTGCTGTTGATGCGGGTGTAGGTACTGGCGTAGGTGAGGGTGGTCGCCATTCCCCATTGAAAATTCTGTGAATAAGATGCCTGAAAGGTGCGGCTGTTCGTAACCAGCGCGGTAGTGCCGGTAAGAATGGTGTTGCTTTGCGGAGAAGTCGCATGCTGGAAATTGGCGGACCCGGAGATGGTGGGGTCGAAGGAAGCGATGCCCGGGCCCAACTGGGTCACGATCCCGCCACCCGCATTCACGCTGCTGGCTCCGCCACTGGCAGGCGCGCCGTTGGTGTTGACGGTGACACCGCTGAGGCTCACGCTTGTGGGGCCGGCGACGACGCCCTGGCCCACGTTACGAAGCAGCCCGCCGCCTTCGGCGCGCCGCAGCACTTCCCGCGCCAGCCAAGGCCCGTAGCGCTGCACTTCGATATCGATATTATTTTCGAGCGCCAGCGCAATTACATCCTGCGCCGAAAGATATAAATTCCCCGCGCGAATCAGCGAGTCGAGACGCGAAGAATTACTCAGATTTACAGGGGGTATATAGCGCGGCTGGTAGGGATGCGTCAGCCACCCCAGGCCGCCCGTTGCCGGATCGATGCGAACCGCGGTTTGTGGGCCTGAGGCAGGCGCGATCGATTGGGCGAACAGCGAGGCGGCTGCACAAGTAACCGCAAGAACCAGCGTGTAACCGCGGACGGTCGCTTTCATCATCTATATAAATGTTCCAGGCAGGAGAATACGCGCGCGACTTTTTTGAGACCCTGAGCAATAATTCCCAATGGTATAGTAGCCGTTTGTGACCCCGCAACCCGACCGAGTTCTCGATCTGTTTGAGCAGACCGGCGCTTATCTTCAGGGGCATTTCCGGCTGTCGAGCGGTCTGCACAGTTCGGGTTATCTGCAATCTGCGCTGGTCCTTCAATACCCGCGTTTGGCCGAGGTTCTGGGGCGGCAGCTTGCGCATGCGCTGGCTCCCTTGACGGAACGCGAACCCGTGGGTCTGGTTATTTCTCCGGCTTTGGGCGGCCTGACCATCGGGCACGAGGTGGCGCGCGCGGCCGGCGTGCGTTTTTTGTTCACGGAACGCGACGCCGAGCGGAAAATGTCTCTGCGCCGCGGTTTCTCGATCCAGCCAGGCGAAAAGCTGATCGTAATTGAAGATGTAATCACGACAGGCGGCAGCACGCGCGAAGTCATCGAAGTCGTCCGGGCGCTCGGTGGCGTGCCGGTCGCGGCGGGTTCCATTATCGATCGCAGCGGCGGGGCGGCCGATTTAGGAATACCGCGCGTAGCCCTCGAAACTCTGTCGGTGCCAGTTTACGAACCGGAGCAGTGCCCGATGTGCCGGCGGGGCGAACCAGTGACGAAACCCGGTTCGCGGCCGGTCTGAATTGTCCCGACGTATTCGTATCACGCTGGCCTACGACGGCACAGAGTTCCATGGCTGGCAGGTTCAGCCTGGCTTGCCCACGATTCAGGGCGTCCTTGAAGACATCGTTGGCGAACTCGAAGGGAGGCCCGTGCATGTCGCCGGTTCCGGGCGGACCGACGCGGGTGTCCACGCCCGCGCGCAGGTAGCGGCTTTTACGCTGGAAAATCCAATACCGGCGGCCAATCTGCAGCGAGCCATCAATCGCCTGCTGCCTCCCGCGATACGCATTCTCGATTGCGCCGAAACCCGGCACGATTTCCACCCTCGCTTCGATGCCGTGGCGAAAACCTATCGATACACCATCGAGCGTTCACCCCTTTGTTCGCCATTCGAATGGCGCTACGTGCACCATTACCCCTACCCGCTGAATGAAGCCGCCATGGTGGAGGCAGCTTCTGTGTTCCAGGGTGAGCACGACTTCAGCGCGTTCGCGGCTGCCGATGGCCAGGACGGCAGCGGAAAATCCCGGGTGCGCAGGATCTTCCATTCCACTCTCTTACGCGACGGAGAACGGCTGGTTTACTCCGTGCGGGGCAACGGATTTCTGAAGCACATGGTGCGGAATATCGTTGGAACCCTGATCGAGGCCGGCAGAGGGAATCTCAGGACGCGCCAGATTATTGAGCTGCTTTCGATTGCTGCAAGGCGCGGAGCGGCTCCGACGGCGCCGGCCAAAGGTCTCACGCTCGAATCCGTCGAATATCTCTGACGTTAACGGAGACGTGGGGCGAGCAACGCCAGCGGCTTGACCAAATCAGGCGGACGGGACTTTACCCAACTTTTCGTATCGACGACATCGTCCACTTTTCCAAAGAAAAACGCCCATCCATAAACGCGCGTCCTGGAGCCGAGAAGCCGGTCAAACCGCCTTGACAGCCATGTATACAGGAATAACGTCCACTCATAACCACCGCCAACCAGAGCCAGACGGCGTGGGCGAGGTCCGGGAGAGTTGCGACGATTCATAAAAGAAAGCGAGGAACACAACAGCCTTGTGGCGACGAGCGGGAGCCCAACGTGTGTCTCAATGAACTGTGCGGTCTCCTTCGGGGAGCAAAACGGATTCACATGCCCACCTCCCCGGCTGAGCCATCTGTAGAGTACGTCGGTCAATGTGGTGGCGTCCGGAACAGCGACAAAAAGCGCGGCGTTTGATCCCAAAACCCGGCCAATTTCGTCCAGAGACTCCGCAAGATTCTCAAAATGCTCAAGGCTGTGATTGGAGATCACAGCGGCGATCGAATCTGCTCTAAAAGGCAGCGCACTGGCATCTGCCTGTATAAATTGGGAGGCGGCATCCGGCAGATGGGATGAGCAATCCCGATCGACCCTGAGAACTCGCGCCGGCGTGATCGCAGAGGAAAAGCTTCCATTCTGGCAGCCAAGATCAATAACAATGTTGTTGGAACTCAGGTGCCTGAGAATTTCCTGCATGTTGTAAACCGGCTCACGGAACGTCCCGCATACCTTATGCCCTGAGGCTTATGAATGCGAACGTATTGATAATGAATTCCACCCAAAGAAAATTCGCTTTGTCCTTAGACATGGGCGGTTAAACCCATGACCTGATTTTCGCCGGCAGATTTCCGATTGTCGAGCTTCCGGGCGCGGCTCTGTGAACGATGTTGATATAAGCAATCCCCGCCGCGGTCGCGGTCGCTCCGTCCACATCGGGCCGGTCGCCCGCGTATACGGCCTCCGAAGCCGCCACGCCGAGTCTCTGTAAAGCAATCCGCAGAATACCGGGGTGAGGCTTCAGCGAGGCAACCTCCGGATCCTGGGCGCAAATCACCTCATCGAAATATTTCGCCAGACCCATGGATTCGAGCTTACGCGCCGCCGGGTAATCGGAGCACAGGGCTACCCGGATTCCCGCGCGCCGCGCGAACTCCAGCAACTCCTTCACGCCGGGAACCATGCAGGCCGCCAGATGCCGCAGCGGCGCCTGCTCCATCCATTCGTGAACGCAGGCGGCAACGAATCGGGCGTCGAACCCAGTCCGGAGACAGGCCATCTCCGATTGAAGCGCGCCGATATCGCCGCAAACGCCCGCCAGTCGCAAGGTCTCCTGCGCCTGACGAAACGCCCTCAGCGCGCGCGCCGTTCGATAACCCCGCAGCGGAGCGGCGATGAACGAGCGCGACAAATCAAACAACATTCGGCGCCGGAGCTTCCCCTGGTCATAAAGCGTTCCATCGAGATCGAGCAACAGAGCCCGGATCAAGTTAAAATTGGCCTTTCAAGTCTTCATACTACTTTCAAGCTCAAACATTATGGGAATCGCCGGCCAGGCGCAGCGTTCTTCGGGGCTGACAGCCTACTTCAGGATCGCCCGCGTCGATCACTGGACCAAGAATCTGTTCGCGCTGCCCGGCTTCGTGGTTGCTCTGTCGGTCGAGGCCGGACTGTTCCGGCGCATCGACTGGGGCGCGGCCGCGGCTGGAATCGCCGCCCTGTGCCTCGTTTCCTCCAGCAATTACGTCTTAAACGAAATACTGGACGCGCCTTTCGATCGTGTCCATCCGTTCAAGTGCTCACGGCCCGTAGCCGCGGGCCAGGTCAACGTGGGCGTGGCCTATGCCGAGTGGATTTTGCTGATGGCCGCCGGCCTGGGCCTTGCGGCGTTTGTTTCGTGGCCCTATGCCGGGACGCTTCTTAGTCTCTGGATTGCCGGCTGTGTATACAA
>JALYHT010000087.1 GCA_030776225.1 Acidobacteriota bacterium | reverse complement strand
CGCTGGCGGGGCTTCGGCGGCGATAGGCGCGGTGACGGTTACGGATGCCGTGCCTGCCGCTTTGACCGTGACGTCAGCTACAGGCGCTGCCTGGAACTGCTCGGCCACGGTCGGACAGAATGTGAGCTGCACCAATACCGCAACCATCGCCGCCGGCGGCAACAGTTCGATCACCGTCGCGGTAAACGTGGCCGCCAACGCCACCAACGGCAGCAACACCGCGCAGATCACCACCCTCAACTGCATCTCGGGCGGCGCAGGCTGCTCGTCCACGGTCCCTTACACGTTCCCCGGTGTTTCGATCTTGAAGACGGCAAGCAACAGCGGCGCATTCACGCTGGGCGGCACGGCAAACTTCACGCTGCAGGTGAGTAACGCCGCTGGCGGGGCTTCGGCGGCTATAGGCGCGGTGACGGTTACGGACGCCGTGCCCGCCGCCCTGACCGTGACCTCGGCCACAGGCGCTGGCTGGAACTGCGCGGCGACCGTCGGACAGAACGTGAGCTGCACCAATACAGCAGCCATCACCGCCAGCGGCAACAGCTCGATCACCGTGGCGGTGAACGTCTCAGCCAGCGCCACCAACGGCAGCAACACCGCGCAGATCACCACTCTCAACTGCGCCCCGGGAGGCGCAGGCGGCGCGGGCTGCTCGTCACCGGCCCCTTACACCCTTCCCGTCACTTCCCCGCCCACCACTCTCCCGGACATGACGATTTCCAAGACCCACACCGGAACTGTATTTGCACCCAACAGCTCGGTGACCTTCACTCTCACCGCGTCCAATGTGGGCACGGGAGCTACGAGCGGGACTGTTACGGTACAGGACAATTTGCCTTCCGGGCTGACCGCCACTGCAATCGGCGGCACAGGATGGTCTTGCCTGCCCATTCCGGCGCTGCAATGCACACGTTCCGATTCATTGGGAGTCGGACAGGCCTATCCGCCGATCGGCGTCACGGCGACAATCGCACCTACCGCGACAGGCACGCTTGTGAATAACGCGAATGTCTCCGGCGGCGGCGAGACGAACTTAAACAACGATCAGGCATCCGATTCGATTTTGGTTCTCGTCCCCGATATGACCATCACGAAGTCACACACCGGGACTTCTTTCTCGCCGGGCGGCTCCGTCACGTTTTCTCTGGTTGCAAGCAACGTCGGGCAGGGACCGACACTGGGCGCCGTTACCGTTTCGGATTCGCTGCCCGCAGGTCTTTCCGCCACGGCGATCTCGGGAGGCGCGACGTGGTCCTGCACGCTTAGCCCACTAACCTGTACAACGAACGCGGTGCTCGCGGCAGGCGCGGCATATCCGGCCATTTCCGTAACCGCGACGATTACTCAGACCACCCCGGGAACGCTGGTCAACAATGCCACGGTTGGCGGCGGATCGGAAACGAATCTCAGCAACGATCAGGCGAGCGATTCCATTTCCATCGCGGTTCCCGATATGACGATCGGCAAAACTCACACCGGAACAAGCTTTTCTCCGGGCGGGAGCGTGACCTTCACGCTGACCGCGAGCAACGTGGGGGCCGTGCCTACCATCGGCCCGGTTACCGTGACAGATTCTCTGCCCGCAGGGCTCACTGCGACAGCGATCTCGGGAGGCTCCACCTGGTCCTGCACGCTCAGCCCGCTTGCGTGCAGCACCACCACCGTTCTGGCCGCGGGCGCTGCCTATCCCGCCATTTCTTTAACGGCCGGGATCGCCGCAAATGCGAGCGGGACCTTCGTGAACAACACGACCGTGGGAGGCGGCGGAGAAGTGAACCTCTCCAACGACAACGCCTCGGACAGCATCACGGTGACCGGCCTGCCGGACATGACGATTACCAAGTCGCACACAGGAACGGCCGTGCGCGGATCGTCGCTGACCTACACGCTTACGGCTTCGAACGTGGGCGGCATCCCGACTGCGGGAACCGTCACGGTAACGGATACCCTGCCTGCGGGACTGACCGCCACAACCATCAGCGGACCCTTGCCCTGGACCTGTACGCTTTCTTCGCTTACCTGCACGACAAACACTGTACTTGCGCCCGGTGCGGCTTATCCCCCGATCGCAATCACCGCACTGATCGGAGCCAATGCTCCGAACACGGTCGTGAATACGGCAGTGGTTGGCGGCGGCGGTGAAACCAATCTGACCAACGACACAGCCACTGATCCCGCCACTGTGACGGGATCCGCGCCGTTCCTGCAACTGACCAAGACGTTCAGCGGCAACGCGATCCCGAATGGCGTGGGCAGTTATGCGATGGTAGTGACCAATACCGGCACTGGACCAACCGTCGGAGTTGTGACGCTGGTGGATCCTGTGCCCGCGGGCCTGAGCGCAACGGCAATGTCGGGATCTGGCTGGGATTGCGTACTCGCCACGCTCACCTGCACACGCAGCGACGTGCTGGTACCCGGCGCGAGTTATCCGGCGATCATACTCGCAGTCGTAATTTCGGCGAATCCTCCGGCGCAGATTGTCAACATCGCAACGGTGAGCAACTCCGTTTCCGGAAACACGCAGTCGACTTCTGCCAACTCGACCCTGAATCCGGGTCAGATCACTTCGTTAATCTCGGTCACGAAGATAGCGGATCGCTCTTCTGCGGAGATCGGCGACGTACTCGGCTACCAGATTGTGGCAACCAACAATACTCCAACCACATACCCGAACGCGTTATTCCAGGATACCCTTCCAACTGGCTTTGCATACATTCAGGGAAGCGCGCAGCTGATCTCAGGTACAAGCGGCGCTCAGCCGATCACACCCGCCATTTCAGGCAACCAGATGACGTTTACCCTGTCTTCGGTTGCGCCGCGGCAGATCGACACGATTACCTACCGCGTGCGCGTTACTGCCCGGGCGACGCCGGGAAGCAACGTCAACACGGCGCAATTCGTCGGCTCAGGACCCATCGGCTCAGTGGCCAGCCCGATCATCCGTTACTCCGTGCTGATATCGGCCGGTCTGTTTACCCGGAATCAATTCCTGATCGGCCGGGTTTTCGAAGATGCCAACGAAAACGGTTCATTTGACAAAGGCGAGCGGCCTGTCGCCGGTGTCCGTCTCTATCTTTCGAACGGAGCGTCGGCGAGCACCGACTCGCAGGGCCTCTACAACATTCCGCTGATTGTTCCCGGCACCTTAACGGTTTCGATCGACCGGGCGACCATTCCGAAGGGTTACATCATTTCGAGCGGCGGAAGGCTCGATGCGGAAAGCACATCGCGCCTCGTGCGCACTCCTCTGCAGGGCGGCATGATTCTGCGGCAGAATTTTGCGCTCAAAAAATGCGGTTGCGCCGCGGAGTCCGTACTCACGGCTGCGCCTGCGCCGCCTCCCGCGGCTATTGCCGATGGCACGACCGCGACGCATATCGAGATTGCGCCGCAGCAACCCTCGCTGCCCGCGAACGGCCGCAGCACGATGAAAGTCGTAGTGCGGATTCTCGATGCCCAGGGAAAGCCGACGCCCGCGAAGGAGATTCGCGTGCGCAGCAACGCGGGTCAGTTTGTTCCCGCCGACGGCAGCAGCATCCTTCCTCTGCCTGGCGTGATGGGCTCGGCGATGACGCCGGGAACCACTGTGTTCGGCGCCAATACCAAAGACCAGCTCGGGAGAACCACGGAGCAGGTTCCCGAGAGCCTGCAGGCGGGATTCGCCAAAGGCACGAATGGCGAAGCCACATTTACATTCATGGCGGGAAACCAGCCGGGCGAAGTAAAATTCACAGCCGAAACCGGCGATCCGGCGCATCTCCTTTCGACAACCATGTCGGTTTACCTGACGCCGGAAAAAGACATCAGAGTGCTTTCGACGGATGGAGAACTCTCCGTCGGCAAAGCCGCCATGGATCGCATCAGCTATGGCCAGACAGGGCTGGTCGCGCGCCATGCCGACGCGTTCATGCGTACCTCGCTGGGCAACGATTTCCTGTTGACGCTCGGATACACAAGCCATATGGCGATTAACGCGACCAATGGCAACGCCGGGCTGTTCCAGCTTGATCCGCTCGATCGCGCTTATCCCGTCTTCGGCGATTCTTCCACGCAATACTATGCCGCCCAGTCGAACTCCCACGTATACGGACGGCTCGACCACGACCAGTCTTATCTGCTGTTCGGCGACATGAACATGGGAACGACGCCCTTTGAAGGCGCGCCCGTCCCCTCTTCTCCCGCGTTTTCTTCGCAATCGCTGATCACCGGTTCTCCGTCGGAGGCTCCCGCGGTGACGACATACGGGGTCGGCGACTACGCCCGCAAGGTGGTCGGCGCGGCGCTTCATCTTGAAGACAAAAATCACGATTCAATTACCATCGAAGGCGCAAGGCCGAACAGCGCTTACGCCCGCGACATATTCTCCGGATCGACCTTCGGACTGGTACAGCTTTCCCATATCGACATCGTTCCGGGCAGCGATACGGGCGTATTCGAGGTGCGGAATCGGTACAATCCGGAAATTCTGATTTCGCGTGAAACCCTCGTGCGATCGGTCGACTATACGATCGATCCGGCCACGGGGAGCATCTTCTTCCTGCGTTCGCTCAATCAATACGATGAATCGCTGAATCTGACCCAACTCGTATTCACCTACGAATATCGGACCATTGGACAGACTTCGAGCATTTACGCGATACGGGGCGAGTTGCGTCTGAATTCGTTCGGCACGCGCGCCGGTTTCGGCATAACGGATCAGCGCGATCCAACGGCCGGCAACTACTATCTCGGCGACTTCACTCTGCGCCAGCATCTTCCCAATAACGGCCGATTCAGCATCGAAGTACCGGTAAGCCACGGTTCTAATCTGGCGGCCGGGCTGACCTCCTCGACGACCGGCAGCGATTTCGTCAATGGTACGGC
>JALYHT010000086.1 GCA_030776225.1 Acidobacteriota bacterium | reverse complement strand
CACTGATACCCTCCTGGGCCAGAGACAGAGAAATCGTGACAGCCGCGAGCGCGGCGATTCGGAACAACACGCTTACATCTATAGTACGATAGCGATTGGGGGCGAGTTTCTGCCGAAGTTAGACACTGACACGATCACAGGTACTGGTACGAACGACCAACTGGAACCCGGGTGGAGCATTGCGGTACGCGCCGCCCAGGCTAAGCAAGCTACCGATATCAAAATTTTAGACCTTACCGGCGTCACCAGCTTCACCGATTGCTTTGTAATCTGCACCGGAGCGAACACCCGCCAGACGCAAGCCATCGTAGACGAAATCGGGCTGCAATTGAAGAAACGCGGCGAATTACCGAATGCCGTCGAAGGCTACGAACAGGGCGAGTGGGTGCTGAGCGATTACGGCGATTTTCTGGTGCATGCTTTTACCGCTAAATCGCGCGATTATTACGCTCTCGACCGGCTCTGGCGTGAAGCCAAAGAGATTCCCGTTCCCGCCGAGTGAAGGTCTTTCTTTATTACACAGGGAAAGCCAAAGATCCGCACGCCAATGCTCTGGCGTCCGACTACATTGAGCGCGCCAACCGCTACGCGCCTTCGCGCATGACCGAACTGAAACCAGGTCGCTCCGAATTCTGGTCGAAGCATCCCACGGCAACGAAAATTCTGCTGGATCCCGCCGGCCAGTCTCTCGATTCCGAGGCGTTCTCGAAGTTATTCTCGAAAGCGGAAATGCTGGGACACGATCTGGTGTTCGTTGTCGGGGGACATGATGGCCTGCCTTCGGAATGGAAATCGCGCGCGGATCTGCTGGTTTCACTTTCGGCGATGACCATGCCGCATGAGCTCGCCCGCGCGGTGGTGGCGGAACAGATCTACCGCTCCTTTACGATGCTCCGCGGACACCCATACCCCCGCTGACCAGCCCCGGGCTCTGTCTGTACCATAATAAAAACGCAAACTCATACTCATGTCCTGGTTCAAAAGAGAGTCGAACGGCGCCAAAAATCCTGAGGGCGAGGATTCCACCCATACCGTCCGCACCGAGGGCCTCTGGCTTAAGTGCGACGGCTGCCGGGAAATCATATGGAAGAAAGACCTTGAGAACACGCTGAACACCTGCGGCAAATGCGGCCACCACTTCCGTCTGGACGCGAGAGCGCGGCTGCATCTGCTGTTCGATGACGGCGTGTACGAAGAGTTGGATGAAATGCTGGAATCCTCCGATCCGCTGGGATTCGTCGATTCGAAGCCCTACGCCGACCGCCTCAGAGCCACCCAGGCTTTAACTTCCCTGAAAGACGCTCTGATTTCCGGGGTAGGCAAACTGGAAGGCCGGCTTGTTCACATCTGCGCCATGGAACCGAAATTCATCGGCGGCAGCATGGGGGCCGTGATGGGCGAAAAAATCACGCGCGCGATCGAGCGCAGCATCCAGCACCGCACCCCGGTCGTCATCGTTTCAGCCTCCGGCGGCGCCCGCATGCAGGAAGGCGCAGTGAGCCTGATGCAGATGGCGAAAGTATCTTCGGCGCTCATGCGGCTGGATGAAGCGCGCCTGCCTTACATCAGCATTCTCACGGATCCGACAACCGGCGGCGTGACGGCCAGCTTCGCCATGCTGGGCGATCTGAATATCGGCGAACCGGGCGCGCTGATTGGCTTCGCGGGGCCGCGCGTCATCGAGCAGAGCATCCGTCAGAAGCTGCCGGAAGGTTTCCAGCGCAGCGAGTTCCTTCTGAAGCACGGCATGCTCGATGCCGTAGTGCCGCGCGCCGAAATGAAAGCTTACGTCGCCAGAGCGTTCGACTTCTTCGCGGGGCCCGTCCAGCGCCAGGCGGCATGAATTTCGCGGAAAGCGTCCGATTTCTCTACTCGCTCGGTCACGAACTGAAGACGGTCAAGTGGGGGCTGGAGCGTATCGGCGCGCTGCTGGCCGAACTGGGCGATCCGCACCGCAAAGGCCGCTTCATTCACGTCGCGGGCACCAACGGTAAAGGCTCCACCTGCGCCATGATGGCCGCAGCGTTGCGCGTGTCAGGATTTCGCGTGGGGCTTTATACGTCGCCCCATCTGGCTGACCCGCGCGAGCGCATTCAGATCGAGGGCCGCATCATCGGGCAACAGGCCTGGACAGATGCCTTTGAAGCCGTCCACTCCGCGGCTGAGATGCTGCTCGCCCGTGAGATCATCGATGCCCACCCCAGCTTCTTCGAAACCGTGACAGCCATGGCGTTTGTGGCGTTTGCCCAGGCCGGCGTGGACGTGATCGTGCTGGAGACCGGGCTGGGCGGCAGGCTCGATGCCACGAATGTGGTGCTGCCTGAGTTGACCGTCATTACGCCCATCGATTTCGATCACGAAGCTTTCCTCGGGTCGAGCCTGCAATCGATAGCGGCTGAAAAGGCGGGCATTATGAAGCTCGGCCGGCCAGCCGTATTTGCGGAGCAACGGCCCGAAGCGTCCAGTATTCTGGAGCGCCGCGCGCTGGAATTGGAAATACCCGTGACCCTGTCGAGCCAGTGGCTTGTAAAAGACCTCTCGATGCAAAAATTCGGCAGCAAATTTTTGCTTTCGGCGGATAAAGAAATTCCGATTGTCTGCCATCTGCCCGGCCGGCATCAGGTGGAAAACGCGCGCACGGCCGCGTCCGCGCTCGATGTCTTCGGCGTATCCACTGCCGCGATCTCCAAAGGCATTGAGATGGCGAAGTGGCCTGGCCGGCTCGAACGCGTCGCCGAAAACCCCGACATCATCCTGGACGGCGCGCACAACCCGGCCGGTGCCCGTGCCCTGGCGGACTATATCCGGCAGCACTTTATCAGCGCGGGGGACCCCGTTCGCATCGTCTACGGCGCCATGCGCGATAAGGCCGTCGATGAAGTGATCGGCACGCTGTTTCCGCTGGCTCGGGAGGTCATCCTCACCACGTCCAATCAGCCACGCGCGTTAGATACCGGGTCGCTGCTCGAAGCTTCGGATCATCCGAACATGCGCGTTGCCGCTTCAACGGCCGAGGCTCTGCGGATGTGCGCTGAGAACCCGATGACCACTTTCGTAACCGGCTCTTTGTTCCTGGCAGGGGAAGCCCGCGCCCTCCTTGTGCCGAATGCCGTCTGATCGGGGACAGCGGCTGGATGGAAGCGTCGGGGCTGACGCATTGACCCTCTGCTTTTACCCTTTGCGGTTCGAATTTATCGCGAAAGAATCGCTCTGCTTCCCCCCCGGTAAAGCCGCCAACATCCTTCGCGGCGCGCTCGGCGTCATTTTTCGCCGGCTCGCCTGCGTGCCGCAATGTATGGATGCCAGGACCTGCGCTGCCCGCGAATCATGTATGTACGCGCGAATCTTCGAACCCGGTGGACTCGCCGCCTGGCCCCGTCCCTTCGTATTCCGCGCACGGCATCTCGATGGACAGACCGTTGCGCCAGGCCAGTCTTTGTGGTTCGACCTCCATGTTTTTTCAATGGAGCATAGTGTCCTGTCCTGTTTCGTGCAGACCTTTGCAGCGCTTGCAGGAGAAGGCCTGGGGCCACGTCGCGGCAAAGCCGAACTCCAGCGCGTCACGAGCGGCGGGCAGACTCTGTTCGACTGTGTAACCCAGTCAATCCCGGGTTCCATCGAAGCAAAATCGCTGGATCTGAGGCCGACACCGGATGCGCCTGCCCGGGTACGGATCGAATTCCTGACTCCCACGGAACTGAAGCACGCACATAAAATCGCCAGCCGTCCCGAATTTCCGATTCTTTTCGGACGCATTCGGGACCGTGTGTCCACGCTGGGCCGCCTCTACGGCGCCGGTCCGCTCGAAATAGATTTTCAGGGCTCCAATGAGCGCGCCGCCGCTGTGAAGATGACCGCGTGTTCCGTACGCCATCAGGAAACCGAACGCCGCAGTTCGAAAACCGGCCAACTTCATTCCATCGGCGGCTTCGTCGGCGTGGCTGAGTATGAAGGAAACCTCTCCGAATTTCTGCCTTTCCTCGAAGCCGCAAGGTGGACGGGCGTAGGGCGCCAGTCCACCTTCGGTAAAGGAGAACTGAGAATACTGGACTGCTGACCTGATTTACTCCGTTATTCTGCGCCGTGATTTAAGGCGGCGAGAGAATGAGATGTTGCGGGGACCAGGATTGTGAAGGTTGAGCCTTTGCCCAGCCGGCTCTCCACTTTAATAATGCCTTCCATGCGTTCCACCGCGTGTTTGACGATCGACAGTCCCAACCCCGTCCCACCGACTTCGCGCGAGCGTGCCCTGTCCACGCGGTAAAACCGCTCGAAGATGCGCGGCAGATCGTCGGAAGGCATGCCGCTGCCTGTATCGGAAACGGAAATGAAGACACGCCCGTCGGCCATGGTCCCCGCGTCGATGCGCGCTTCGCCACCCGGCTGGTTGAACTTGACCGCATTATCCAGAAGGTTGACCAGAGCCTGTTCGAGGCGCAGAGCATGACCGAGGATGAAGGCATCGCGCACCGTCCCGCGCACCAGCTGCACACCGCGTATGCTGGCCTCCGGTTCGACTGTGAGCAATGCGGTATTGACCGCGTCTTCAACGGAAATCGGTCCGGGATCGGTGTCGCGTCTGCCGGATTCGAGGTCGGAAAGCGTCAGCAGATCCGAGGCGATATTGTTCAGCCGGATCGCGTGGGCCTGAATGATTTCCACAAACCGGCGGTTGTGATCCGAATCGTCAAGAGCGCCGCCGAGGAGCGTTTCCGCATAGCCGCGAATGGCGGTGAGCGGAGTTCTGAGTTCGTGCGAGACATTCGCCACGAAATCGCGGCGGATGCGCTCCAGTCGTTCCAGCCCCGTAATATCGTGCAGGATGATCAGCGCCCCCCGGTGCGGCGGAACCGCCAGCGGAGCCGCGTACGTTTCAAACACCGAGGGGTCGTCCATCGTGAACTGCAGCTTGCGCTTCACCGCTTCGCCCGAAGCCAGCACGCCGGAAATCAGGGTAAGAAATGTGGGATCGCGGATGAGCCCGAGCAGTGGCGTGTTCTCCTCGACCGGGTGTTTGAGGCCGAGAGCGTCCGCGAGCGCCTGATTACAGAACAGCACGCGCATCTGGTGATCCACTGCCAGAACGCCTTCCGCCATACTCTTCAGGATCACGTCCCGCCTTGAGGATTCGAGACTAAGCCGCTCGACCAGTTCGCGAATACGCGCCGCCATGCGCCGCAGCGACTGGTTCAGCAGCATCGCCTCTTTGCCATCTTCGGGCAGTGGTTCGGCCACGCTGGTCGCGTCGAGCACGTGTTCCGCAAACAGCTTCAGCCGGTGAGTGCGCCATTCGAGGGCGCGCGAGAATGTCCACGTCAACCAAAATGCGCCAGCGGCCGCCAGCGTGAATCCCAGAATGAGGCGGAACAGGAAGTCAGCCGTTGCGCTGAGATCCACCGCGACCGCGATGCCCCCGATCAGCACGAAACAGCCGAGAAACAGCCTTACTCTTATGGATTTGCCCATCGTTCGGAGCCCGTCTTGCGAGTGTAGACGCGCGCTCGACAGGGTTTGGGTTCAGTTTACACGCCAATTGTGAATGTGGTGTAAAAGATTAAGACTTCGAGAGGGGCTGCGGCCTCGTCTTATAGCGGCGGTTCCATAGGCAATGCCAGCGGCGGTTCTCTCAGAAAGCTCAGGCGGCTCATCTCTTCCACCGCCTGCTGAATAGCCTGTTCGGACGAAGGTTCCACCGTAATCACGAAGGGCAGATTGTGCTTCGTGTCGCTCGGCAGTTGCAGAACGGCCTCCAGGCCGATCTGCCTCGCAGCCAGGATGCGCGCCAGCTCCGCAATGATGCCTGGCTGGTCTTCCACGCGGAAGCGCAGATAGTACGGCCGATGTTGAAGCGTAATCGACACTGGTTGATACTCCCCCAGCCGTTCGTGCGCGAAAGGCGACACCCGCTCGGGACTGCCGCTCCGGATTTCCCGCGCCACGCGCATCATGTCGCTGACCACCGCCACGCCGGTCGGGCTGGGCCCGGCGCCCCGGCCATAGTAAAACGTGTCGGCGCCGAAGTGCCCCTTGACCCACACCGCGTTGTACGCGCCCTGCACGCTCGCGAGGATCGTCGATTGGCGGATCAACGCCGGACGCACCGACAGAATCAGCCCGCGCTCGGTCTGCGTGGCCCCGCAAACAAGCCGGATCGTGTGCCCCAGCTGATGCGCGTAATCGAAATCCTGCGCGGTGATGCGGCGAATGCCTTCCACGTAAATATCGCCGGGCGTGATGCGCTCTCCAAATGCCAGGGCGGAAAGAATGGCCAGCTTCGAACGCGCATCATAGCCATCGACGTCGGCGCTGGGGTCCGCCTCGGCATACCCGAGAGCCTGCGCTTCCGCCAGAATTGCGTCGAAGGATTCTCCCCGCCGCTCCATCTCAGTCAGGATGTAATTGCTGGTGCCGTTGAGAATGCCCGCGATCGCCACGATGCGGTCCCCGGAGATCCCCTCGCGCAGCACAGCATGGATCGGAATGCCGCCGGCGACGCTCGCCTCCATCGCGAGGTTAATGTTCGCTTTGATCGCCCGGTCCCAGATTTCGGCGCCGCAGAGCGCCATCAGCTCTTTATTCGCGGTGACGATCGATTTCCCATGGGCAATGGCGCCCTCGACGATCTCCTTCGCGGCAGTTGTGCCGCCGATCAGTTCCGCGACAATATCCACCTCGGGATTGGCCACTACTTCGCGCCAGTCCGCCGTGCGGACGCAGCCCGCCAACTGCGGCGGCAATTCTTTGCCCGCGATGGATCGGCTGCACACGGCCGCAACCCGCAGCCGGAACCCAAGTTTAAGCGCGATCTGATCCGCGTTCGCCGCAAGAATCGCGAGCGTACCCGAGCCCACGTTTCCAGTCCCGATTACCCCGATATTTACGTCTCTCATTACGGTCTGTCGGTAATGATACCGAAGTGGCGCATTTCTGCTGCCGATTCCAGCGGCGAAGCGGTATTGAAATCCCGCATGCGCTACAATCCCTTGGATGGCTTTGACGCAGGTCAAATCGCAGCTCATGAGCGCTTCGGAGATTGATCGCACTCTGGTTCGCCTCGCGCATGAAATTCTCGAAAAAGCGAAAGATCCGGACAATTTGGCGTTCATCGGGATCCGCAGGCGCGGCGTTCCCCTGGCCCAACGCCTGGCTGCCAAGATTGCCGCGCTCGAACAGCGCACCATCCCGGTGGGTCTGCTCGATATCAATTTATACCGGGACGACCTGAGTACGGTCGGCGCGAAACCCGTTCACAACGGGACGGAAATTTCATTTTCCGTACAGGGCAAAGAAATCATTCTGATGGACGATGTGCTGTATACGGGCCGCACCATCCGCGCCGCCCTGGATGCGCTTTTCGATCACGGTCGCCCGGCCCGCGTGCAGTTGCTTGTCCTGATCGATCGCGGTCACCGGGAATTGCCGATAGAAGCCAGATATGTAGGCCGTACCGTCCAGACCTCCGACGACGAGATCATTGAAGTCAAGTTCCAGGAAATCGATGGTATGGAAAAGGTTCTGCTGGTGGAACGTACCAACTCCGAAGCCGCCTGAAAACAGAAAAAATGTTACTCACGGCCGCAGAATCCCCCGGCCTCCTCGACATCGAGAGTCTGGACCGCAGCGAAATAGAAGCTATTCTCGATCGCGCCCATTTCTTTCAGCCGGAGGGCGCCGAGCCTTATCGCCGTCTGGATGCCCTCCGGGGCAAGACCATCGTCAATCTGTTCTTCGAAGCTTCCACCCGCACGCGCGTTAGTTTCGAGATTGCCGCCCGGCGTTTGGGCGCCGAGACAGTCTCGATCGCGGCCCAGGGTTCCAGCGTTTCGAAAGGCGAGTCGCTTGTCGATACCCTGAATACGCTCGTGGCCATGCGGCCGAACGCCATTGTGATGCGCCATGCCGCTTCCGGCGCTCCGCATTTTCTGGCGCGCCATCTGCAGATCCCTATTGTGAACGCGGGGGATGGCACACATGAGCACCCCACCCAGGCGCTTCTCGACGCACGTACCATTCTCGACCGCCGGTCGTCTCTCGAATGCCTTCGCGTGGCCATTATCGGCGACATCGCGCACAGCCGCGTGGCTCGCTCCAACGTCCATCTGCTTTCGAAATTCGGCGCCGACATCGTGCTCTGCGGACCACCTTCTTTACTGCCGCGAGAACTGGAACAACTGGCGCCTGGGGTGACTCTGGCCTGGGAAATGACCGAAGCAATCCGCCATGCCGACGTAATCATGATGCTGCGCGTTCAACTGGAGCGGCAGCACGAAGCGCCCATGTCTTCCGGCGAATATTTCCGTTTCTTCGGTCTGCGGCTGGAGCATCTGGAATTGGCGAAACCCGATGTAATCGTCATGCACCCGGGTCCCATTAACCGCGGGCGCGAGCTCAGTTCCGAAGTGGCGGACAGCCAGCGTTCCGTCATCCTGAACCAGGTGGGCAATGGGATCGCTGTGCGCATGGCCGTGCTCGAACGTATTCTGGGCGGTCGCAATTGAAACCGTTACTCATCGTCGGCGGCAGGGTAATCGATCCGGCATCGGAAGGCGACGCCATGGTTGATGTTCTGATCCGGGACGGCCAGATCGAATCGATAGGCACCGGTCTGCACGACCCCGATGCGGAGATTTTCGATGCGACAGGCGCCATCGTCGCGCCCGGCTTTATCGATATGCACGTGCATCTGCGCGAGCCGGGCATCGAGCACGCCGAAACCATTGAAACCGGCGCGCGCGCCGCCGCCGCGGGCGGCTTTACCAGCATCTGCTGCATGCCGAACACTGTCCCGGTCAACGACAGCGCTACCGTTACCAGTTACATCGTCCAGCGCGCCCGCGAAATCGCGAAGGTGAACGTCTTCCCGATCGGGGCAATCACCCGGGGCAGT
This sequence comes from Acidobacteriota bacterium, assembly GCA_030776225.1. Classification (GTDB taxonomy): domain Bacteria; phylum Acidobacteriota; class Terriglobia; order Bryobacterales; family Bryobacteraceae; genus BOG-234. The sequence goes on along the minus strand of JALYHT010000086.1, from coordinate 6,230 downwards.
CTCGGCGAGGAGCTGGCGGCCATCGGTTCCATGCGCGAAGCCGGAATTGTGGCCATCTCGGATGATGGCCGCCCCGTCATGAATGCCCGCGTGATGCGCCGGGCCATGGAGCTGGCAAGATCGCTCGACCTCACCGTCATCAATCATTGCGAGGACCTCAACCTCAGCGCCGGCGGCGATATGCATGAGGGCAGGGAATCGGTTCGCCTCGGTCTGGGCGGTATTCCTTCGGCGGCGGAAGACGTGATGGTGGCGCGCGACCTTCTGCTCGCCGAGCTCACCGGAGCCCGTTACCACGTCGCCCACCTTTCCACTCAACGCGCTGTCGCGATGGTCACCTTCGCCAGGACGCGTCAGTTGCCCGTCACCTGCGAAGTTACGCCCCACCATTTCGCGATCACCGATGAAGAACTGGCGAATTACGACAGCAACTACAAGATGAAGCCTCCGCTGCGCTGCGCCCCCGATGTCGAGGCCATCATCGAAGGCATTGTATCCGGAGTCGTCGATGCCATCGCGACCGACCACGCGCCCCACGCCGGCAGCGACAAAATGCAGGAATTCGAGCGCTGCCCTTTCGGCATTACCGGTCTTGAAACCGCGCTCGGCCTTTCACTCGCGGAACTGGTCCACAAAGGCCGAATCACCGTGAACCGGATGATCGAATTGTTCACTACGGGGCCTGCGGACGTGCTCGGTCTGAATCGCGGCACTCTGGCGCCAGGGGCGCCCGCCGACATCACCGTTTTCGATCTGGAGACAGAATGGACGTATGATGTTCAGCAGTCGTTCTCGAAAAGCCGCAATTCGCCTTTCAGCGGAAGAAAGTTTCGCGGCGGCCCGCTCGCGACGATAGTCGGGGGCAAAATCGTATGGAAACATTCTCAGAGCCGAGGGTAATCGCCGGGGGACCTCCCAACCGCGGACTTCGCATCGGCCTCGTCGGCCTCGTCATATTCTTCATTGTGCTGCTGATCGGCACGCGCTGGGCCGCCTCGGTGCTGATCGATTATTCCTGGTGGAAAGAACTCGGCCAGGTCAACACCTGGTTCGATCTCTACGCATTTTCCACGCTCCCCGTTGCGGGGGCGACTCTGATGACCTGGATCGTCCTGCTGATTGCGCATGCGAGGGGGGTGAAGTTTGCCGGGGGCCGCGTCAGCGACTATCCCATCTACTCGCGTGTTTCAAGCGTAGTTCTTCTCGCCCTCGCCTTTTTCGTCTCCGAAGCCAGTATCGATAACTGGACCGTGCTGCGCTTCGCGGGCAGCCGCGCGCTGAAAAATACCGATGGCTTTCAGGACCCCATATTTGGCAAGCCCGTCACGTTTTATCTTTTCGACCTGCCTTTCTGGTCGGATCTGCGCGTGTTCATTTTCACGGTCGTCATCCTCACGATCATGGTCTACTGGCTGGTCGCCCGCGGATGGCAACTGCGCTTTTCGCTGCCTGAAATAACCCGCGGCCCCATCGACCTCTCGCTCTTCCGTCTCAACGGGGGCCTCGAATCCCGCTTTCTCCGCGGCGCGCTCGCATTTTTTCTGTTTGCCCTCGCGGCCCGTTATTACCTCGCCCGTTTTGAGATGGTGTGGAATCAGCACCGCTTCATGGTCGGCGTCGATTACACCGACGACCATTTCGCTCTTCCTCTTTACTGGCTGATGATCGGTGCGTTGATCGTGGGCGCTGGTCTCGTCATCGCGCGGCGCTGGGTCGCCACTGCGATCGTGGTGGGCGGGAGTCTTCTGCTCCTGTGGATCGTGCCGAATATCGCCGGCGCTCTCTATGTAAAACCCAACGAGATTTCGCTCGAGCGCCCTTACATCCAGACCCACATCGAAGCGACCAGAGCCGCCTATGGACTCTCCGGCAGTACGGGCCGGGGCGTGCGTGACATCGAAATGCACACGGACGCGGCCGCGACCATAGACACCTCAAAGCACAAACCTCTGCTCGATAACGTGCGCCTCTGGGACTGGAAGCCTTTCCACGACACCGTGACGCAGATGCAGGCGCTGCGGCCCTATTATGCGTTTCACGAGCCGCCCGATGTGGACCGTTACACCATCGACGGCCAATACCGGCAGGTGCTGCTTTCCTCCCGCGAACTCGATATCACGCAGTTGCCGGGAACCCAGTCGAGCTGGATTAACCCCCATTTCATCTATACCCACGGTTACGGTCTCGTGCTGGCCGAGGTCAGCAAAATCACGCCCGACGGGCAGCCGGTCTATCTGGTGCAGGACATGCCCCCGGAGGTTAAAACACCTTCGGTCAAAATTGCGCGGCCGGAGCTTTACTACGGCGAACTGCAGCATGAGCCCGTTTTTGTCGACACGGCGCAGGAGGAATTCGATTACCCCAGGGGCTCCGACAATGCGAAAACGCGCTATGCGGGTAAAGGCGGTTTTCCAATCTCTTCGCTTCTCATGCGCGCCGCCGCCGCTCTGGAATACGGCGATTCGAACATCATCCTGACCGGCTACCTGACCGACCACAGCCGCATGATGATCCACCGCCGCGTGCGCGAGCGCATGCAGTCGCTGGCTCCTTACCTGACCTGGGACGGCGACCCTTATATCGTCGTCACGCCCGAAGGCCGTCTGGTCTGGATGCTCGACGGCTACACTACTTCCGACACGCACCCCTTTTCGCGCGAGATCGACAACTACGGCGGCATCAATTACCTGCGCAACTCGGTCAAAGCCACCATCGATGCGTATGACGGCGAAACGCACATCTATGTCTTCGACCAGCGCGATCCGGTGATTGAGGCTTATCGAACTTTATTTCCGTCGTTGTATGAAGACGCGACGAAAATGCCGGCGGCGTTGCGCGCCCATACCCGCTATGCCGAAGAGCTTTTCAGCGTGCAGGCGACCATGTACCGCGTGTATCACATGCGCAATCCGCAGTCTTTCTACAACAACGAAGACGTGTGGGAGCTGGCGAAATATTCTTCGGGCCAGAACGCCGAGCCCCGGCCGGTGAGCCCGACCTATGTGTTTGCCACCTTGCCCGGTGAAACGAAGCCGGAATTCCTGCTGATGACCACGTTTACGCCGCTTTCGAAAGAAAATCTCATCGGCGTCATGCTCGCCCGCTGCGACGGGGACAAACTGGGCGAGGTCGTGGTCCTGCAGCTTTCGAAACAGGAACTGACACTGGGGCCCATGCAGATCAATGCCCGCATCAACCAGGACCAGAACATTTCGAAGGACCTGACTCTGTGGAACCAGCAGGGATCGCAGGTGCTGCAGGGCCAGACGCTGGTGCTGCCCGTGGGCGATACTTTCCTCTACGTTTCCCCCATCTATCTGCAGGCCACGCAGGCGCGCATGCCGCAGTTGAAAAAAGTGGTGCTCGCGGTCGGCAACCGGCTGATCTACGCGGATACTTATGACGCGGCGCTCTCGCAGCTGAGTTCCGGCAATGTCATACCCGCGCCGCAGTCCTCAACCCCCTCTGCGACCGGCGCTGCAACCCCCGCCGTAAACGTTCAGCCCAAAAATGCCGATCCGCGAATCGAAAGCATCCGCCAGCATCTGCAGCGGTATCGCGATCTCACAAGCCAGGGAAAATGGGGGGAAGCGGGACGCGAACTGGAGGCGATCCAGAGCGAGGTCCGGCATTGAGGGCAGTACGAAGCATTGCGGGAATCCTGTTCGGCTTTCTGGTTTTCTTCGCGATCGTTCGAATGCTCTCCGCTTTCGCGGGCACGCTGATGAGCGCCGCGCCGCCCTCGCGCTATTTGCTGCTCAGTCTGGTCTGGACGGTGGTCGCAGCCATGCTGGGGGGCTACATTGCGGCGCGGATTGCCGGCGCACACGAGTTCCCCCACGCCGCGGCTGTCGGTTTTCTGATGGTAGTCATGGGGTTTCTCTCGATGCGCGCGGAAGGGGTTTCAAGGCCCGGCTGGTATCAGATCGCGATTGCGGGGTGCGGGCCCATCTCGGCTATGATCGGCGGCGCCATTCGCCTGCTGGCGAGGCCTCGACAGACGACCCGCGGTTTACCCCTGCGCCAATAAGCCTCCGCTTCCCCAGCCTATGGTATTATAAGTCTGTAGTTTGCGCGTATCCCTCCCACTTCGAAGAGTTCCGCAATACTCCAAAGGAGTACATCCAATCCAACATGGCTAATTTTAACCAGGGTGCTCAGGTGGAGCATCAGAAATTCGGTCTTGGCACTGTAATGGCCAGTTCCGACGAGCGTATTACCATTAAATTCGACGACCACGGCGAGAAAAAATTCGTAACTACCATGGTCGCCCCCTCTTTGAAAAAGAGTGACCGTCAGCCGCCCGCCGAAAAACGCGCCTCGCGTGCACGCAAGCCCAAAGCCGTTGTCGCCGCCCCGGCGCAGGCCTGACCCTAATAAGGATTTGACGTTTGAACGCCAGACAAAAACGCCTCTTTGAAGAATCGCTCAGAAAAAATCCAAATCTGAAAATGCCTTCGGAAAGTTCCCAGTCCGCTGGTGAGCTTACCGATGAAGATATGGCCCTGCTGAAGCAGGGCGTCGGGGATAAAAGCGGGCGACCGCAGAGCATTTCCGCTTCCGGCGAGGCCGCCGACGATGCGCCGACTGAAGCGCAAACCGGGTCTGTCATGACCTATTTTGAAGAAAAAGGCTTTGGCTTTTTGCGTCCCGATGGCGGCGGAAAAGACATTTTCTTCCATATTTCGCGTCTGCATCAGGGTGAAGCCACGGCACTGGTACCCGGCGCCAAAGTGACCTACGAACTGGGGATGGACCGCAACGGTAAAATCGCGGCCAGCAGTGTCCGCCTTCTGGTCGCTGAAGAGAAACCGGCCCCGGCCTGACAGGCCTGTGTCCGGTGAAAGTTTTGGAGCGTTCCAGCGTGGCGGCTTCGACCCGTTTTTTGACCCCCTTTGGTAAAGGGTGGGAATCAACCGAGCGCCATCAGGAGTCATCCACCGGTTTTACCCGACAGGGACTAGCGCACAGGCGCTACTTGAGCCGACTCCCTCATTCTTGAGTGTTGGATCAAAAATGAAAGGCCGTCACTCACCTCGCGGCCCGCTCCAAATCGGATTGTACCCCGCGGGCTGGTAGAAACGATACTCACCTTTCAGAATTATTGGGGTTATCGAACTCTCAGTTTCGAGACGCAATCCAGAACGCGATATTGTGGATCTGCTCCTCGATCCCTTCGCGATCCGGCGCTTCCGGCGATAGCTCCAGGTAACGCCTGAAAGCCTCCAGCGCTTCATTCATCCGATGTTCCTGCAATAGCGCGACAGCGCGCTGTTTATGCTCATCGGGGCTGGTCGGGGCGGCTTCGATCAGCAGATCGAGCACTCGCAGCGCCTTCGCAGTTTCTTTCCGCGCGAAATACGCCCCCCGGAGGTTATTGATCATCCGCATCGCGATATGCCTGCGGTCCACCGGGTCGAGCATCCCCTGATCCAGCGTTTCCACTTGTGCCAGTTCGCAGCATTGCTCGACATTCAGGAGCGCGCCCCCGTGGTAGGGGTCGATCAGGGCGGCGTATTCCGGGTCGTCATAGCGCACCAGAAAATGTCCCGGCAGCCCCACTCCGCTCACCGGCTTGGAGAGCCGTCGGGCGATTTCCATGTAGATGACCGACAGAGTGATCGGAATTCCCAGCCGTGTTTCGAGCACCCGATTCAGACAACTATTGTCCGGGTGATAATACTCATCGCTATTCCCCCGAAATCCGGCTTCGACGAACAGGTATTCGTTGGCCGCCTCGACGAAGCTGCGTCCATCGGAAAGGTCGCGGGCGCGCTCGGCAATCGCCAAAGCGTGGTGATCCAGTTCCGTAATACAGGCATCCGCGTCGACATCCGGGTATTCGATACGCGCGATCTCGAGCGCGGCCCGGTCCAGTTCGATCCTGGATGGCCTGCGACCCAGCAGATCCAGCAGCGACTGTGCTTCCGTTTCCTTCATTTGTGCCCGTAGAATAACATCCGGCCGACTCCCCGAAGGCGCTCGGTCCCGTCAGCCAACGGCAGGGTCGCGCAGCTTCTCGATATCCTTCGCTTCTCCGAAAGACACGCATTTCCCGCCCGGGACAATACTCCGGAGCAGCCCCGACAACACCGCGCCCGCGCCGGCTTCGAACCAGCGCTCTACGCCCCGATCCGCCAGGCAGCCGATCGTCTGGGTCCACCGCACCGGATTCGGTACCTGCTGGTAAAGTCCTTCGCGCGCCTCCGCGCCTGTCGTGATCTCCCGCG
>JALYHT010000085.1 GCA_030776225.1 Acidobacteriota bacterium | reverse complement strand
CGCCCCACGCGCACCTCGATCTCGGGAGTTTCGTCTTTGACGCGGGCGGTGTCCGCTGGGCCGCCGACCTCGGTTCGGACGATTACGATCTTCCCGGCTATCTGGGGCCCCGCCGCTGGACTTACTTCCGGACGCGCACAGAATCCCACAACACGCTTCTTTTCGATGACCAGAATCAGGACGTACGGGCCGAAGCACGCATCACCCGACAGGAATTTTCCCCGGAGTTCAGTTGGGTACAGATCGATCTTTCACGCGCGAATAGCGGAAAGGTGAGGCAGTGGACGCGCCGCTTCGCATTAGCACAACGGCAGGCGGTTCTGATTGCGGATTCCGTGCGCGCAGATCAGCCCGTCGATGTGATCTGGGGCATGGTGACCGACGCGGATATTTCCGCGATGAGCGGTCAATCCGCGACGCTGCATAAGAATGGATGGAATCTCGCGGTCGAAATCCACTCGCCCCGCCATGCGGTCTTCGACCGCGCGGAATTGCGCTCCGCTGCCCCGCAGGCGCTCAATCCGAACTTTCACAAGCTGATTGTGCGCCTGGGCGACAAGGTAACGGACCTTGACCTGAACATTGTTCTGACGCCCTATAAAGACGGCCAGCCTAAGCCGAAAGTCACCGCCCAGTTCCCGGTGTAGCCTGATTCCGGGAGCCTTTGGCGGGTGCCGCTTTGGCTCGCGAAGCCCCGGTTACCCAACGGGCGCTGAAGACCGACATCATACGCGACCTCGGCTGCCCAGCCTGCTCGCGATTCGGCGCTGTCTTGCCCGGCTCCTCAGTCAGGAGTACGGATTTGGGTCGCGTATGGAACCAGAAGAAACCGTTGGCAGCGTAGGCTGGCGAAGCGGTTGACGCGCCCGCCACCCAAAGCAGAATCAGGAAACGTTTCATGCCGCGACTCCGCACCCAAAAGAAATTTCGGCGCCACCAGAGTTATGCCGCATTCGACGGCCGGATGCAAGCGTACCGCGTGATTCCGGATACGGTTTCCTGTGCCGGGTTGGCCCACCGGTGAAAAATTTCCCAGGGACGCCGCACTTAAGTCCTTATTCAACAAGCTGGAACTCCTCTTGCCTATAACGGGGGATTGCGTATCTTCGGCATCACACACTCCGGATTGATGGCTATGGCGACAGCCGTACTGGCGCTTTGGACTTCCGTAGCGCTGGAGCATGCCGCGCTCCGGCGGGCCGCGCTGGATGCCCAGACTTCCCTTTCGGTGATCCAGAACCTGCGTCGCCAGGCGATTCCGGGCCAGCAGCGTCGACTGTCTCACCCTCTATCCCTTCCGCGAGTGAGCTGAAGCGCGGGGCGCACTTACTTTTCTTTAGTTTCATTACGATCTTGCGGTTACATCCGCCCGTTTACCCGCGCCTATACTTGTGATGATGCGCATTATTGCTGCTGGTACGTGGCTTGCGGTATTGACCGTTGCGGCCCCGGTTTTCGCGCAGGAAGCCGCTGCCCACCCACCTGCGGCGCGGTACGTGAGCGTAATCGGCACCGTCGCGAGCATCGACACCGGATCGAAATCGCTCACCTTCAAAACCGATAAAGCCGAGACAACGACCATCAAATTTGACGACAGGACGCAGTTTCTGCGGCTGCCCGCCGGCGAGACCGATATGAAGAAGGCCATTCGCGCCAAGTCGGAGGCCGTAAGCGCCGGCGACCGCGCTATTGCCCGTCTGAAAACCGATGAACGGACCGGCGCGCCCGCTGTTTTTCTTTATTTCACAAGGCAGACCGATCTCGCGCAACGCCAGAAGAAGACCGACGAAGAGTGGGCTACACAGTCGGTAAACGGTACGGTGAAATCGGTTGATGCGCCGGGCAGGAAGGTTCTGATCCTGGTGCGGGGCGGCTTCGGTCCGGCGAAAGACGTCACGCTCGACGCCAATGGCCCGGTGGAATTCCTCCGTTTCAGTCTGGATAGCGGCAAGTACGAGCCAGGCGCGGCAGGGCTCGCCGGGATTCAGCCCGGAGATCAGGTCCGCGTGCTCGGTCAGAAAAATACGGATCAAAGCGAAATCAAGCTGGAAGCCGTGATGTCGGGGACATTCAAATCGGCGCCTGTGCAGGTAAGGTCAGTGGACACGGCGGCGGGCACGATCTTCGCAACCGATCTGGTCAGCAAAAAGCCCGTTACCGTCAACATAAAACCCGACACGCTGCTGAAGAGGCTGGACGACGCCACTGCTCTTCTGATGGCACGGCGTCTGAACCCGAGTTTCCAGACTGAAGGTGGAGGGGGCGGCGGGCAACCCGTCGGGACCCTCGGCGCCGGTGCGTTCGGCGGGGGTGGCGGGCGGGGGGCGCGCAACACCGATCCCAACAAGGTGCTCAATCAGCAGCCCTCGATTCAACTCGCCGATCTGAAGCCCGGGGAGTCCGTCGTTGTCACTGGTACCCCTTCCACCGACACGTCAAAAGTAACTGCTGTCAGCGTGGTCGCCGGGGTCGATCCGATCCTCCGCGCCGCTCCCCAGAACGGACCGGATCCCCTGGGCGGCAACTGGAACTTCAGCGAAGTGAGCGCGCCTCAGTAGAGCCCAACGCAACGCCGCCGACCGGATCACAGGTAAAAAACGAACGAATGCCGGATAGCCACTCGCCGTCGCGTATCGGCCACGCCGAACTGATCGTTCTTCTTTTCACCGCCATCGTGTTCGGTACTTCTATTCTGAGTCCGCCGCGCCTGATGGACGATGTGGACGCCGTGCAGGCGCAGATCGCTCATAATATGCTGCAATCCGGCGACTGGGTCACGGCGCATCTGGATGGCGTGAAGTATCTGGAAAAATCACCGCTGAAATACTGGATGATCGCCGGCAGCTTCCGGATCTTCGGCGTACACGACTGGGCTGCGCGCCTGCCTATCGCGCTCTCCGGAATTCTGCTGTGTTTCCTGGTGACGCGCATGACGCGCTGGGCTATGGGGGAGAGGGCGGCCCTCTATGCGGGCCTCAGTCTGGCGGTCAGCGCCGGCCTGTGGCTTTTCACGCGCGTGCTGATTCCCGATGTCGTGTTGACGGTTTCGATCTGCTTTGCCCTGTGGAGTTTCATGCGCGCAATGGACGAGGACCAACGCCGGCCCCGCGCCTGGGCGCTCGCCTCGTGGGCGAGTATCGGCGCCGGCATGCTGCTGAAAGGGCTCATCGCCGCGCTTTTCCCGGTCGGGATTGCGTTCTTCTACCTGCTCGTCACCGGCCTGTGGCGGTCCGGGGGCACATGGCGCCGTTTATCCCTGCTGCCGGGTATTGCGGTCATGCTGCTCATCGCCGCTCCCTGGCATATCCTCGCAACCATACGAAATCCGCCTTACTTCGATTTCACGCTGCACAGCGCTCCGGGAGAATACCGCGGCTTCTTCTGGTTCTACTTCTTCAACGAACATCTCCTGCGCTTTCTGAACCTGCGCTATCCACGCGATTACGACACCGTACCCCGGCCGCTGTTCTGGCTGCTGCATTTCGCCTGGTTCTTCCCTTTCAGCGCATTTCTGTTCCGGACGCCCGGCCTTCGTTATCGCGGTCACGACCGGGCCTCCCGCATGCGGCTGCTCGCGCTTTGCTGGATTGGCGTCGTGCTCGGCTTCTTTACATTCTCGACCACGCAGGAATACTATTCGATGCCCGCTTACCCGGCCTTTGCCATGCTGATCGGCAGCGCCATGGCGGAAGCGGGCGCGCGCGCCTGGAAATGGGCCATCCGTTCCGCCGGTGTAATTGCGGGCTGCGCGTGCATTGCCATCACGGCGGTGCTGTGGGCCAGCCGGAGCTACCCGGCGCCGGGCGATATCGCTCAGGCCCTGAGTTCGCATCCGAGCGCGTACACTCTGTCTCTCGGCCATATGGGCGATCTGACCCTCCGCTCATTCGCCTATCTGCGCGCGCCGCTCATTGTCGCCGGGATTGCCATGGCGATCGGAGCCGCTGGTTCATGGGCGTACAGCGGGCGGCGCGCGGCTCTTTCACTGGCCGTTATGATGGTGCTTTTTTTCCAGGCCGCAAGGTTAGCGCTTATCGCCTTCGATCCATACCTCGGGTCTTACGATCTTGCGCAGGCCCTGAACCGCGCCCCCGCCGGGGGACTGATCGTTGACGGTCCTTATTACCAAATGTCGACCATTTTCTTCTACACCAACCGCGCAGGCCTGATCCTGAACGGCCGCGTTAACAATCTCGAGTACGGGTCCTGGTCGCCCGGCGCGCCCGATGTGTTCATCAATAACGCGGGTTTTGTGGAACGCTGGAAGAGTTCCCGGCGCTGGTACGTGGCCTCGGAAGATGAGCATGCCGACCGGCTGCGAAACCTGGTGGGAAGCTCGGCACTGCACGCGGTCGCAGCCGCGGGCGGGAAGACTATCTACACAAATTACCGGACTCCCGCAGAAGCGCGGGAGTAAACGGGAGCCCCCGGTTTTCCATCCGGAATCGCATCCCCGGAATCGCAGACCAGTTGTATCGCACGATGTGGGTCAGTATCCTATTTGTTTCATATGAAAGGTATCGTACTAGCCGGGGGCACGGGCAGCAGGCTGTTCCCTCTCACCAAAATCACAAATAAACACCTGCTGCCCATTTTCGACAAGCCCATGATTTATTACCCGATCCAGACCCTTGTCGACGCCGGCATCACCGACATCATGGTCGTCACCGGGGGCAAGAATTCAGGGGACTTTCTTCGCCTGCTCGCCAACGGCAAGCATTTCGGCCTGAAGCACATCGCTTATACCTATCAGGAAGGCGAAGGCGGCATTGCCGACGCTCTCAGCCTTTGTGAACACTTCGCGGATGGGCAGCCCGTTTGTGTCGTGCTTGGCGACAATATCATCGAGAAGGACATCCGCGTGGCAGCCGACGCTTTTCGCAAACAACAGAACGGCGCCCGTATCCTCCTCAAGGAAGTGACGGACGCGGAACGTTTCGGCGTGGCCGAATTCGATGGCGACCGCGTCGTGGGCATCGAAGAGAAACCCGCGCAGCCCAAATCGCATTTCGCCGTCACCGGAATCTATTTTTACGACGCCACCGTCTTTGAAAAAATACACACCTGCAAGCCGTCCCACCGCAACGAACTGGAAATAACGGACGTGAATAATGGGTATATCCGTGAAGGCACGATGGCCTATTCGTTCCTCGACGGCTGGTGGACCGATGCGGGCACCTTTGACTCCCTTCTGCGCGCCGCCAATCTGGTGGCCAGCACCCGGCGCGTGGAGCCCGATAATGAAGCCGCTGCGAGGCACGCGTGAGCGTCGCGCAAACCGAAATTTCCATCCCGCAGTGCGAAATGGGCATAGGCGACGTAATCCTCGCCCCCGACTCTCCGAAGCTGATCGATGGCGTGAAGTGTTCCCCCATAGCGCTCTGGCCCGACGACCGGGGCTACTTCCTCGAAATACAGCGCATGGGCCAGGGGCTGGCCGCGCATTTCCCGAAAGAGACCACTCAGATTTCCGCCGCCCTCAACTATCCCGGCATTATTAAAGCTTTCCATTTTCATCTGCACCAGACCGACTGCTGGACACCCGCTATGAATATGCTGCAGATTGTGCTGGCGGATCTCCGGCCGGAATCGCCCACCTTCGGACGCCGGAACACAATTTATGCGGGCAACCTCCGGCCCTGGCAGATCCTGATTCCCCCCGGCATTGCGCATGGGTATAAAGTACTGAACGGAGGGCCTTCCCTGCTGGTCTATGCCACCGACCGTTTCTACAACCCCGCGGATGAGGGCCGCATTCCTCACAACGATGCCCGACTCAACTACGACTGGGAATTGCAGCACAAGTAAGTAAGTGCGCATCGCTCTGGACGCCACCCCGCTCACCATTTCCTCCGGCGGATTGCCGCGTTACGTCACAGAGCTTTCGATTGCCCTGGCCAGAGAGTTTCCCGAAGATATCTATTACCTGCTCTCCGATCAGCCTTTCCCGATGCCTGAGCGCGCGCCCGCTAACCTGCTGCGCGGCCGGGAGCCGCACATTGCCGCGGAACCCCGCTGGTGGCTTTGGGGAATACAGCAGGCGATCCGTCAAACAGGCGCCGAGGTCTTCCACGGCACGAACTTCGAAGTGCCGTACCTCGGTTCTACCCCAGCCGTTTTGACGATTCACGATCTGTCTCCGTGGCATGAACGCGAGTGGCAGACGGAGATACATAACACGGATGCCGACCGCGTTCGATGGCGTACTCCATGGCTGGTCCGGCTGCGGCGCGCGCGCAGAATCATAACGGTCAGTGAAGCGGTGCGACGCGAGGTGATCGGGCAGTTCGGCGTCTCGCCGGATCGTGTCAGCACCGTCCCGCTCGCGGCGTCAAGGCACTTCCGCCAGATGCCCCCAATGTCGCCTGCGCCGCAACCTTTCTTTCTCTGTGTCGCCACGCTGGAACCCCGGAAGAACATCGCCGCCCTGGTAGAGGGGTGGCGCGAATCCCGCGCCCTGACAAAAGCCGACCTCGTCATTGCCGGCCGGAATCGCGCCGATTTCCAGGAAATTTCGCCAGTCGAAGGTTTGCATCTGCTCGGCGAGGTGTCAGATCAGGAATTACCGCGCCTCTATTCCGATGCTCTGGCATTCGTCTACCCGACCCACTATGAAGGCTTCGGATTGCCTGTGCTGGAGGCCATGCAGTGCGGCTGCCCGGTGATCACCTCGCGCGACCCCGCAGTGATGGAGGTGGCGGGGGGAGCCGCGGTTCATACCTCCTCGGCCCATGAAATGGCCGAAGCTATGCGAGACATCGCAGCCAACCCGCGTCTGCGCAATGTTCTCAGCGGCGCGGGCTTAGAACGCGCCAGCTCGTTTTCCTGGAGCCGTACCGCGCGCGAGACTCGCGCGGTTTACGCGTCTGTGACGTCGTAAGCTGCCATATAGATCTGCAACTTACGCAAGAAGCGGCACTTAACGGATATACTGGACCCTGTGATGCGTTTTGCCGTTGAGCCGTTAATAGCCCTGCTGCGTTTAGCCGCACTGTCAGCCGGAACGGCGTGCCTCCTGTCACTCTCCGGAGCGCCGGCCCCCGGCCCTGCCGGTTTTCCATTCACTGACGAAGATCTGAATTATTCCATCAATTGGCCGACCGGTCTCGGGCTGGGAGAAGCGCATACCCATGCCAGACACACGGGCGACAACTGGAATTTTACGTTGACGATCAATGCCGGTATTCCGGGCTACGCTGTCAAAGACACCTATCGCTCCGCTTCCGTTACGGACTTTTGCCCGGTGTCATTCGATCGCTCGACCGCGCACGGCTCGCGCATCGTTCAGGAAAAAGAAACCGTCGACCGCGCTCGTTCCACGGTGACTCGCGAGACGCTGGTGAAGGACGGCGGAAAAAGCGATTTCGCCGTGCCCATTTGCGTCAAGGACGCGCTCACGCTTCTTTTTTTCACGCGGCGCGAGATGGGGCAGGGCCGCGTGCCGGGCCCCCAGCAGTTCCTCTACGGCGATCTCCACGATGTTCGCATGGATTACGTGGGAGCCCCGATGATTTCCGCGGGCGGTAAGCAGGTGCAGTCCGATCAGCTCACCTGTACCGTCAAGACCTCGGCATCGGACTATAAATTCGACATTTACTTTGCCCGCGACGCCGCCCGCACTCCTTTGCTGATTTCCGCGCCTCTCCCCATCGGCAAATTCTCAATGGAGCTCATCCGCTGAATCGGCTTCGGGTTGCATTCTTCTCTCCGATGCCTCCATCGAAGAGCGGGATCGCGGATTACTCGGATGCGCTGGCAGCCGAGATGGCGAGGGAGGTCGAGGTCACCGTTTTTCAAAAGGAGGCGGACCCCTCGGACTTCGATGTTGCTCTCTATCACATCGGCAATAATCCCTGGCACGGATTTGCATATAAAACCGCGCTTCGGCATCCGGGCATCGTGGTCATGCATGAGGCAAACCTGCACCACCTCATCGCCGACCTCACAATTAAACAGGGCGACTGGGACGCTTACCTCGGCGAAGCGGAACTGAACGGCGGCCCCGCGGCCCTCGAATACGCCCTTCGCGCCCGCACCCTGGTCGTGGGTCCGGATTACGATGGCGTTCCGATGACCCGCCGCCTGCTGGATGCGTCGCGCGGTCTCATCGTCCACAGCGATTTTGCAGCGCGGGAGATGCGGAGGCAGGGGTTCAGCGGCCCCATAGCCACGATCCCGCACGGGGCGTCGCCTGCACGCACCGATCGCGGTGCCACGCGGCTCTCTCTCGGGCTCGATGAAACCACTCCGCTCATTGGCGCCTTCGGCTACCTCAAACCGTATAAACGGATCGCCGAATCCCTGCGGGCGCTTCGCAGACTGGTGAAGGTCAACCCCTCGGTCCGGATGATTCTGGTGGGTGAGCCCCATCCGGAATTCGAGATCGACCAGTTGATCCGCACTCTCGGTCTCAGCGAGAATGTCCGCATCCTCGGCTTTACTCCGATCGAAAAGTTTGTCGATTACATCGGGGCGTGCGATGTTGTTCTGAATCTTCGCTACCCCACCGTGGGCGAAACGTCGGGTAGCCTGACGCGCGCGCTCGCGCTCGGACGCGCCGTCGTTGTCAGCGATGTGGGGGCTTTCGCCGAGCTTCCGGACGATATTTGCCTGAAGGTTCCCGTCGTGCCCGGCCGCGTGCAGCAGGAAGAGGATTACATTTTCGAATACCTGAACGTGCTCGTTTCCCGGCCGGATTGTGCGCTGGCCATGGGCGAACGCGCGCGCGCCTGGGTGGAACGCGAATGCAGCTGGCGAGTTGTCGCGGGAAAGTATGCGGCGTTCCTGAATGGCTTTCGCGACGGTGCAATTCCGCAATGCCCGGACCCGGCGTGCCCCGCCGCTGTTCCAACGGCCAGCTCTTTGTCATGCCAGGCCCACGCCGAGCCGGCCTTCACCCCTGCCGAGCCCGAAGCGCTTGCAGCGGAGGTTGAACGATGGATTGTGCCCGAGGCGCGCAGCTATGCGGAGCAGCACACCACGCGCTTTGTCCGCACGCTCGAAATGACGCCCCCGGGAGACGAATCGAAATCGATATTGGAGATGGGGGCTTATATGCTGATCACGCCCGCCCTTCATTTCCAGCTCCGCTACGGCACAGTACGCGGCTGTTACTTCGGTAAATCCGGGCAGGTGGATCGTAAATCCGCGGTATCGGAAGAGGGAAAGACTTTCGAATGCGACATCGACCATTTCGACGCGGAGCGCGACGTCTTTCCTTACGCGGACGCGTCTTTCGATACGGTCCTCTGCTGCGAGCTGATCGAGCACCTCTTCGCCGACCCTATGTACATGATGTCGGAGATCAACCGCATTCTGAAACCGGGCGGCCACCTGTTGCTCACCACGCCGAATCTGGGGTCTCTGCGCGCCATCGCGGGCATTCTGCAGGGGTACCATCCGTCTTTTTTCCCCGCTTACATCAGGTCTCGTAAAGATGGCGAAGAAGTGGAAGCGAGGCACAATCGCGAATACGTACCCATGGAAATTCAGTTCCTGTTCCGGGACGCGGGTTTCGAAATCGTGCGCCTCGAAACGGGCGAGTTTCTCGATGAGCCGCATCCGGAATACGCCTGGATCAATCATCTATTCGAACGCTACCGCCTGCATCCCACCCTGCGCGGCGACGGCATCTACTGCCTGGGGAAAAAGTCCGGGCCCGTCCGGGAACGGTGGCCCGCATGGCTCTACGCGTGATCCGCGGCGACCGCGTCTCGCTCGAAGACGGCGCGCTCCATGTCGAATTTGAAATCACCAATGGATCGCGGGAAGCGTGGCTGCCCGAGAACGGGTTTGCCGCCGGCTACCAGCTCTTCGACGAACCCACAGGCACACTCGTGGCGGAGGGCGAACGCATCCCGCTCACGCTCGCGCCGTCGGAAGGCCGCAAACTGCCGCTGCGCATCGCGCTGCCGCCGGAACCCGGCAAATACAACATCTACGTCTCGGTCCTGCGCGAGCACGTCGGATGGTTTTATAACGAAGGCCGGCCGTTCCTGCTGATCGACTTCGCAGTCGATGAAAACGGCGTTCCAGCGCTCCGCGGCTGGCGCATAGCAAACAAGCGAACCATCGCACGCAGACATTTCGTGCGCGGTCTCTCCAAAGCCTTCGTACTTCCTGTCAAAGCCTTTTGGCGCCACCGGAGTCTGATCCGCGCCATGGTGAGGCGCGACGTGCTCAGCCGGTACAGCGGCTCTTTCGGGGGCGCGTTCTGGGCCGTACTGAATCCCCTGATGCTGATGCTGACGTATTTCTTCGTTTTCGGCGTCGTGCTCAAGTCGCGCTTCGGCACGGACACCAGCCGCTCCGGTTATGCACTCTATTTCCTTGCCGGCATGCTTCCATGGCTGGCTTTCAGCGAAGCCGCCGGGCGTTCACCCTTCATCATGGTGGAGCACCGCGGCTTCATCAGAAAACTCGTATTTCCGGTGGAGACGCTCCCCCTGAACCTGGTGGTCTCGGGG
>JALYHT010000084.1 GCA_030776225.1 Acidobacteriota bacterium | reverse complement strand
CCCCTGGGGCATATCGGAATCGGCGTGGAGCGCGCTCGATTCGCATCAGATTTACCAATACCGGGCCTTCGGAGTGCCCGCGCTGGCGCTGAATCCGGGAACGGAAGACGAACTTGTTGTCTCTCCTTATTCGAGCGTGCTTGCCCTGCAGGTGGATCCCGGCGCGGCCGCGAACAATCTGGAGCGGCTGAAAAATCTGGGGATGGCGGGTCCGATGGGGTTCTACGAATCCATCGATTTTTCACGCGAAAGCCGCAAAAATTCGCGCGGCGTCGTGATCTATTGCTACATGGCGCACCATCAGGGAATGAGTCTCGCGGCGCTCGACAATGTACTCCATCGCGATGTCATGCAGCGCCGCTTTCATGGCGACCTGCGCATTCGCTCGGTCGAAATGCTGCTCTTCGAAGGTCTTCCGATAGCGAAGCTCCCGCTGGCGGAAACCAGGACGCGCACCGCGCCCGTTCGTCTCGCCACCGAAGAGGAGGCTTCGGACCGCGTGTGGACGGAAGAAACGGCTTCGCCCCGCGTGCATCTCTACGGCAACGGCCGGTACTCCATCATGGTCACCAACTCCGGCGGCGGTTACAGCCGCTGGAACGACTTTGACATCTCGCGCTGGCGCTCGGACATTACGCTCGATCCATGGGGAAGCTTCGTCTACATCCGCGACCGCAAGTCGGACGACATCTGGTCTACCGCGCACAAGCCGTTCGCCGCGGGCGTGGGAGAGCTTCTGGTGCGCTTCTCTTCCGACCGCGCGGAAATTCACCGCCGGGTCTCGGGCATCGAATCCGTTATGGACATCACCGTCTCTTCGGAAGACGATGTGGAGCTTCGGCGCATACGGATTACGAACCGCTCGCTGCGGGCGCGGCAACTGGAATTGACCAGTTATGTTGAGCTCTCGATGGCGACGCACGGAGCCGACAAGGCGCACCCGGCGTTCGCCAAAATGTTTGTCGAGACGGAGTGTCCCCGGCCTGGCGTATTGCTCGCGCACCGGCGGCCCCGGGCGCCTGGCGAAACCCCCATATGGACCGCGCATATCGTTTTGGCTCCTGGTCGTCCTGTCGGTTTGCAGTATGAAACGGACAGAGCGAAATTCCTCGGCCGCGGCAACTCGACGGAAAATGCGGCCGCTCTGCGAACCCGGCTCAGCGGGTCCTCCGGAACCGTTATAGATCCGATCTTCAGCCTGCGGTGCCAGCTCACACTCGACCCGCGAGAACGCCGCGAGGTTTCCTTTCTGACGATGGCCGCCTCCAGCCGCGAAGCTCTGATGCAGCTGGTGGAAAAATACACCGGAGCCGATGCGGTATCCCGCGCCTTCGAAATGGCATGGACGAAGACGCAGCTGGAATTTCGCTTCCTGCGGATCGGGCCGGGATCCGCCCATCGCTTCCAGGAACTGGTCAGCCAGATGATTTATCCGAATCCGCGATTGCGGCCTCCGGCGGACCGGATCGCCCGCAATCGCCTGGGCCAGGAGAACCTCTGGGCTTACGGGATCTCAGGCGATCTGCCCATACTCGTGGTTACGCTTTCGGATGCGCGAAATCTTTCGCTCGTGCGCGAAATCCTGCTGGCGCACAACTACTGGCGTCTGCGCGGATTCCGCGCCGATGTGGTGATCTTCAATCAGGAAGCTCCGGGTTACGAGCAGCCGCTGCGCGCAGACATCCTGCGGCAGATTCAGGCCCACGCATCGGAAGCCGGCATGGACCGGCCCGGCGGCGTATTCCTTCGCGACTGGCATGCGATTCCGGAGGAACACCGCACCCTGATACTCGCCTCTGCCAGCATTGCGCTGAGCGGCAACCGGGGGCCTTTGCAACAACAGCTGGTGGCGGCGGCGGAAGGCCGTCCCGTGCCGCCGTTCGTGCCCGCCGGCGGGGGCCCCGAAGAACCCTCGAGATCGCTGCCCTTCCTCGAATTGCCCTATTTTAATGGCTTGGGAGGCTTCACCCAGAATGGCCGCGAATACGCCATCTACCTCAAACCTGGCGACACGACCCCCATGCCATGGGTGAATGTGATGGCGAACGCCGGGTTCGGCACGATGGTGGGCGAAAGCGGTCTGGGCTTCACCTGGGCCGGCAACAGCCAGGCAAACCGCCTGACCCAGTGGCATAACGACCCGGTGAGCGATCCGCAATCGGAAGTCATTTATCTGCGCGACGATGAAAGCGGGGCCATCTGGACGCCCACCGCGCTGCCCCGCAGAGAGAAAGACGCCTACCGCGCCAGACATGGGCAAGGCTACACGATCTTCGAACACAACAGCCATGCCATAGGCCAGGAGCTGACGGTGTTTGTTCCCGTGGGCGATCACGGCAGCGGCGATCCGGTCAAAATCTGCCGCCTGAGGCTGCGCAACGATTCATCCAGGAAGCGCCGTATTACCGTCACATATTTCGCGGAGTGGACGCTCGGCTCCAGCCGCGAAGACCAGCAGATTCACATTCAGTGTTCGCGCGACGAGGAATCCGGCGCCCTTCTCGCCCGGCAATACTGGAGCGGCGCGGTGCGTGGTCACCTCGCTTTCGTGGCATCGAATCCAAAACCTTCATCGTGGTCCACCGACCGCGGCCAGTTCCTGGGGCGGGACGGCTCCCGCTCGAATCCCGAAGCACTGGGCAGACTCCGGCTCGACAACAGAGCGGGTGTCTCCTCGGACCCGTGCGCAGCCCAGCAGGTCACAATCGCACTCGAAAGTGGCCAGCAGAGCGAAGTGGTTTTCCTGCTCGGGCAGGCGGCATCTATCGAAGACGTTCGCGCCATCGTGAAGCGCTGCCAGACGCCTGATGACATCCAGAATACTTTCCTGGCGACGTGCGGATGGTGGGACAAAATTCTGGGGTCGCTGCAGGTCAGGACTCCGGTTCTCTCCGTAGATTTGCTGCTGAACCGCTGGCTGCTTTACCAGTCGCTCAGTTGCCGGTTCTGGGGCCGTTCGGCGCTGTATCAATCGGGCGGCGCCTTTGGCTTTCGCGATCAGTTGCAGGATTGCATGGCCTATGTCTACGCGGCTCCGGAAATCACAAGGCAGCACATCCTTACGTCTGCGGCACGGCAGTTTCCCGAAGGCGACGTGCAGCATTGGTGGCACAGCGAAACCGGGGTGGGCGTGCGTACGCTCTGCTCCGACGACCTGCTGTGGCTTCCCTTCACAGTCGCGCAGTATGTGAAAGTTACGCACGATACCGGAATTCTCGACGAGCAGGTCGCGTTTCTCGATGGCCCTTCGCTCGCTCCCGGCGAACACGAGAAGATGTTCACGCCTTCCGTTTCGCAGGATACAGCTCCGCTCCGGGAGCATTGCAGGCGGGCCCTGGAACACGCCTGCCGTCTCGGTCCGCACGATCTGCCTCTCATGGGCAACGGCGACTGGAACGACGGCATGAATCTGGTGGGCGTCGAAGGCAAAGGTGAAAGCCTGTGGCTCGGCTGGTTCCTTTACACTGTGCTCGAAGCCTTCAGTGAGCTGATGGAAGCACACGGAGACCCGTCGTTGGCCGATCGCTGGCGGCAACAGGCTGCCGCCCTGAAGGCCTCCATGGAGCGCTCCGGTTGGGACGGGGAATGGTACCTTCGGGCGTACTTCGACAATGGGTCGCCGCTCGGCTCCCATGCCAATGCGGAGGCGAAGATCGATTCCCTCCCGCAGTCCTGGTCTGTGATCTCGGGGGCGGCGGACCCCATTCGCGCGCGCCGCGCCATGGAATCCGCGGAAGCGAATCTGGTCCGCGCGGCGGACAAACTGGTGGTGCTTTTCACCCCTCCTTTCGATCGGTCCGAACCCAATCCGGGCTATATCATGGGATACCCGCCGGGGCTTCGTGAAAATGGCGGCCAGTATACGCACGGATCTCTCTGGATGGCTATGGCGTGGGCTCGGCTGCGCGAAGGCGGCAAAGCCGCGCGCTTACTCCAATTCATGAATCCCGTCGAACTGAACCGCGCCCCCGGGGATGTGGCGCGTTATCGGGCTGAACCCTACGTGGTTGCCGCCGATGTCTCAAGCGCGCCCGGACGCGTGGGCCAGAGCGGTTGGACCTGGTACACAGGCTCCGCTTCATGGATGTATCGAATCTGGATCGAAGAAGTACTGGGTTTGAAAGTTCGCGGCGATCGTCTCACCGTTGAACCCTCCATTCCGGACGAATGGCCGGGATTTGAACTGACCTGGCGGCATGGCGCCACAATCTACGAGATCAGGGTGACGCGGGATGACCGTAAGGGGGTAACCAGCCTCGAACTCAACGGAGAAGCGGTTGAAGGCGGCTTCATCACCTTGCGGGACACAGCTGGAACGCAACGCATCTCAGTGCGTCTGGGACAGCACATCTCGGGAGATGCCGCGGAGCGTCCCGAAGCCATCCTGGCTATTCTGGATACAGGCGCGCATAAAATCGCGTCTGACAGGCAAACAGTAAGTGAATGAAAGATAAGTTTGTTGAGCTGCTTCACGGCGTTGGACTACATAAGAGATTCGAAGGGCTGAAGACTCTTCCGAAACTTTTACGCGTGCTCTGGCGCGCCGCGCCACGACTGGTCTCGACGTTGGTTGCGTTGCGCGTCGCCACAGCCCTGATACCCCTTGCGATGTTGGCGGTTTCAAAACTCATCATCGACATCATTGTGGGTGCCCGTACCCATCCAACAGTCCCGGCCGGCTCGCTCTGGCCCTGGCTGCTTCTGGAGTTCGTGCTCGCGGCTGCCGCTCTCGTGATGACACGCGGTATCGATTATTGCGACTCTCGTATTGCCGAAGAGTTTACCCGCCAGCTAAGCCTGGACGTGATGGAACACACGAGCAACGTGGACCTCGCCTCGCTCGAAGATCCGAATTTCCATGACAAGCTGGAACGCGCGCGCGTGCAGGCCACGGACCGGAGCTCCATGCTGACCGCGCTGGGTTCGCTGGTGCAGTCGAGCCTGATGACGGTTTCGCTCGCGCTCAGCGTGGCCGGTTACGCGCCGTGGCTGCTGGCCCTGATGGCGCTTTGCGTTATCCCGGGCTTCGCGGGCGAGACGGCTGTGACATTTGAAGGCTATTCGCTGGGCCGTCGTCTGACGCCTCTGCGCCGGGAACTGGATTATCTGCGGACGCTCGGCAGCAGCCGCGAAAGCGCCAAAGAAGTCAAAATGTTCAGCCTGGCCCGATTCCTGAACGACCGCTACCGTAAACTCTCCACGTACTTGATCGCAGATACGACCCGTCTGGCGCGCCGCCGGTTTCTGTGGGGCAGCCTGCTCGGCGTTCTCGCATCGCTCGGCTATTACGGGGGCTATGCCTTCCTCGTTCTCGAAGCTCTGGCAGGCAGAATCACGGTGGGGACGCTGACCTTTCTGGCGGGGGCGATTGCCGGGGCGAATGTGCAACTGCAATCGACCTTCACCTATTTTTCCAGCGTCTCCGAACAGACGTTGTTCCTTACCGATGTTGTTGACCTCCTCGCCGTTGTTCCGACGATTCACTCGAAACCCCATGCCATTCCCGTGCCGCGCCCGATCAAAAAAGGCTTTGAGTTTCGAAACGTTTCCTTCCGGTACCCCGGCGGCAGCTGGGTCCTGCGCCATCTGAACCTTTCCATTACACCGGGAGAGCGGATCGCACTGGTCGGAGAGAACGGACAGGGAAAGACAACGCTGGTGAAGCTCCTGACCAGACTTTATGAGCCTGTCGAGGGTGAAATTCTCCTCGATGGTATCGATTTGCGCGATTACCTGCTGCACGATCTGCGGCGCGAAGTCGGAGTGATTTTTCAGGACTTCTTCCGTTACGACATGTCGGTGCGGATCAACATCGGCATCGGACGGGAAGACCGTCTGGACGATGACGAAGCCATCTGGCAGGCCGCCAGGCAAAGCCGCGCCAGCCAGTTTATAGACGCGATGCCATGGAAGCTCGAGCAGATGCTGGGGAAGCGCTTCGAGGGCGGTACCGATCTTTCAGGCGGCCAGTGGCAGAAAGTCGCGCTCTCGCGCGCTTACATCAGAGACGCCCAGTTGCTCATTCTGGACGAACCGACCGCATCGCTCGATGCCGCCGCGGAATCAGAGGTCTTCGATAACTTCGCGCGCCTTACGGAAGACCGTATGGCGATTCTGATTTCCCACCGGTTCTCGACCGTACGCATGGCGGACCGCATCGTGGTGCTGAAAGGCGGCACGATCGGAGAAGATGGCACTCATGCCGAATTGATTGCCGCCGGCGGACAGTACGCGCGGCTTTTCGAGCTGCAGGCCGCGAACTACCGTTGAGGCGGTGGATTTCTCGCGACACCGCGCAGGAAGGTCTCGCATGTTCCACGCAGGGCGCGGTCTTCGTCCAGCTTGTCGCTGTCGCTGAGCAGAAGACTCATCAGCGCGGCAAAGAACATGGAGGCCGCTGTCTCGATATCCAGATCTTCCCGGACTTCCCCTGATGCAGCGCGGGCTCGCAGGAATTCGCTGATGATATGGCGCCCGCCTGCCACGAATGTACTGTAAAAGATCGCGCCCACGTGGGGATCGCGCATGGATTCGCCAAGCAGCCTGGTCAGCAGAGGACGCCTGCGCCGGTATCCCTCAAGAATGACCGCCGCTAAGGCGCCGAGTCCATTGGCAAGGGTTTCACCCACTGTCAGCGGTTCGGCAGTGGCCGCGATGGCTTCCAGTTCCCGGCTCAGAACCGCCTTCAGAATGTTTTCGCTGGAGTGGAACCGGCGAATAATATGCGCGGATGGAATGCCGGAAGCCTCGGTCAGCTGATCCAGAGTGAAGTCGCGCAGTTCTTCTTTGGCAAACAGCGCCATTGCCCGATCGAGCACTGTGCGCTCGTGTTCGGCATCCATGGTTTCATTCTGGCAGCGAACCGAACCCTCACCCGGCAGAATAGCTGTACTGGGGCCGGGCGAGTCCGCGGGTTTGTTGCGCCAGGGTTTCAAGTTGGGCGATCAGGGGTTCCAGATTGTAGCCCAACGGCAGCCATTTGTCACACAGAAGTCTGGCTTCGATTCCCCATATCAGGAGAATGAAAGTCATCTGCTGCTCGAACAAAGTCATCGAAAGATCGCCCGTATCGCTGGTCGCGTGAACAGCTTTTGCGGTCGCAATAGCGTACATTTTGTTGAAATCCCGGGAAGCGTTCTGAAGGTATTCGCGCAACAGATCCCGTTGTATCCGGCGATAGCAGGTCGCAAGTTTCTTCCCGTGGCGCGCAGCCAGAAATTGCCGGTCGAGTTGGGAAGCCAGACGCAGCATAGGCTTATAACTAATCAGCGAAAAGGTTTCGAGAAAGAAAGAATCCGCCCCATAGCACGCGGCAGTGCTATCGGATCGCGGTGATAACCGCGTCAGCAACCCAACGGCTGCAATCAGAGCGAAAATCAAAAATAGACTGACTATCACTCTATAGAGCCTTCAATCGCTTCCTGGTGGGCATCGTTTTCTGTTTCACGTTCTGTTTCACGACGATGAATCAGGATTGCACTTTGCCATTTATGCCGCAAGGTCGAAAGCAGTTATCGGAAACGGGTTAACCAACGATAACAGATCGTCAGCCGCCGCGGATCGCTTTGGCCAGCATGCGGTTAATATCGGTCAATTGTTGCTGTAGACGTGCCCGATCGGAACTGGAATCCACCGCCTCAAGTTGAACAGCGACTTCGCCCCTGGCCGAAAGCAGAAAAGCCCCGGCCAGCAGAACTGAGGCCGCCGCGATGTTGGTCCAGATTCCGACGGTATCCACTACCTGCACTCCGAGAGAAGTAAAAATGACGTCCTGCGCGACGGTGATTCCGAAATAAATGGCGTACCCTGTGGCGTAAATGATTCGGTTCGGAGACAACCGCAGGCGGTAACGGATTAGAAATACCTGGATGAGGACGAGAAAAAGCAGCAGGCCGAGCACGGTCGAGCGTTCCACTACATAGTAGAGATGCAGGACAGGGAAGCGGCCGTGGTTGGATTTCAGATCGGGAATGGCGTAGAGGACGGAGATGAGAATCGCCAAACCCATACACCATGTGACGGCTTTCCGGCCTACGCTGGAAATTCCGGGGTAGTCTTCAAATATAAGACGATAAAGCTCAACAACGATGAAATACGCCAAGATCCACAGGATGGGGGTGGTTAGTACGTAGATCCAGCCGTACAGCGTTGTATGCCAGTTTACCAGCCGTAAAGCTAATCCTTGCAGCACCTCCCCCAACAAATAGACTGTCAGGAAGAGATACACCCCCACCAGCTTCTGTGACCACAGCCGCCACAGCAACACGCCGTGGCAGGCGATCAAAAAAAGAAGGACTCGATGCTCCCAAGCATCTAAGCGCATAGCAGGAGTACCAGAATTTGAAGTCTAGCACTCCGTCACTATTGACAGTCGAAACTATTTGATGTTCTCGCAGGGGAGGCAACTGGGAGGGGGATAAGCCGACGCCATATTGGCGATGACAGAGAACTGAAGCGCGAGCAATAGAGCGAAGACGACTTTCCTGACCATTGTGAATCTCCTGGATTGATTTGCCCAGTACAGATAGTACCGGGTACCCATAGATCGTACAATGGTTAACGTTATATTGCATCAGGAAAATCTTACTGACCTTGCAATAGCAGTAAGAAATCTCCCGAATTTTGTATTAAATACTACGTACCTGCATTGCAATCACGTCATCGACCCGCATCGTTTCCTTGATTACGAAAGGTTCGCCGTACTTTACCCCGATCAAATTTCCATAGAAGCGCGCGGTGGAGGATAG
>JALYHT010000083.1 GCA_030776225.1 Acidobacteriota bacterium | reverse complement strand
ATTATGATGTGGCAGTTGAACGCACAGCCGCAGGTTACGC
This sequence comes from Acidobacteriota bacterium, assembly GCA_030776225.1. GTDB lineage: Bacteria > Acidobacteriota > Terriglobia > Bryobacterales > Bryobacteraceae > BOG-234. The sequence continues at coordinate 2,855 of JALYHT010000083.1, read as the reverse complement.
TTAGCGGCGTCACTATTCGATGAAACTGGCACCGCTGTGTGCGCAGGAAGAGCTGGGACCTGTGGTACGCCAGAAAAGCCGGACGATCCCATTGATCTGGCGATGTTGGCAGGTCCTGGAGAACCGAAACGAATAGCGTTGATCGCAGCCGACAAAAGCGCTCAGGCGTTTGCCAGCGTGGTTCCATTCCCCATTCATAATAGTGATGCCGGTTGCTCCCTCGAGGCGTTGCTTGTTACGCCAAATGCAGAAGCCGTGCTGGTGTCTCTGACGGGATTCAAGCCGGGCGTATCGTTGGACCTCGAAAGCACGTCGGAAAGCGAGGCTGGGCGTTCCTCGGGCAAAGCCGATGAGAAAGGCAACTACGAGTGGATCATCCTGCCATTCAGAAAAGGGCTCACGAAGGGGCGCACGCAGGTAACAGTTCACGCAGACGGGTGCAGTCCGACCCTGTCCTTCGCGTGGGGTACGGGCAGCTACGTTCTCCAGTAAGCCGGTGTCCCGCTGTTTGCGGCGTGTCTAATCCGGCGGCATCGGAGCAGAACAATCGAATCGCTGCGGGCCGGGCAAACGATATCTCGCTGAGCTCTGTTTGTACAATCAACGAATGTCCATGGTTATCGTCGGTTCGGTCGCATACGATGGGGTCGAAACCCGGCACGGAAAAGTCGACCGCATGCTCGGGGGCGCATGCACTTATATCGCGCTTTCCGCCAGCTTTTTTACACAGCCGAAGATCGTCGCGGTCGTCGGCGATGATTTCGATCAGAAGGATCTCGACTTTCTCTCCTCGCGCGGCATCGACCTTGCGGGCCTTGAGCGAGTTCCCGGTAAGACATTCTTCTGGGCCGGCGTCTACTCGCAGGACATGAACGATCGCGAGACACTCACGACCGAGCTCAACGTCTTCGCCGATTTCAATCCCAAACTGCCGGATTCTTATAAAAGCGCCCCCTACCTGCTGCTCGGCAACATCCAGCCCGCGCTGCAGCGCGCCGTGAGGGCGCAGATGAACGGAACCCAGAAACTGATCGGCGGCGACACCATGAATTACTGGATCGCCGACTTCCGCGAAGAACTGCTGAAAACCATTGCGGAATGGGACTTTTTGTTGATCAACGACTCCGAAGCCCGCATGCTTTCCGGGGAGAACAACCTGCGTAAAGCGGCGGCGAAGATCATCGGCATGGGGCCGAAGATTCTGGTCATCAAACGCGGCGAGCATGGCGCAATCCTCTGGCATGGCGACCAACACTTCATGGTGCCCGGCTATCTGCTGGAAGACGTCTTCGACCCGACCGGCGCCGGCGATTGTTTTGCAGGCGGGTTTATGGGCTCGCTGGCGTGCGCAGGAGTTGACCTGAAGGCGAAGGACGTGGATAAAAATGAACTGCGTCGCGCCGTGATCTACGGTTCGGTGATGGGCAGCTTCTGTTGTGAGCGCTTCGGCGTGGAACGGTTCCGAACGCTGACCCGCCAGGAGATCGATGCCCGGTACCAGGAATTCAAAGACTTCACGTCGTTTTAAGCGGCCTGGCGACGACGGCGCGGGGCTCTCCGCCTTATACGCCTTTCTCTGCAGTGCCGCCGTGATGGCCGCCGCGGTGGTTTATTTTTTCCGAGCGGGCAGCACGCTTTATTACGGCGATGCGGAGGCGCACCTCAACATTGCCCGCCGCATCGTGGATTCCAGAACACCAGGCTGGTCGCAGATCGGCACGACGTGGCTTCCGCTGCCGCATCTTCTGGCCGTTCCGCTGGTCCGCAACTCCTGGCTATGGCGTACCGGCCTTGCGGGGGCGATCCCTGCAGCGGCCGAGATGACTGTGGCCGCGACGTTTCTGTTCGCGTCCATGCGGCGGATATTCTCAAGCGTGGCTGCGGCAACCGCTGCGACGGCGGTGTTTCTGCTGAACCCGAATACGCTTTACCTGGGATCGATCCCGATGACGGAGCCGGCGTTCTTCGCCGCTCTGTTCGCCCTGCTTTATTTCACCGTGCGTTTTGCAGAAACTGGCAGCTGGCCCTCGCTTGCAGGCGCGGCGCTCGCCGGATTGGCAGGCAGTCTTACACGGTACGAAGCCTGGTTCCTGCTGCCTTTCGCGGGGCTTTACATCCTGATTTCAGGCGACGCAAAGCGCTGGGCGGCGATTCTGGCTTTCTGCCTGATCGCGGGCACGGGTCCCGCTCTCTGGCTGGCGCATAACCGTTGGTATTTCGGCGATCCCCTCTACTTTTATCGCGGACCCTGGTCGGCGCTGGCAATCCAGGGTAAATCGAATTATCCGGGCAAAGGGGACTGGCGCATGGCATGGCAATACTTCTTCGCGGCAGGCAAACTCCTCGCGGGCCGGCCCGCTCTCATTCTCGGCGGGATCGGAACGGTGGCTGCCGCATTTGTGCGGCGCGCGCTGTGGCCCATCTTCGTATTGGCGCTGTTGCCGGCGTTTTACGTATGGAGCATCCATTCCTCGGGCACGCCGATTTTCGTTCCCACATTGTGGCCGCACACCTTCTATAACGCGCGTTATGCCATGGCTTTTCTGCCGATGATTGCGCTTGGAGTCGGGGGGCTTGTGCGCGCCTCCGGTCCAAAATTCGACAGAATCGCCGCATTCGCCTGCGCCGCGATCTCATTGACGCCATTCATCCTCCTCACGCCTCCTGTTACTCTGCACGAAGCGGAGGTTAATTCGCGCGTGCGCCGCCAGTGGATCACGGAAACCGCCGAATATCTGCGGCCCGTGGCGGGATTTCACGAAACGTTCTTCACCAGCTTCGGCGACCTCACCGCCGTATACAGAACTCTGGGCGTTCCATTGGCCGATACGCTGACGGGCGACAATGATGTGGAG
>JALYHT010000082.1 GCA_030776225.1 Acidobacteriota bacterium | reverse complement strand
TTGATATTTCGCGTGCGTTGCGTATGCATGCCGCGAGTATTTACAAAATTGATCGACATCTGAGTTCGCGCCGGAAGCTGCCGGTCGACGCCGATCGCCAATTGCCCTATATAGGGAGCGCGGTAATTTTTGTCGATTTTGTAGATCGCCTGGTTTTCCGCTGTCAGCAGCGATACCGGAGGTAACGCGGGATAGTAAGCCAAAGCCGCGGCGGCATTGGCCGAGCCGGCGGTGATCACGTAATTGGTTTGCGTAGTGCCGTTGAAGCGCAACGCGTTCAGCACATTGCTGGCGCTGAACCGGTCGAAGAAAAGGCCGTAACCGCCGCGGATGACGGTCTTCGAGGCTGTCCTGCCTTTCGCCCCCGGCGCCCATGCGAATCCAAGCCGCGGCGCCAGATCCAGATGGTCGTGTATGTTGTTCTGGGTTTCATAGCGCAACCCGCCGTTGAGAGTGAAATTCGGTTTGATTCGCCAGTCATCCTGCACAAAAACACCTAGGTCGAACTGACGGACGGTCCCCGTGGGATTACCGCTGCTCAGAGTGAGCTGGCTGGGCCCGCAACCTTCCGCCAGCAGAGTAGCCATCGGAGTTCCCTCGCTCAGCAGCAATTGTGTCTGCTGGTAAACATCCAGCGACGTAGCGGTGTTGGGACAAACGGGATTGTTGGACTGCGCGGCGGGAGCGTTGAAGCTGTAGGTACCGTTGAAATTCGAAGTCGAGATGCTGGTCAGATCCGATTGCCTCGCCCGCAAGCCCACTTTGATGGCGTGATTGCCCCGGGAGGCCGTCACGATGTTCTGTAGTTCGTAGCCTTTGTTTAAGGTCCTGCTGACGCTGAAAGGCGCGCCGCCCGAATTGAATGCGCCGCTGACATTGATGCCAGGAATACCAAAATTTCCCGTCGGGATGGAGTCGCTGTGGTTATCGCGGAACTGGAAGCGGGTTTCGTCCACAGCCACCGTGCCGATGACCGAAGTCTCGGTGATCTGCACCTGATTATTGCGGGTTGTCCCCAGCGTTTCCTGCGTCGGCAGGGCGAGTCCGCCCACCCCGCCGACATTGGACGACTGGGCGTGGTTATACCGGATAATCAGCGTGTTGTTCTGGTTGATTGCGTAGTCGAGGCGCGGGCTGATCTGCCACATGGCATTGGGAGTCGCGACAGCCTGGTTGTAGGGCACTTCCTGGAAGCTGTTGTTCAGCACCTGCCCGACGATCAGAGCATCTTCGTTGATGGTCCGGCGATTGTAATCGATGAAAAACGAAGACTTTTTATTAATCGGGCCTCCCAGATTGGCGGTGAACAATTTCGAGTCATAGGCCGGCTGCGCCGTGGTCAAAAACGGATTGCGACTGTCGAAAACCCTGTTGCCGTAATTTATGAACGCCTGCCCGTGGTACTTGTCTGTGCCGGGGCGGGTCAGGATCTCGATACGCCCGAAGCCGGGGCGATCAAATTCCGAGGAAAACGGATTGGAGTTGATGCGGATTTCGCGGATCGAGCTCTTGGGCGGCAATTGGCCGCCGCTAAAACCGTCAACGAAGAACTGTGCTCCGTTCGGTCCCGCGGCGGGACCGGCCAGAGCTTCCAGATCCGACTGTAAATCGTCGGGATCGTCCGGCAGCGCCTCGATATCTGCGTCTTTCAGGATCAGGGCGCTTACGTTGCCCGACGCATCCGTCGTGAGCGCGGCCGTTGTCGTATCGGTGACGCTGACGTGCTGAGCCTCTGTGGCGATTTGCAGCGCGATATTCAGACTGTTCGCCTGCCCTGCCGAGACGTCGTAATCGGGCCTGGCATAGGTTACGAAACCTGGGGCATCCGCCCGGATGCTGTACTTCCCGGCGGGCATATTCGGCAGCGTGAAGTGACCCTGCCCGTCGCTTGTCGCCGAGCGCGTGATTCCGTTACCCGTCGCCACCACCGTCGCCTTCGGGACCACAGCCGATGAAGGATCGGTGACTGTGCCCCGCACCGAGCTGACGCTCTGCGCCAGCGCAACCGCCACCAGCGCAAGCGGAAACAATACCGTCTTAACTTTCATTTGCATTTGTTTATCTGGGTCCGTCTCCGTGGAGACGTCAGGCAAATTCGATTGTTACCTGTTTACAGATATAGATCGCGAATATGCGTAAAAAAAGGGGCGGGCTTCTACTTAAGCGGAAGGTTTCGCCCGGACCCATCGATCCAGCTGGCTATCATGGCGGCGCAGTTCCGGGCCTCCGAAACGTCGGCCAACTCCTGGATCGACCAACGCATTTTGCGGCTCCAGTTGGGATATTCGGACGTAGTCCCGGGCAGATTCTGCTGGAACTTTTCCCCCGTTATATCTTCCTGATTAATAAGCCACAGCTCACAAGGAGTGCGCGCCAGGTAACCTGTGATGGCGTAATGAAGCTCGCCAGTCATTTCCGGGATCTCTTCGGCGCGCCTGGCGTAGTCCTCCGGCAGGAGGCCTTCGGCAAACAGGGCGTCGAGCAGGCTCTGTTTATCGCGCGCGCGGTCGGCCTTTTGCGAGTCGCAGGCCGCGCGATCGATGGTTCCGGCTTTGAGCCTGGCCTCGATATCGTTGCAAGTCCAGAAACCGGCGATCGTGGCAAGATCGTGCGTGGTGGAAGATGCCAGAGCCCTGGAGGGGTATTCGCCTGGAGACTTAAAACGGCCGCCATCCCGTTCGAAATAAAGCAGCCTGTAACTGAGAATGCCGAATTGCGAAAGCGTCTCGCGCACTTCCGGTTCCACGGTGCCGAGGTCTTCGCCTATGATCGCAGCCTGATTGCGGACGCTCTCGAGCGCGAGTATCCGGACCAGGTCCGCCGCCCGGTCCCGCACGTAGGCGCCGTCGGCCGCGTTATGGCCTTCGGGAATCCAATAGAGCCGGAAGAGGCGCATGACATGATCGATGCGCAACGCGCCGCCATGGCGCAGCGATTTTCGTATCGATTCGGCAAATAGCCGGTAGCCGTCTTTGCGGTGGGCGCGCGCGTTCGGCGGCGGAAAGGACCAATCCTGCCCGGTGGGAGAAAAATCGTCCGGCGGCGAACCCACCCGGCAACCGGCGACATAAAACTTCCGATGGGCCCAGAGATCGGAACCGCAGCGGTCCGTGGCGAGGGCGAGATCGTGATACAGGCCGATTTTCATGCCTGCCTTGCGCGCATGCTGCTGCACCTTTTTCAGTTGACAGTTCACCTGCCATTGAAGCCAGCCATGGAACAGAATTTCGCGCGGGTGTGCGGCGGCAAAGTCGCGCACCGCCGGGCTGTCGGGATTGCGATACTCCTCGGGCCAGTCGGGCCACACCCATCGATCCGAATCTTCGGCGTGCATGTGTTCGTCCAGCGCGCAATACGTAGCATAGAGTCGAAGCAGTTCGCCCTCTTCACGAATCCAGGCTTCGCAGTCGCGGCCGGGCGGGTTCGCTTTGAAAATGCAGTCGAGCGCATATCTCTTGACGGCGGCTACCTGTTCGTATTCGACGGCTGGGCAGGCGCGCAGGCGGAGCAGTTCCGCGCAGAGCCAGCCATGTTCCCATTTGTGCCGGATGCGGTCGAAGCCGGCGACCCCCTCCACATCCAGATAAAGGAAGTTCCGGTAAAAGATGCTGTTCGGAAGGTAAGGACTGGTGTTGTACGGGCGTCGGTTGTGGATAGCGTGCAGCGGATTCAGGGCGATGAAATCCACGTGCAGCGTGCCTGCGGCCCAGTCGATCAGGTCGCGCAGATCGCGAAAATCCCCGCAACCCCAGTTGCGGTGGGAACGCAGGCCGTAAAGAGTTACGCCCAGCCCGGCACGCCGGCCGCCCGGTGGCGACCAGGCGCGGTCCGGGGTCACAATCAGCCGCATCGTGCAATCGGCCGCGCGGACCTCGTGATATCCCAAAGGCAGATGCACATCCTGTTCAGGCACGCCGTCATGCAGGCGCAGTCGATGGTGCTCGCCCTGTTCAGTGGCGATCTCAATAGCGATATTCCCCGGGATGCGCAGCGGTTCGTTCTCACTCACCACCATCACGTGGGGAAGAGAACGGGCGCCCTCGCTCTCAGCCCGTTCCGTCAAAGTCCGATGAATCGACTCTTCGGACGAGCAGTCGAATTCCTGGGCTTCGAGAATGGCTCGGTTCGTCTCCGGGCTGGTGAAGTGGCGATGCCCGAAGATATCCCAGAAATCCTGCTGGACCCCGTTTTCCTCGGCGGCGTATCGAAGGGCGTCGTCGAGCGGCACGTCAACCAATGTAGCGTGGCGGGCGGGCGCAGCTAAAAATCCAGTTTTTCCACAGGCCGTTGAGGTCTGTCTGGAGACGCACCCGCTGCTGGTCGAGGGCCGTGGCGCGGTCGCGCGTTTTCGCGAGCTGAGTCTCCTGCTCGGTCAGTTTGCGGGCATAATCCTGCACAATCTGCTGTTGTCCGCTGACGCCGGAAAGACTCGCGATATTCTGCCGGTTCCGCTCTTCGTCACGCGTGAGGTTGCCGATTTCATCGGTGGCAGATGCTTTTGCGGCATCGACGCCCGCGATCTGCGTTTTGGCGTCCGCAATCTGCTGAAGCTGCAGGCGCGCGGCGTCGCTCACGTTCTTGTTGCGAATGTAAACAAGAATGTCATTTGGGTTCAGGGAAGAAACTGAGATCTGCGTATCGTAAACCCGCTCCGCGGTGACTGGAAAATCGAGGGAGCCACTGGCGGGGATTTTGACTTCAAAGCGATAAAAATGGCGCGCTGTTTCCGCGGGCTTCGGCGTATCGATCAAGGCGTAGCCCGCACGCACCGGGTATTCGAGGATCAGCGTCTTGGCACGCGGGTCCACGTTCTGAATCGCGAAAGTCTTCTTTTCCAGCTGCGCGGTTTTCGAAACCAGCAGACCGTTGTGGACGTGGATCTCGCGGACGCCTGCGTCGCGTGAGTTCAGGGTAGTCGAAATGCGCGTGCCCAGATCGACGCCGTAATTGATGAAGCGCTTGTCGGCGTTCCTGATGGTTTCGACCAGCGCTTCACCCGCATAGGTCCCGGCGTCATACACAGTGATGGGCCCGCCATCGAGAGTCTTGCCGGTGTTGTTGGTGAGTTCGGCCGCGCTGAACGGATTCTGCATCGTGTAGTCGGAGTAGACAATGAGCTTACGGACGCTGATCTTCTGCTTCAGAAAAGGCATCATGGCGGATTCGTTTTTTTTACAGTCACCGGGGCCGCGATGCTGTATTCAAAGAGGTCCGCGATCTCGGCGTCTGAGTTGGATGAGACGGCGGGGCCAATACTGGAGTCCGACTGCAAGCTCCCGAAAACCTGGAAGGGGCCGGCGTCTACACCGAGTCCCCCCGCCAGGTTGCCGCCGAACCTTTTCGGCGCCGGGGGTGGGGGCGGCGCAGCTACTTTGGCCGACAACGCTCCTGTATAGACAGTCGGAGCCAACGGATTATCTTCGGCCAATTCCGCTCCGAGCCGCGCAATGAACTTCGGCGGATACAACTGGCTGATAAATGAGATCGGCTTCCCTGAAACCAGCGACAGCTTTACGTTCGTCCAGTCCTCCCCCGTGGTGTTGTCGACGATGGCCCAGCCTTCGAGCGTCCCCTGGTCTTTGATATCTTCGAACGACAGCCGATAGCTCGATTTCCAGGCTGGCATGGGGATGATGTAAGAAGCTCGCACCTGGCGCGACTTCGCATCCGACGAATCGATATAAACGCTGCGCTTATCTTTCGAGCGCGCGCCGCTGAGCGCGGCCAGGTACTCCCTGAACTGAAGCTGAAGCTTGACGTCAGTGAAGCGAATTGCCGTCGCGGTTCCCAGATCGACGTTACGCAGCTCCCCCGAATCGAGCAGAAGCGTCAGTTGCTCGCGTTCGCCGCGATCTTTATCGCGATCTTTGTCGCCCGCAATCACGCGCGCCGAAACAACGGTGCCCGCAGCCTTTTGCGCCCCGAATTCCATCTCAATACGCGAGCCTTTGAACTGATCGATCACCGCGCTCAGCGGCGACCCTCTTTCAATCTCGAAAGGAAACTCCGTAAGCTTTTGTGAAAGCGGAATGCTGGAATCGTAGCGAAGCCCTGTCACGCTGCCGCCCTGTATGTTCACTGTGAGCGATTTCAGCACGTCATTCATTTCTTCGGCTTTGAAATCCAGCCGCGCCGATTCGCCCTGCCCGAGGCTGCCGGCGCGCTCAACGTAGCCGACGCCGTGCCTGTAAAGAACCACAGTGCGCACCGGCAACTCGGCCGCATTCATCGAAACTGCGTAAGTTATTAGAACGAAGAGCCTTCTTCTTTTCATCCAGTCACCTATCCGACAGGGTAGACGGCGCGGTTTCAGGCAAAGTTCCCTAAGTCCGGATGAGAAGCTGATGCCGGTACCTGTAATGCTTGACACGTGTCGGGTAAAACCGTCAGACTTTTGTTAGCGCCATGTTCCTTTTGAATCGAAGCCGCAGGGGGGTATTGGTGTGCCTGCTGTTTTTCGGCTCAAAAGCGTGGGCGCAGACGGCAATCGAGGGTGCGCCGGATTCGATAGATACACCCGCCGATTCCAACCCCGCGCCTATGACGCCAATGCAACAGCGGGAAAAAGCGATTCAGGGCGTTGATCCTCTTTACAGAGAGGAAAAAGCCGGAAAAGATAAAGCGGCGCGTCAGGCCACGAAACGGGTCGAAGAGTCTCAGGAGCAGACGCCGGGTTCTATCGCGGCCGATAATGCCGATAACAAGGCTTCTTCGTCCAGACAATCGGGTCCGGAAGTTTCCGAAAATGCGGCCAGCGATGCCGGGCCGGAATATTACGGCCCGGGCGTTCTAAACCGGAGTTACTCGATCTATCAGCCAGCTATCCCGAAAAGCCTGAAATGGACCGAAACGCTGGGCGTAAGTTCATCTTTTGAAACAGGCGCGGCGCAGGGTACTAACTCCGGGGCCGCGGGGTCCGCGGAAAAGTCTTCAGGCGCCATGCAGGGAACCGCGATCGCATGGGGTCTTTCCGGCGGACGCGCCTTCGGCCACTATCAATTCGGCATGAACTATTCGGGCTCGATGACCTACTATCCGGCTTCGTCTTTCTATACGGGCGCTAACCACAATATGGGCCTGACGTTTTCGCGAGCCATCTCCCGCCGTTTCAGCCTGGGAGTAAAGGCAGTGGCGTCGGATGTCTCGGCGAACGCGACTCTGCAGAATCTCAACGCTGGCCCGGAAACTATTGCGAACGTCAGCCTGGCCACAAGCCCAGGGATCGCGATCGTGGATACCGGGTCGAAACAGTACACGGCCGGCGTGAACCTGCATTGGCAATTGACGGGACGCACTGCATTCACTTTTACAGGCTCCGACTTCGCGACAGTGCGCAATTCCGCCGCTCTTTACGGGGTCACGGGCAAACAGGCGGGCGTCAACGGCACTTACCGGCTTACCAGGAAAATGACGGTGGGGGGCTCTTATTCATACAGCAATTATGTTTACCCCCACGGCACGGGGGTCAGCGATACACATTCAGTTGGACTGATTTTTTCTTACGCGATCGACCGCTCCACACAACTCCGCTTCAATGGCGGATTATCGCGCGTCGAAAGCCTGGGACTGCAGACGGTACCTCTGAGTCCGGAGGTCGCCGTGCTTCTGGGCGAGACCAGTGGAATCATCGACGCTTATCGGGTAATCAGAAGCAGCGATCTTTCGGCGCAGGCGATCAGAGATTTCCATAAATACGGGACCGTGTCATTCGCTTACGCCCGTGGCGTAACGCCGGGCAACGGTCTTTTTCAGACGTCGCAGCAGGAATCCCTCTCGGTCAGTGGCAGCAGAAAAATTTTTCGGGATTACGGGCTCAGTGTCGGCGGCGGCCGCGACAGGCTGATCTCGGTCTCGCAAAGTCTGGGTCAGTACGCGACGGAGTTTGCGACGCTCTCTCTTTCCCGCTCGTATAAGAAAGGCGTGGGGGTGAGTCTATCCGCTTCATACCACCATGTCGACATCCAGAGTACGTCTTCATTGAAAAATCAGTTGACCATCAACTCGGGGTTGTCGTGGAGTTCGGCGCGTCTCTGGCCATTTTGAAAACTGAAACCAGCGGTGTTCTGTTAATCTGGTTGAGGATTATGGCGCTATCGTCTAACGGTTAGGACGAAGCCCTCTCAAGGCTTAAATACGGGTTCGATTCCCGTTAGCGCTACCATAAATCAATAAGTTACAGCGGTTCTGATCACACCTGATCACACATTTTGAAAAATCGCAGCCGCGAGGTTGCGGCCCGCTTAACGTTGAGCATTCCATTTTGCTGCCAAGGTTGTTAAGCTCCCGCCCCTGGTCACGCCGAATTATCATAGAGCCTTACCCATGAGAGAAATCCTCGGGACCGCGAAGAACATCCGCTCGCTGTTGAGCGGCGCCAAGTATGGTGTCGACTATTATCAGCGCGAATATCGATGGCAAACGAAGCACGTCGCGGAGTTGCTGGACGATGTGGCGGAAAAATTCCCCGGAAGCTATGAACCGGGTCACGAGCGTTCGGCGGTCGAAAATCCTACGGCCACTACTTTCTCGGCTCGATCATCATCAGCGAACGGGATGCCAGGAAATTCATCATCGATGGTCAGCAGCGCCTGACCCACTGACCCTGCCCCCACTAAACTAAGCCAATCATAATTTGGAAAGTTCCTGAAAATGAAAGGAAGGGACTTTCGAGATGAAGAAGGCGAAGCACAGTGAAGAAAAGATCATCGGCGCGGTGAAGCAGATGGAGGCGCGGCGGTCGGTGAAAGAAGTGGCCCAGACGCTGTACAACTGGAAGTCGAAGTACGGCGGCATGGACGTGAATGACGCGAAGCGGCTGAAGGCGCCGGAAGATGAGAACCGCCGGCTGAAAAACATGGTCGCCGGTCTCAGTCTGGACAAAGAAGCGCTGACGACGGTGATCTGAAAAAAACGGATGGAGCTTGTGAGCACGAGGCGGGATGTGGCGCTGGTTATGGCCGAGCATGGGCTCGGCGAGCGCTATGCCTGCAAGCTCCTCGAAGTGGACCGCTCAACATATCGGTATGCGCCGCGGCCGGACCGGAACGCAGCGTTGCGCAGAAACAGAATCGCGACGGGCGGCTCCGGCGGGATGGCTTAAGAGACGGTAGTATGAAAACCGAAACTTCCAAATTACGACCGGTAGAGAAAAACGGGGCAGGTCACTATCAGCCCGTGATATGCCACTGGCCCTTGCGGGGCCCCTGCGTTCCATAGTACACTGGCAAAACTCGGAGCTATGACCTCGCGGCAAGTCAGAATGAAGCAAGACGGAGAATGACGACAATTGCATCTATATACGTTAGTCTTGTGGCATTCGTCAAGAAAGAAAAATAATTAGAATGGGATCTGCTACATTGGCCTCGTTGTTACTGTCTTGCGTGGCGTTCGGCCATCACTCTTTTGATGCTGAGTTGGAGCCTGGCGATAAAATACCCATAAACGGCTACTCGTCAAAAGATGGGTCCGCCCGTTTGGCGGGTTGGGAATTTGTGCTGCCGGATGGAACCAAAAAGCAAATGGGTCCCCTGGTTGGGTCCCTCAATTAGCGCGGAGCCAGGAGGCGATTCATGATGCAAACACTTCTGATTGCTTGCGCGGCCTGCGGGATCGCAATGGCGCAAAACCCGCCACTGCCCCCTTCAGGTAAGCCCCTCCCCAAGCTGTCCAACGGCAAACCGGATTTGTCTGGAATGTGGATGTACCAGCCGATCGGGAACCAGGAAAGCGCGCCCTACAAAACGGAAGTTCTTCCCAAAGTACGCGCGCTGGCCAAAGAAATGACAGCGGATCCAGGTGTGGGTTGCTTCCTGTTGGGAACCCCTCGCGTAACTACCTGGGGTACCTTTCCATTCAAGATTATTCAGACTCCTAATGAGACGATCATTCTCCACGAAGCGATGCGCACCTTTCGTGATATTCCAACAGACGGGCGTGGCCACAGCCGGGACGTCGAGAATACCTTCATGGGCGAATCGATCGGCCACTGGGAACAAGACACCCTGGTTGTCGACACCATTGGTTTCAACGATAAGACCTGGCTAGCCGGGGCCGGATCGATTCACAGCGAAAACTTGCATGTCATTGAGCGCTATTCTCCTACCGCGGACGGCAGGATCCATTACGAGGCCGTGGCAGAGGATCCCCAAATGCTTACGCATCCGTGGAAGGTGGTCGATGGGATATTTAATGGGGCTCCAGGTGGCGACATGATTTCCGAGTACGAATGCATTGACGGCAACCGAGTCCTTATCGAAAGACAGAAGTTATGACATTCATAATCGGCAAATTTGCGCGCGTCGCCGTCTGGAGTCTGGCGGTGGGCGTGGCGTGCGGGGCGTATCCATTCGCAGCGCAGCTGCTCGCGCAGGGGTCGGCGAGCCCGGCCACCGGGAGCGCGGTCGAGGCGGGCGGCGTGGAAGTCCTGCAACTGCGGCCGAATCTCTTCCTGATCGCCAGCGGCGGCGCGAATGTCGTCGTGCAGGTCGGGACCGACGGCGCGATTGTGGTCGACACTGGCACTGCGGCGAGTGCCCCCGCAGTGCTGGCGGCAATCAAGCGGCTGACGGCACAGCCGATCCGGTATGTGATCAACACGAATGCCGATCCCGACCACGTGGGCGGTAACGAAGTGGTGGTAAAAGCGGGGATGTCGCTGTTCACGCTGCCGACCTTCAGCACTAGCCTCCCCACGCCGACGGGTGCCCAAGTCGTGGCGTCCCAACAGGTGCTGGCTAGAATGAGCGGGGCGGTTGGCGGCGGGCACGCGTTTCCGCAGGGCGCGTGGCCGACCGAGACATTCCGCCAGAAGCGCAGGTACATGTTCTTCAACGACGAGGGGATTGATATGCTGCATCAGCCCGCCGCCCACTCGGACGGCGATGTCGTAGTGGTCTTCCGCCGTTCCGACATCGTAGTGGCGGGCGATGTCCTCGATACGACGCGCTTTCCCGTGATAGACGTGGCGAGTGGCGGCAGCGTGCAGGGCGAATTGGACGCGTTGAATCGGCTGCTGGAGCTCGTGATTCCCTCCTGGGTGCCGATCGGGTCGCACGATGCCGGCACGTGGGTCGTGCCAGGGCACGGCCGCGTCTGTAATCAGCTGGATGTGGCGGACTACCGTGACATGGTCACCATTATTCGCGACCGCGTGCAGGACATGATTGCGCGCGGGCTGACGCTCGCGCAGGTGCAGGCGGCGGCCCCAGCTCAGGGCTATGCGCGTCGCTACGGATCGGAGGGCGGATCATGGACAACGCAGATGTTCGTCGAGGCGGTGTATCGCAGTCTGAAAGCGGCGGGGCCGCAATGACGCCCCTACGCGCGGTACTGGCTGCCGCCGTCATCATGGTGATCGCCGCGATCCCACCCGCAATGCTCGGACAGGAGCGCGGAAGCGTGCCTCCAGGAGGTGCACCTTCGGGCGGTCCACCTCCGGGCGGTGGTGATCCCGGGGGCCCGGGTAGCGCCGTCGGTGTGCTGCCTCGGGCGGCTGCCCCCATTGATCTGACCGGCTATTGGATGTCGGTCATCAGCGAGGAGTGGCGCTATCGCATGGTCACCCCCATCAAGGGCGATTTCGGCCATGATGGGGGTGGCGGAAGGATGACGCCGGAGGCGCTTGCCATAGCAAAAGGCTGGGACCCTGTCGCCGACGAGGCGGCGGGTAACGCCTGCAAATCATACGGGGCCGCCACGATCATGCGGGTGCCTGGACGAATCCATATCACCTGGCAGGACGACACCACGCTCCGCATAGACGCCGATGCCGGTCAGCAAACCCGGCTGCTGCCCTTCACGGCCACGTCGGGGCCGGAGCATGGCGTGCCGTCCGTGCGGTCGGTGGGGGCCGTCGCTGCCGGGGAGCGTAGCTGGCAGGGGCAATCGGTCGCCGAGTGGGAGCCTTCGCGGATCGCCGAGGACTCGCTGCAGCGAGGTTTTCTCGGGTTTTACGATGCGCCGAAGTCTCGCGCGCTCAAGGTGCGCACGACAAAAATGCGCGCCGGGTACCTCGAGAAGAATGGCGTGCCGTACAGCGAGGAGGCCACGCTTACCGAGTACTTCGACGTGGTCCCCCTGCCCGGCAACGGCCAGATGCTTATCGTCACCTCGATTGTAGACGACCCCCGCTATCTCCGGCAGTCAGCGGTCCGCACGTCGCACTTCAAAAAACAGGCCGACGCATCCGGCTGGGATCCTAAGCCATGCTCGGCTCTCTGGTAATACGCATGAAACCTCCTCAACCACACTCCATGAGACCTCCTCAACCACACTCCAGGAGGGCGGCCCTTCGATTGAGAGTCGCTCTCTGGATCGTACCGCTGTTGCTGGCTGGCGTGCGGCCGGCGTCGGCCCAGTTTGAATTCGCAGGCTCGTGGACGCGCGTCAGCACCGCCCTGAACGGCGGCAACAGCGCCCCCGTGGACTATATGGGGATCCAGCTCAACGACGAGGGGCGGAGCCGCAGTCTCACGTATTCGCAATCGAGACTCTCGATGCCTGAACGTCAGTGCATGGGATGGGCGCCGGGCTACCTGCTCCGAGGCATCTTCGCCATGAGGGTGTGGCCGGAGATCGATCCGGTCACGGGCGACACGCTCGCTTTCACCATCGGCGGCTGGGCGGATCGCGCGCCGATCACCATCTGGATGGACGGACGGCCGCATCCGTCGCCTTACGCCGTGCACGAGCGCGCGGGTTTTGCGACCGGACGATGGGAGGACAATAGGCTGGTCGTGTCGATAACGCACCTGAACGCGAACTTTATAGGGGTCGGTCCGCCGATGAGCGACGAGGCGACGATCACGATGCGCTTCACCAGGCGCAGCAGTCTCCTGATGATCGTGGCCGTTCTCGACGATCCCATTTATCTGGCGGAGCCATATGTTATCAGCGCGGTGTTTGAAAACGTTCCCCAATTGGGATGGGCGGCCGGTCCGCCCTGCATCATCGACGACGAGGGCGTGAGCGAGGGCCGCGTGCCGCACTATCTGCCGGGGAAGAATCCCTTCGTCGACGAAGTGACCCAGAAGACACATATCCCGCGCGAAGCAGTGCTCGGCGGCGCGGACACGGTCTACCCGGAATACCGGAAGAAGATCAAGGACGAGTACCTGAGCGGCAACGGCATGAAGCGATAACGGCTGTGGGAGGGCGAGTGGGTGTACAGGCTGGCCGCTCGAAGATGTTAGTGGGGTGATTCCTCTACTAGTCGTAATCCGCACTTCGCACCTGTTTTCCGGAAAAGCGTGCTACCATCGCGGCCATGGCAATAGGGACACGCGCCGTGTCTGATGCGATAAACAGCAACAAGATTTGCCGCCGTGGCATTGCCGCACTCGGCGCGTACGGATTTACGCGTAACGCCCGCGCCGCGCCGGATTCGATTGAAAAGCACGATTATATATTCGAGTCCTGCGCGAGGCCCGCGCCCTCCTGAGCCGACGTTCTTTGCCACGGCATTGCGCCCGAGAGCGTTAGGCAATGCATCAAATCGCCATGCTCATCCATCCAATGACGTCGCTTGTCGAGATCGTAAATCGAGAGGCGCGTGCCGTCTTCAGATTGCTGTCGCGCAGTGCGGCGAATTCCTTCCGGTCGCCCGGTTCCATGCGTGCCGGATGTTTCAGCCTGTCGTAGCGCGTACCAGTTAGCCGGTCGTCGCCCTGCTCACGAAGCTGTTTGTTTTCGTGCCCGCCGGACCTGATCGGCAGCTTCGGAAAATGTTTGGCGATATGGAATTTATCGAACACGATTTTGCTCTGCGCCTCCGGCAGGTGGTTGAGCGTCGAGGACACATACGGGTGCCACATATCCATCGCAACCGCCTGAACCGCCTCAATCTGTTCGGCGGTTAGCGAAGACCAGAACTCGTCAGACTCTGAGTTGTCCGGTGCTCAGCTACAAACAACACGCGACCGCGCGATCCAGATCGTTGACCATCGTGAAGTAATGATGACCGCGCGGGAACGACTTCTCATCTATGCCCAGCCGGGTGACCGGTTCGGTCTTGCGTCGTTCCAGTCCGCGCTTCACGGCCCGCGGCTCTGAATGGCGTGCCCGTCATCCCAACTCAGGTGCAGTCGATCGGCGACCGCCTGCTGGCTGGCCGTCTGCGGGTGGACACGGTGCAACAGGGAGACCTCGACGGAGTCAATGGCGTGTATCACATCAATCTAGTGGACGAGGTCACGCAATGGCAGATGGTGGCCTGCGTCGCGGCCATCACGCAATCGCATCTGAGGCCGGTTTTACAGGACCTTTTGGAGCGGTTTCCGTTTCCGATCCGGGGCTTCATTCCGATAACGGCTCGGAGTTCATCAACGATACGGTCTCTGGATTATTGCGAGATCTTCTGATCGTGCAGACCAAGTCGCGAGCGCGCAAGAGCAACGACAACGGGCTGGTGGAACGAAAAACGGAGCCGTAATTCGCAAATACATAGGCTACGGCTACATCGCCACCGAGCACGCCGAAAACATCCATGCGTTCTACCAATCCGCCTTCAACCCGTACCTGAACTTTCATCGTCCGTGCGGGCAACCCGATCGGATCGTGGACCCGCGGGGCAAGCAAACATTCGCCTACAAACGCTACGCCACCCCGTGGGAAACGTTGCGAACCCTGGAGCGGGCCTCGCCGCCAGGCCAGAGCTACCTCAAGCCCGCTGTCAGCCTTCAGTGCTTGGACCCAGATTGCAAACGCGCATAGCAACACCGAGTCAGCGCGCCGCATGCAGGAGGCCAAACGTAAACTGTTTCGGGGCTTCCGCCAGGAGCGAAAAACTGCATGAGCCTCTGCCTGATCCGGGGGAGCCATGTGAGCACGTACAAGCGGCGGGTCTCGTTCAGCGGAAAGCCGCCGTAATCAACCATCGCACCGTCCCTGGTATCATAAGGGCGTCCTGGTGGCCACCATAATCGCGTGATATAGTGGCCGCATGAGATATTCACTGCTTGCCATGTTGCTGACCGTGACCCTCCCGGTTCTAGCCGCTCCTCCTACAGAAGAGTTCGAGACCTCAGCCGGTGTCCTCAAGGTGACTCCGATCCAGCACGCGAGTCTTACCCTTGAAGCTGGTGGCCAAGTCATTGAAGTTGATCCGGCGGTGAGCAAATTCGGGTCACCGGATTTCACCAAAGTTCCTAAGGCCGATCTAGTGCTGATCACCGATATTCACAGCGACCACCTCGATCCTGCCAATTTGG
>JALYHT010000081.1 GCA_030776225.1 Acidobacteriota bacterium | reverse complement strand
TCCGTAAACAGCCCGGCCAGACCTTCGCGCTCATAACGCTTCCGCCACGACAATACCGTTGGCAGCGAAGTCGACAGATCGCGCGCAAGAACGTGGTTGGCCAACCCTTCAGCCGCGCCCAAAACGATGTTCACGCGGAGAAGAATCCCTCTTGGGATATTGCGCTGGCGGCACACGCCTCTGACGACACGCATACATTTAGAGACGTGTCACGAGTGGGCGGAACGGCTGACCAGAAATGCGAGCGACCTCGGGTATACCGGTTTCGCCTGGGTCCGAGCGTCGCCTAACGGGTGCGAAAGTTCCGGTCGGGAAATACATGATTTATACCTCTACACGATCCTGTTTTGCTTCCGTACCTTCCGGCGCGCAGAGGACTTCCAGCGCTTTTTTGCACCCGGAGGATGTCCGCCGGATTGTCTTCGCCAGCACGAGGCGCCGTCGTGGCCGCTGCGCCCGTCGCAGCAATTAAAACTGATAGCGCCGGAAACGACAAGACTCTCGCCCCCGAACGCCCCTACCAAAATCACTAAATCGATGAAGTCGAAGGCGGAGCCGGAAAACTCGGATTTCGCCCTGTGTTCGGTGTCAGTGTATTTTAATTTACGATTGCAAGCTATGCGAAATACGCTCTCCAGCAACCTGGCGCAATCGTATATGCTCTAGATGATCGAGAGCAAAACTCCATGGCCTACAAACTGAACGTAAACGGGCAGTCCACCACGGTTGAGGCCCCACCCGACATGCCCTTGCTCTGGGTACTTCGCGACCTGATGAATCTCAAGGGCACGAAGTACGGCTGCGGTATCGGCCAGTGTGCGGCGTGCACGGTACAGCTCAATGGCAAAGCCGTCCGCTCGTGTCAGATCCCGGTTGCGGCGGTGGGCACGCAGGCGGTCACCACGATCGAAGGCCTTTCGCTCGACGGCACGCATCCCGTGCAGGTCGCATGGACCGAGATCGATGTTTCACAGTGCGGCTATTGCCAGCCTGGCCAGATGATGGCTGCCGCAGCGTTACTCGCGAAAAAGCCGAACCCGACCGATGCCGATATCGATTCCGCTATGAACGGCAATCTCTGCCGCTGCGGCACCTATATCCGGATACGCAAGGCTATCCACAAAGCCGCGTCGCTGTCTTCGAAGAAGACCGTGCAGTCGGCCGCGCTGGCCGGAACGGCGAAATAGCGGATATAAGGAAATCTGGAAATGAAGAACATCGATCGTCGTTCCTTTCTCAGAGTAAGCGCGGCCGGCGCAGGCGGCGTCCTGATCGGCGTCTATCTCGAACCGGAACTCGAAGCGCAGGGCCGCGGCGGTCCTCCGCCTCCGCCTCCCGATCCGCACACCTACGTCCGCATTGCCGCGGATGGCACTGTCACCATCATGGCGAAGAATCCGGAAATCGGCCAGGGCATCAAAACGATGCTCCCCATGCTCATCGCCGATGAGATGGATGCCGACTGGAAGATGGTGAAGATCGAGCAGGCCGATTTCGACGATAAGAAGTATGCGGGGCAGGTCGCCGGCGGCAGCACCGCGACCCCGACCAACTGGATTCCCATGCGCCAGGCGGGAGCCGCCGCGCGCGCCATGCTGATTACCGCCGCGGCGCAGACCTGGAACGTTCCGGAAGCGGAATGCGCCACATCGGCGAACAAGGTCTATCACAAGTCTTCCAACCGCTCGCTCGGTTACGGCGAACTGGCAGGCAGGATGGTCGCGCTGCCCATGCCTGCGCTGAACACGCTGAAGATGAAGGACCCGGCCGATTACAAGATCATCGGCGTACCCCAGACGCAGCGGGAAACGCCGAACATTGTTACCGGCAAGCCGATTTTCGGTATCGACGTCACAGTGCCCAACATGGCTTATGCCGTGTTTGAAAGGTGCGGCGTCTTCGGCGGTAAGGTCAGAAGCGCGAACCTCGACGAAGTCAAAAAGCTGCCGGGCGTGAAGACCGCTTTCGTGGTCACCCGTCCCGACATTACGGATGCCGTTCTGCCCGGCGATCCGGGTCTCGAAAGCGGTATCGCGATCGTCGCCGATACCTGGTGGGCCGCCCAGTCCGCACGCCGGAAGCTGGTGGTCGACTGGGATGAAGGCTCCCGCGTCAGCGGCAGCAGCACAGCTTATGCCGCGAAAGCCGGGGAACTGCACAAAGCCGGCGCGCAGAGAACCATCCGTAAGGATGGCGATCCGGACGCGGCCATGGCGAGCGCGGCGAAGACGGTCGAAGCCGCTTATTCTTATCCGTTCATCTCGCACTCGCCGCTTGAACCCCAGAACTGCACCGCCGATTTCAGGAACGGCAAGTGCGAAATCTGGTCCAACACCCAGACGCCGGGCAGCGGCCGGAGACTCGCAGCGCAGGCTCTCGGAATTCAGGAATCCGACATGACTCTGCATATGGTTCGCGCCGGCGGCGGCTTCGGCCGGCGTTTGACCAATGACTACCTGGTGCAGGCTGCTTACATCTCGAAAGAAGCCGGCATGCCGGTGAAATTGGTTTGGTCGCGCGAAGACGATATGACCCACGACTACTATCGTCCGGGCGGCTTCCAGTACCTGAAGGGCGGGCTGGATGGCAACGGCAAGCTGGTCGCCTGGCACAACCATTTCATCAGTTATGGCGATGGCGACCGCTTCGTTTCGGCCGGCGCCATGGGCCCCACGGAGTTCCCGCAGCGTTTCATTCCAAATTATTCTCTGCAGGCTTCGGTGCAGCCGCTGGTTGTCCGCACCGGTTCGCTGCGCGCGCCGAGCAGCAATGCTTTTGCATTTGTCATACAGTCGTTCATTGACGAACTCGCCCATGCGGCAGGTAAAGATCCAGTCGAGTTCCGTCTCGCGATGCTGGATGCGGCGGCTCCGATTGCTCCCGTCGCTCCCGGTGCTATCGCTCCTCCGACCATGAACGCCGAACGCATGAAGGGCGTTTTGAAGCTTGTGGCTGAGAAGTCCCAGTGGGGCAAGAGGAACCTGCCCAAAGGCGCCGGAATGGGCGTGGCATTCCATTTCAGTCATCAGGGCTACTTCGCCGAAGTCGTCCAGTTGAACGTGGATTCTGCGAATAAAGTGAAGATCGACAAGATCTGGGCGGCGGGCGATGTCGGCAAACAGATCATCAATCCCAGCGGCGCTGAGAACAATGTTCAGGGCGCCATCATCGACGGTCTGAGCCAGTTGATGGACCAGGAAATCACGATCGAAAAGGGCAAGGTCGTCCAGACGAATTACCACCAGCACAAAATGATTCGTATGGCGCAGGCTCCGCAATCGATCGAGATTCACTATGTGCTTTCCGACAACAATCCGACGGGGCTGGGCGAACCGCCCCTGCCCCCGCTGCTTCCCGCTATAACCAACGCCATTTTCGCGGCGACCGGCAAACGCGTGCGCTCGCTCCCGCTGGCGAAGTCGGGCTTCAGCTGGGCATAGCAGTCGCGTGACGGCAAGCCCGTTTTACTTGCATGCCTCTGTTTATAAAGCGGTTGTATC